>CBFHYW010000001.1:0-69306 GCA_965660135.1 Opitutales bacterium
GCGGAGGCAGATAATGCAGCTCCTCGTGCGGCTCCCATAATTTGTGCAGTTTTGAAATTCTGCACATAAATGGTTGCTTCGCAAGATAAGTGACGGGGCTTCCATAAATCAAGAAGTTGAGCAACTGATTGATGGATTATTCCCAGACAGGCAATAGAATCGACTTTTGGTTTTAAGGTAATCGTTTCGGAATACAAAAGCTTGTAAGAGTTTCCATCGCATTCAAGTACTGCCAATCCAGTACCACGTAAACTTGGATCAACTCCTAAAATTTTTCCTTTATAGGGCGTTTTCCTAAGCAAAACTTGAGAATCCACTTTATGTTTGGCAGGGGATTGCCCAGCCAAGTGCTGTGCCCAGAGCTTGCGTGTACTTTTACTCATATTTTTTAGAAAATTCTAAAACAGCATACGAATCCCCGCAAGAACGATGAAAAACCAGACTAATCGCTCAAATAGTGTTTGGTTAATATATTTTACAATCATCGGGGCAATTCCAGCTCCAATAACTGCTGGAATAAACATCCACCAACTAACCGACATTGAATCCAAGGTAATAATTTCAAGATCAACCATAAATGGGATCTTTATTATATTAACAATAAGGAAAAGCCAGGCAGAGGTTCCAATAAAAGCATATTTGGGCAGGGCCATGGCCAAAAGGTAAAGCTGTGCAACTGGCCCGGCTGCATTAGCAAGCATAGTCGCAACCCCCCCGAGCAAACCAAAAACAAGACCTAAGACGACCGAACCCTTGGGCATACTCTCTTCTTTCTGCCTATTTTTTGATTTCATCCTGTTTCTTATTTTCACAAGAAAATGCAATGCGGTCATGCTTAACAAGATACCACCAATTACATATTTCAACTGGCGAACTCGATCATCCCCCCCCTGGAAATAATCAAAAACCCACCATCCAAGTACCGTGCCTACGATAAAACAAGGTAGTAAACGAATAATAAATTTCCAATCCGTATGCTTACGGTAAACAAGAGTGGCTGTCATATCAGCAGAAATTAAAACGGGTAAGAGTAATCCAACCGATAGAGGGACGCCGATAGGTCCAAGTGCATCCTCCAAAACTAAGGCGTAAATAGCCACAGTCAGATTTCCGGCACCAGGCAACCCCCCTTTGCTCATTCCCATAATAAGGGCACCTAAAGCCAAGAGAGACCAATGGGTAATGGTGAGGGCTTCCATCAATACAAAAAATTAAATCCAGAATTTAACACAACTAAGGAAATGACGAAAAAAGGGGTCAATGGAAAGCCTAGGTTTTCGAGAAAGTTCCGGCTTTAACATGAAAGGTCTCCCAATGGTCCTGTTCATCCTGAACCGGAAAAGTAGTTCCAGATGCAAAAACTTGTGCTTGAGGAGGAAGAAGTTTCTTAAAGTTTGCTTTTCTTGCTTCGTCCAACTCTCCTAATACATCATCTGCTAACACAAGAGGCACGCGATTGGTCGCTTGCAATAAATAATCAAATTCAGCGAGTCGCAAACCGAGCACCATACCCCGTTGCTGCCCCTCTGATGCAAATGTTCGAGCATCTTTACCGTCAATTAAAAACTCAAAGTCATCGCGATGCGGACCTCGGCGTGTACCGCCAAACTGTCTGTCTCTCATGCGTTCATTGGAGAGTTTATTTTCATAATCACCGACGCCTGACATCTCAAAATTTGGCTTGTATAATAGACTCGCATCTTCTTTCCCTCCTGAAAGAGATTTGTAATAATTAGCTAAGGATTTTGATAATTGAGGAAGTGCGATCTTCCTTAACTGAAAAAGTTTATAGGCATTGGGAATTAAGTTTTGCTCGAAGGCATCTAATTCACGGTCTCCTCCTCCATGCTTAAGTAAGGAATTACGCTCCCGTAAAGATCGATGAAATGTTCTTAAGGTTTCAAAGTATTCAGCGGAGGAGGAAGAAAGTAAAATATCGAGCCATTTTCGTCTCTCAGAAGGGCCATCCCGAATAAGACGAAAATCACGAGAAGATAAACAAACTAAAGGAAAGTTTCCTAAATAATCTGCAAAGCGTTTAATCTTTTCACCATCGACTTCCAGATTTTTTTCTCCTTTTTCTCGAAATTCAAGTAATGTTTCTTTTATCTCTCCACTATCGTCCTGAAATCGAAAAAAAAGTCTTGTTTGTTTTTTTCCCTCCATTACTAAGCCCTCAAGACCGGATTTCCGAAAGGATCGCAATGTGGAAGACAGTCCGATTGCCTCAAGCAAATTAGTTTTACCTTGTCCATTAGGTCCGAGGAAGAAAATTCGCTGAGTAGAGAAAGATAAATTTGCCTGCTCTATATTACGAAAACTTTCTAAACTTATGGAAAGAAGCTGCACTTTAAAATTTCACAGAGAAATAACCGATGAATGAGATGCTTCGTCCTTTAATTCTTTGAATACATCAGTGAAAGCTAAAGCCAAATTTTGCCAATCGCTCTCATTCTGATCTGAATATGAACTAACCCGAACAAGCCGCCCTGCCTCATTCGAAGATAATCCCATAGAGAAAACAAGCGAAGTATTCTTAACATTTCCAGCTGAGCAAGCTGAACCAGTCGAAACAGAAATCCCACGCTTATCCAATTTTCCGACCCAACTTAAATTATTAAACTTCGGAAGCAGAATCATCGAAGTATTCCATAGCCTAGGACTTTCTTTTCCTAAAACTATTGTTTCAGGAATTGCATTAATTATGCTCTGTTCAAATTGATCTCTCCATTCTGCACCTTGAATCAATCCATCCAAGTCTTTGATTGCATCCTTCAGTGCGACAAGCATCGATGCAATTGCGGGGTAATTCTCGGTTCCGCCACGACTTTCCCTTTCCTGCTGTCCACCCAATTGAAGCTGAATTGGCTCCTTACAAGCTAGCCAACCAAGTCCTTTAGGACCTGAGAACTTATGTGCACTGGCTGAAAAAGAAGTACAAAGTGAAAAAGCGGACGAGTCTAACTTGCCAATCCACTGAGTGGCATCGCAATGAAAAAAAATTCCTTGATTCAGGCATAGTTTTGCTAATTCCTGCCAAGGCTGAATTACACCTGTTTCATTATTTGCAGCCATGAGCGAAACCAATGAAATATTTTCTGTATTTAATAATTGTTCAGTCCGATCAAGGTCAACTCGACCGGAATCATCTGTGGGCATATAAGTTAAACGATCTTTGAACCAATATTTTGCAGGTTCAATAATACTTGGATGCTCAAAGGGAGAAAGAAGGCATTGACCTTCTTTTTTTTCATTACTTGCCACATGGGCAAAGACCGAATTATTAGCTTCAGTCGCACCCGAGGTGAAAATTAATTGATCCTTATGAAAACCTAAAATGGAGGCTAGCTCTTCTCTTGCCTGCTCAAGCTTTGCTCTTACCCGGGATGCTGAGCGATAGGGAGAAGATGGATTAGACCAATCGTGTTCTAATGCTAATCTGTAAACCTGAAGAGCATTTTGTCCAAGGGGAGTAGTTGCATTGTTATCAAAATATACCATCTATGGAATCCGATGGATTTATGGTGAGGTAGGGAGAGGCGGAATGAGCAAAGTTTGCCCGAGTTTCAGACTGTTTTTACTCGGTAATGACTGGCGGTTTGCCTGATATATTAAATCAATGTAAGAGGAGTCACCATAAAGCTTTCGGCTTATAGCGTATAGACTATCACCTTGCTTCACCTTGTAGGAACGTGCACGAGCAGAAGGCTTTGGCTGCGTTTGTACAGGGACGGGTGGCTTGGCAACAGGTGATTTGACTGGCCCACGAATTGAATTAACTGCGGGCAAGGAATTTCCACCCAGGGGGAGACCTAGCCTAGCACGGAGGTCAGAAACCTCCCTAGTTAATTTAACATTCTCATCTCTTAAAGCTAAGGAATCAAGATAGTCTGAATAAGGCTCGCCTGGAAGATCTCGAATAATTTCACGCTCAGCAGAAACAATTAACTGTTCAACTTTAGGCGCTTCACGAGAATCTTTTTCAAGTAATAAAAATCTTCTAAAATGATAAATTGCTGAAATTGGATCTTTACGGGATTTCAAAGTGAGGAATAATCGTCCCACCTCTAAATGCGACTTTGGGCAATTGATGGTTCGACGAGTCACTGATAAGAATTCATCAAGTGCCTCTTCATCCTTACCTACCTTCAAAAAAGAACGACCGCGCTGGAATGCTGAGTCATCAACCTCCTCAACAATCGGCCCACTTTGTCCACAAGAAGAAACGAGGACAGGAAGCAGAATAATTAAAAGTAATTTAGGTAGATATTCTTTCATCTAATTTCCAATATAACTAAATACGAGGTTTCGATCATGAGGAGCATTTCTATGTTCCCATAAAAAAAGCCCCTGCCAAGTACCTAATTGTAAATGTCCATCTATGAATGGAATATTTTCGCTCGTGTGTGTAAGTGCCATTTTGATATGAGAAGGCATATCATCCGGCCCCTCAAGTGTGTGGACAAAAGTAGGGTTATCCTCGGGCACCAAATCATCCATAAACCTTTCCAAATCAACACGAGCAGTAGGATCCGCGTTTTCCATAAGAACCAAACTGCAACTTGTATGACGAACGAAAACAGAAACCATTCCATTGGAAATTTTTGCTTCACTCAGCCCCGCCTGTACGGCTTGAGTTATTTCATAAGTACCTTTACCTTTTGTCCTAAACCGACAATCTTTTTTGTAAAAATCCATTAACCAATTATTTGAATCTTTATCATTAAAAAAGCAAATTACTTTTGCAAAACTTGAGAAAAATCATACCCGAAGATTTCAAATTGGTATGACTAAAAGTTTATTTAGGCTAAGCCTCTCTCGCTTTTCTGAATAAAATGAAGAGTTTCTCTGGTAATTTCTTGATCAGATAAGTTGGATCCGTTTTCCAAATGTTCAACTGCCTGTCGGCGGTTAAATTCTCCTCTATACAAAACTTTAAAAACCCCTTTTGCTATATCGATTTCAGATTTTGAAAACCCGTTTCTATCCATACCCACTTTATTAATTGAGCGCACTTCAGCGGGAGATCCATCAGCAAGCATGTAAGGCGGAACATCCTGAACAAGTTTCGAACATGCAGAAACCATACAATGATTACCGAGTCGACAAAATTGGTGTACGCCTACCCCCCATCCAATGTTGACATGATCTTCGACTTCCACATGCCCTCCTAAAGCAGAGTGACTGCTCATAATAAGATTATTGCCTACCCTACAATCATGAGCGACATGACTGTAGGCAAGAAATACATTATCTGAGCCGATAGATGTTCGATCGTAACCTTTGGTGGCAACATGAGCAGTAACATATTCCCTAAAAGTATTATTGTCACCCACATGAAGTTCTGGCTCTCCTCCATTGAACTTTAAATCGTGAGTCAGTCCACCAATTAGCGCATAGGGATAAATTTCATTTCCTTGACCAAGAACTACCTTACCTTCCACCGTGGCATGGTGCCGAATGATTGAATGATCTCCAATGATCGCACTTTTTCCAATTAACGCAAAGGCTTCAACTATTACATTTTCACCAAGTTGAGCACCCTTCTCAACAATTGCTTGAGCGTGAATCTTACTTGGCATTAATTATCTTCTCCAGCATCAACAATTGAAAACATAAGGTTAGCAGATGAAACAGCCTTGTCATTGACTCTACATTCAACACTTGCAGTTGCCAATTTATTGCCTCGAACTTTTTCTAAAGTTGCAGTGATTACGAGTTGGTCTCCAGGAACAACAGGTTTTCTAAACTTTACCTTATCTGCACTCATAAAAAACGCCACTTTACCTTCGGAGGAACTTCTCCTTAAAAGAAGTATACCTGCAGCTTGTGCCATTGCTTCCAATTGAAGGACTCCTGGCATAACTGGATGACCAGGGAAATGGCCGGTAAAAAATGGTTCATTAATAGTTACATTTTTAATACCAACCAATACTTCGTTCCCTTCGATTGAAGTTACACGATCAATCATTACGAAAGGAAAGCGATGGGGTAACACATCGAGAATACGACGAACATCCAACTCTGTTTCATCAGGTAATACAACCGACTTTTTTTTCTTCTTTTCCGATAAAGCTTTTCCCTTACCCAACATTTTCTCCAGGATTTGCTTTGTTAAATCGGAATTTAATGAATGTCCTGGACGAACCGCAATGATATGAGCCCGGATCGGTTTGCCGAGTAGTGCAAGATCGCCAACAATATCTAAAATCTTATGACGAACAAATTCATCATCAAAGCGAAGAGGTTCTTTAGATAAAATCTTGTCACCCTTAATTACAATCGCACTATCTAAACTTCCTCCGCGAATTTTTCCTAACTTAAGAAGTTCTTCTATGTCTTCGTAGACTGTAAATGTTCTGGCAGGTGCAATTTGAGCAACAAAGGTCTCAGGGTCAATATCCACAGATAAATGCTGCACATGGCTGCCGCGATCATCCGCTGATGTACATGTGATACGAAACCCGTCATAAGGGAGAGCAATCATCGAACGATTACCCGATGTTACGGATAAAGGTTCGGGTAATTCATAATAATTGCGCTCCTCTTCTTGATCAACCGGTTCTGCCTCCAAAACAAGGTTAACAAAAGGGCGAGCTGAACCATCGAGAATAGGAGGTTCACTTGCATCCAATTCAATAATTGCGTTATCAACTCCACAACCAGAAAGAGCACTTAAAACATGTTCAATGGTATGTACCTTAGCATTTCCATTGGAAATAGTTGTACTACGGACTAATTCGGTAACATTGGACGAAATTGGTTTAATTTCAGGCTTCCCAAATAAATCAACTCGCCGAAAAATGTAACCTTCATTCACATTCGCAGGTTTTAAAGTAAGATTAACTTCTTCTCCTGTGTGTAGAGATTTCCCCTTAATTGATCGCTCGTGTCGGATAGTCCTTTGTTTAGTAGACATACAAGACAATATAATTAGAACAAGCCTGACTTTCTGTAAAGAAGGAAGAAACTTTATCGAAGCTTGCGATTCTTAATTAAATGAATGTAATAGAGTTATGGTGGCTAAATCTAACCGACTTTCCAAAAAATGGAAAAAAGAATATTATCGTATGATTGACGGCGTCGTCCGCTCCCACGGCATGCAAAAGTTTTTCATGCGGATTCTTTATATTTCCTGCTTTATCGCGACCATAATTCTTGCGACTTTACTTTATCTGAACGCTTAACCTGCTTACAGGCTTACTCGTCTGAAAAAAACTGATCGTTTTTTAGGGTACCGTCAATGAGTGCATTTTTCCATGTTTTAAGAGCATTGATTTTTTCCCCCTCTTCAATTGCTGGTTCATCGACAAAATCCATCAATCGCAAGTAACCATTTTTTTCCAAATAATTACCTAGCATACGATTTGATTCCGGATGACCGATCATTGAAAAAACTAATTGCTCCGCTTCAATAATTCTCTTTTTTTGATTTCCAGTCACGACAAAAGCACCTTTAGAACGAATTCGGTTTAGGGTTTCGGCAATAACGGGGTTAGTCAGTTCTAAACAATTTCCAGTTAAAGATAATCTTTTTAATTTTCGGAGTTCTAATAAGGGTTTTAATTCGTAAATAAAATTATTTGATAAGGACAATACATTTATCTCAGAAAAAGCAGAGAGTGATTTTATGCTTACAAACTGGTTTCTCTGAAGCCTTAGTTCTTTTAATGTTCTCAAGGATTGTATAGGGCGCAAATCACAAATTCTATTCTCTACCAGGTACAAATGTTCGATATTTGGCAAAGAGTCTAAGCCTGCCAGGCTATTAATCCGGTTGTCAGATAAGGAAAGCCTACGTAATTGCTTAAATTCGCTAAGATTGTTGACTTCCTCCAACTGATTGCCAGATAGAAGAAGGATTTGTAAACGAGGGAGGTCGCTTAAGGACGCAACCGATTTCAACATATTATCATACAAATACAAGTTGACTAATTTTGCTAGAGATTGAATTTCTGTGAGCGGATCGGTGTCTAATTTTCCGTTACCACTTTCATCCTCTATTGGTTCGCCAGGGTCATGAACATTGTTTCTGTTTTGATCAACAAAACTTTCCACTCGGCCAAGTTGATTACTTTGGGCATACAAAGTAACTAAGGAATCTAGAGTTCCAACACCTTCTAGATCTATTAATGCATTCCCCGAGACATCCAGATGTTGTAAATAGTTTAAATGAGATATACCTGATAATCCAAGTAACCGATTGTTCGCTAAAGAAAGTTCCCTCAATTGCCACGGTCCACGCTTAGCCTTTTCTACGGTCTCCGATAACGAAAGAATCAAATCAGCACCTTCATTTTCGGGGTTTTTTAAACTAGATAATTTCCCCTGAATATCTAGAATTTTAATCCGCAATTGTTTTTGAGATAAGCCAGAGAGCGGAGACAGATTAGAAATTTTGTTGCCTGATAAATCAAGCCTCCGCAAATGTGCAAGTTCAGCAATGGGAGAAAGATCTTTAATTAAATTATCCCGCAAAACTAGAACCTTTAAGTTTCGTGCTGCTTGCAAGCCTGTCAAATCACGTATCCCCGCATTATTAAGCTCAAAGTATTCAAGTTTTTCCGCAACTAACTCGGAAGTTAAAGAATCCCGATCCACTCGAAGTGTTTTAGCTAGTGCACGTTCTAAAAGAGGCTCAGGAACGAAAAGAGTCCCCGCATATAGAAATGGGGAACTGAACAAGAAAATTAGCGATAGATTAAAAAAAGTCGCAAAAAATTTGAAAAAAGGTGATGAAATTCGCACTTTTTAATAATCGACAGAGAAAGCAATTTCTTTAACGCAAACGAGCGATCAAATCTTTCGACTCAACGGAATCTCCAACTTTGACTAATAGTTCATCAACTATGCCGTCCGAGGAAGCATAAAGAGTAGTCTGCATTTTCATGGCTTCCAGCACAGCAACTTTTTCCCCCTTAGAAATACTCTTCCCTACGCTGGTAGAAATACTGCTGATCATTGCAGGAATTGGAGCGGCAACATGCTTTGGGTTAGCGGGGTCGCCTTTTTCTCGGACTTTTGCTTCGGCGTTTACTGATTTATCTTGAACCAATGTACTCCTCGCTTTTCCGTTTAATTCAAAAGTTAAGGAGCGCTCCCCTTTTTCGTCAGGATCTCCGACATGAAGAAGTTTGATAAATAAGGTCTTTCCTTCCTCAATCTTGATTGCAATTTCTTCTCCTGGTTCAAGTCCATGAAAATATGCAGTTGTTGGTAAAACTGAAATGTCCCCATAAGATGATCGAAAAGCTTGGAAATCCTCAAAAACTTTTGGGTACATTACGCTCGAAAACAAATCATCTTTCGAAACTTTGCGACCCAATTTTTTCTGCAAACTGGTGGATTCTTTACGCAAATCTATCTTAGGTGCAGAAGCACCTGGCCGACCACGCATAGGTTTTTGTTTGCCAAGGATCACTTTTTGCACAGCTTTCGGCCACCCTCCTTTAGGTTGGCCAAGATTTCCTGAAAGAAGATCGATAACGGATTCAGGGAAACCAGTCTCCGGTGGTAGGTTCACTAAGTCTTCTGGCTTTACCCCTTTGGTAATTAAAAAGATAGCTAAATCACCAACACTTTTACTACTAGGAGTTACTTTAACAATATCTCCGAGCATATGGTTAACCTGCTGATAAGTTTTCACCACATCTGGCCAACGTTTTCCCAGTCCTAATGCACCAGCTTGCTCACGTAAATTAGTATATTGCCCACCTGGCATTTGATGCTGAAAAACTTCTGCACTACCAAAAGGTGGTGAACTGTCGAAAGGAGCATAATACTGCCTCACCGCCTCCCAATAAATAGATAAGTCGTTGAGTGCATCAACATCCAAACCCGTAGATCGCGGAGCATTCCTTAATGAATGAGCAACAGAATTTAAATTAGGTTGGCTGGTGCACCCAGAAAGTGAGGATATAGCTAAATCGACAACATCAACGCCCGCCTCACTAGCTTTAAGAACTGAAGCAGAAGCAATTCCACTTGAATCATGCGTATGAAAGTGAATAGGCAGCGAAACTTCATTTTTCAGAGCCTTTACCAATCGATAAGCAGCAATCGGGTGACAAAGCCCTGCCATATCTTTAATCGCAAGAATATGAGCACCCATTTTTTCTAATTCCTTGGCCAAATCAACATAGTACTTAAGTACATATTTTTCTTCGGAGGAATCAGTAAAATCACCTGTAAAGCATAGTGATGCCTCGCAAAGAGATTTTGTTCGCTCGCTCACTGTTTCCATTGCCACTTTTAAATTTGGCAAATAATTCAAAGAATCAAAGATTCTAAATATATCCATCCCTGCCTCCGACGAATGCTCAACAAATTCACGAACCACATTATCCGGGTAATTTGCATATCCCACTCCGTTTGAACCGCGCAGGAGCATTTGGAATAAAATATTGGGGATTTTTTCTCTCAATAATCGCAGACGCTCGTAAGGCGATTCCCCTAAAAATCGCATACAGGTATCAAAGGTGGCCCCACCCCACATTTCCAGACTAAAAAGGCCGGAGGCACGACGAGCGATAAAATCCGAAACCGCCAACATATCATGAGTTCTCATTCTCGCAGCAAAGAGTGACTGATGAGCATCCCGAAGTGTAGTATCTGTTACCAAAAGAGGTTTCTGTTTAAGCATCCATTTAGAAAACTCCTTGGCCCCCTTCTCTAGAAGAAGATCTCGCGTGCCACGAGGTGGGGACATCTTGGCATCATACTCAGGATGTATCAAAGGCAATGGGGCATCCATTCGAGAGCGCCCCTTAACTTGGGGGTTTCCATTGACAATAATTTCTCCAAGATAACTAAGTAATTTGGAGGCCCTGTCTCTCCTTGGTTTAAAGCGAAATAAATCAGGAGTTACATCGATCATTCGAGTAGTCGCTTTACCCGCAACGAAATCCTTATGGTTGATCACATTTTCTAGAAAAGGAATATTCGTTTTCACTCCACGAATTCTCATTTCTCGCAAAGAACGATGCATACGGTCTAAAGCCTGTTGAAGGTTTGGACCCGAAGTTGTAAGCTTGACTAAAAGAGAATCATAAAACGGAGTAATTATGGCACCTGTATCCCCCATTGCACCGTCCAAACGAACTCCAAATCCTGCCGCTGATCGATAGCTTAAGATTTTGCCATAATCCGGGGTGAAATCTTTTTCAGGATCCTCCGTGGTAACTCGGCATTGAATCGCGCAGCCATTACGGGGAATTTGATCTTGGGCTGGAATACCGATTTCTTTTCCATGCAATGACTTATCCATTGCAACCAAGATTTGAGACCGAACAATATCTATACCAGTAATTTGCTCGGTAACCGTATGTTCAACTTGAATACGTGGATTCATCTCAATGAAAAACCATTCGTTCGTATCTTGATCTAAAAGGAATTCAACTGTTCCTGCATTGTCATATCCGACTTGCTCAGCAAGTTGAACCCCGGCATTACAAAGATTATCTATAACATCTTGCGGAAGTCCAATAGAAGGTGCCACTTCGACCACTTTTTGATATCTTCTTTGGACGGAACAATCCCGCTCATGCAAATGAACAATATTACCTTTTCTATCGCCTAGGATTTGAACCTCCAAATGCTTAGCACGCCCAATATACCGCTCGAGAAAGACGGCAGCATTTCCAAATGCACGCTCAGCTTCACCCTGAGCCTCTTCGAGCATTGCTTTTAGGTCTTCCTCTTTTTCCACGACCCGCATTCCGCGACCTCCCCCACCAAAGGCTGCTTTAATGATTAACGGAAAACCAATTTTACGCCCCCACTTCAGAGCTTGCGCGGGGTTAGAAACAGCACTTGGAGTAGCGGGTAAAGTTGGTACCTTAGCTTGATCTGCGGCTTTTTTTGCCGCAACTTTATCGCCCATACTCTCTAGCAATTCTGGTCGGGGTCCAATAAATGCAATACCAGCATCTTCACAGGCCCTAGCAAATTCAGCGTTCTCGGAAAGAAAGCCGTAACCAGGATGAATCATATCAACCCCTTTGTCCTTAGCGAGGGTAATAATTGAATCAATGTCAAGATAAGCTGCAACAGGTCCCTTGCCCTTACCGACAAGATACGCTTCATCGGCCTTAAAGCGATGAACACCAAAACGGTCTTCTTCGGCATAAATTGCAACGGTACGCAAGTTTAATTCAGTCGCAGAACGAAAAATTCGCACAGCAATTTCGCTACGATTGGCAACTAGGAGTTTCTTCATAATTTAGGAAAAGGTTAGAGTTCCAAGATAAATGAAATGCAGATAACGGGCAGGTTTTTCAATGTTAAAAAGAACCTTGAAGCAAAGTATCATCAAAAAACCATAAAATTGGATCGAACCATGGATCAACATACGAAGATAGTCCCGCAGCAAAATAAAGTAATCCCGCAATTGCTAAATATGGGCCAAATGGAACTTCCGCACCCCAATTTAAATTCTCTTCTTTGTCTGTAACTACTTTTCTAAAAAAAACTTTTTGAATAACCATTAACGGTATTAATAAAATTGTTCCGAGCATCGCTCCCCCAAAAATTGTAAAAATTGCACCCTTCCAACCACAGAATGCTCCAATACATCCCAAAAGTTTAATATCTCCCTCTCCCAAGGCATCTCGACCAAAAGCAATCTGTGCAAACGCACCAATCCAATAAAGCAAAGCAGAGCCGACTAATAATCCAATGAGTGCATGCATTCCTCCAGCAAAGTGCGAATTCCAAGACAGGCTAAAATCCTCAAGATGTATTTCAGGGAAAATAAAAGAAAGAACTAAACCAATTATTGCCCCACCTACGCTCAACCGATCGGGAATAATCATCGTTTCATAATCAATGACTGCGACTGTAATCATGAGCCATGAAAAAGTGATGCGAAAAAATAATGCGACCAAATCAAAATCTTGTGAGTATAGGAATGTAAAATATGCGAAGATAATGCCCACAAATAGCTCTACAAACCAATAGCGTACAGGGATAATAAAAGAACAACAATTCGCACGCCCCTTTTGAAGTAACCAAGTAAGAACCGGCAAGTTCCTGAACCAAGGTATTGGAGTACCACAACTAGGACAATGAGAGGATGGAAGTACCACAGATTTACCGATAGGAATCCGATGAGCACAGACATTTAAAAAACTGCCAAATATTGTTCCAACGACCAGACCGATACAGGATAGAGCAACAGGGTTAAGCAGTATTTCATCTATCATACTCTAATTTGGAATTGCAGAGCGGGCCCCATTAAACATTGCTTGAACAGAAACCTCTTGCTCAGTCCATATTGATAATGACCTAACAGCTTGGTGAACTAGCATCGATAATCCATTTTCGTAAGCCATTCCCATTAATTTTGCTTGTCTAAGTAAACTCGTTTCTGGTGGGTTGTAAATCATGTCGTAGACCTTAGTCGAAGACGGAAAGTCACATAGGGAAATTGGAGAGGGGTCATTTTTTTCTAACCCTAAGGATGTTGCATTGATAATGACGAGCTCTTCAATCTTAAAAAGTGCTAAAGGAATTTGAGATATTTCGAATGTGCTAACGCAACTAATATTAAAGGAATTTCTCAATTCTCCAATTAATTCCTCAAGACGAAGTGCTGATCGATTTCCGATCCAAAGACTTTTGCACCCTCCGGATAAAGCTTGTGCTGCCGCTGCTCTTGCTGCTCCACCAGCTCCGAGCACAACAACATTGGCAGAGACCAAGGGCACTTGAAGCTTTCCAAGTAATGCATGCTCCACCCCATATCCATCAGAATTGAAACCCTGCCATTTCGATCCATCAAATTTCAAAGTATTTACTGCTCCAATATTTCGAGCTTCCGGATCAATGGTATCGAGTAGTGAAAAAACTTCCACTTTATGAGGAATAGTAAGATTTAATCCTCTGTATCCGCATCTTGCCAGATAAGGCAATGCTGAAGCTAAATCCTTAGATTCGACCTCTATTTTATGGTACTGCCAATTAGAAAAATTAGGAGCACGAGCTGATAATTCCTCTAAAGCTGCATGGTGCAATTGAGGGCTAATCGAATGCTTAATCGGAGCTCCAAGTACGGCCAATCCTACTTTATCTTCAGGGAGTGGACTAACATCCTCTATCCTTAATGGGCATTCAAGCATTGGCTTCCCTTTGGTAAATTCGTTCAAACTCAGTTACAAATTTCAGAAAAAGTTCAGAATTTGTTTGGTCTCCAGATTTAGCGTATTGCTGAACCAAGTTTCTGCATCCTCTTGTCAAAGTTTCTGCAACAGTTACAGGTAAGAGCGAAGCTCCTGAACTCTCAACCGAAGAATCCTCGAGGAACCCCTCCATTTCCTCAATTTCAAAAAATTTTCCGCCCGCCCAAACATCAATGTAGAATGGCTTTCGATCAGAAAAACAACCAACCATAAACCTTCCCGGCAGTCCAATGGGTTCAAGCTCTAAGCTTATCCTTCTTGCAACTAGTAAATACAAAACCGAGAGAGTGATAGGTAGTCCCTTTCTTCTCTCTAAAACTCGATGAAGAAAACTATTCTGAGGATCAGCAAAATCTTTTGTAGCCCCGCGAAAACCAAACTCATGGAAAAGAACCCTATTTATAACTGAGCAAACGTCTTTGGCACTTTGGGGAGGAGTCAAAAGTTCACGGACTCGGTCCGCAAGTTGGTTTAAAAATAAAGTCGAAGTAGAAATATCCAAAGTTGGGAAAATCGTTCGATCTAGCAAAAACCAGCCCGTCTCAAGTTCGTATCTTTGAGAACGAATAAATTGAAGAAAAGCTCCCACACCATCAACCCATCCGAGTTCCTCGATCAAACTGTGAGCATGTTTCGCCAGTAAATTATTCGGTTCCCGAATAACTTGTTCAAGAAAAAGAATTCCCTCGTCAGGATAGCTTTTAAGCTCTCTGATAATAGCCTGTCGGACAATCGGGTTCTCATCATCAAGTAACCGACGAATATTCGTCCATAATTTTTCTTTTTCCACTTTTGACAACATTTTCATCAATAACTTATATTCGCGCCTTCCCTTGCTCTGAGCAAGCCTACTTCGAATACAAAATTAATAAGTTCTCTCTCCAAACAGAGCAGAACCCACCCGGATCATTGTACTCCCTTCTAGAACGGCTTCTTTCAAATCACCTGTCATTCCCATCGAAAGCTCGTTAAGCGAAATATTAAATTGTTGAACCATTCGGTCCCGAAGTAAGCGTAATCGAGAAAAAGCATCCCTGGCGACAGAGGGGTCTTGGGGTGCATAAGGAGCAATTGTCATTAAGCCTTCCGTCCTAATATTGGAACAACCTAAGGCTTGTTCGATTAATTTCTCACATTCATCTTCAAAAATTCCCGATTTCGCAGGATCTTCACCGGTATTTACTTGAATAAAAATCCCGATTTCCTTGCCTGCTCGCTTTAAAGCATCATTCAGCTTATTTAGTAACTTGAGCGAATCTACAGTTTGAACTCGCGAAAATGCACCAGCAACCAACTTTGCTTTATTACTTTGCAAATGACCAATTAAATCCCAATTCATGTCAGATACATCCTCAAACTTTCCAAGTGCTTCTTGTACCCGGTTTTCACCAACTCGGGAAAAGCCTGCATTTTGAGCATAATGAATTGCACTAACTGGCCAGTTCTTGGTCACTGGCAGAATTTGCACATCCTCTACTTTACGATTAGCAAAAGAACATGCCTCTGCAACCCGATCCCTCAGTCTTTGGAGGTTTTCTCTAAATTCTCCTTCTGATATCATATTTTAATATAAGTTTTTCAAATAATAGGTTTGATAAGCATAAGATCAATTAATATCTATTAGGGCATGCATATTCAAAACTTCAAAACATTTTGTGACTTGGTGGAAACTCAAAGTTTTTCAAAAGCAGCTCGTCTCAATGAAGTTACACAATCCGCGGTTAGTCAGCAATTAAAAGCGATGGAGAGCTTTTACGATATGCTAATCGTGGATCGGAACCAAAAGAAATTTCGTCTTACTCAGCAAGGAACAACTTTATACACTACTTTCAAGGAGATTTTGAATCTGTATGAAAAACTAAACTGCCAAATACTCGAAATGAGGAATGTGGTGAGCGGATCCATCCAAATATCTACAGTTAACAGCATTGGATTGCACGAATTACCTCCATACCTTAAATCTTTTATGAAGGAATTTCCTTCTGTAAATGCAAGGGTTGAGTATCGGCGGGCAAATTTAGTTTATGAAGATGTATTGCATGGTTCTGCAGACTTAGGCCTTGTCGCTTTTCCAGTAAAACATAAAGACCTTACAGTTATCCCTTTTGCGACTGATGAACTGATTGTTGCAATGAACCCAGATCACCCTCTTGCAAAAAAGAAAAACCTTTCGATGGAGGAGCTCAAGGGAATTGAGTTCATCGCATTTGAGAAGGATATTCCTACCCGAAAGGCGACTGACGAAATCCTGAGGCAGTCCGATGTGGAAATTTCCATTGTTATGGAATTTGATAATGTTGAAACGGTGAAACGTGCATTGGAAATCAATGCGGGAGTTGCAATAATACCTAAAAACACGGTTGCAAATGAAGTAGAAAGGGATCAATTAGTTACCTGTAAGCTTGATAGCGGCAAACATATCAGACCGCTTTCAATCATTCATAAAAAGTCTCGAATGCTTACGCCAGCACTACGATCATTTATAGATAAAATGATGGGTTCAACCCTTGAGAATGAAAAAGTTTAGTAAAAATTCCCAAAATTTTACTTCCTTCCAGAAGACTTGGTAAGTTCTGCTTTAAAACTCCCGACCACCACCTTACTACTAATTTTAACAGGTAGGCGTCTTTCATCTAATGAATACCAAACTCGTAAAATACCATCTGGACTTTTCTTAAAAACTCCTCTCAAATTTTGCATTTCAGGTATAGTTTCAATTGCGTAATACTTACCAGCAGGAACAGAGATCTTCTTCTTTTTAGCTGTGCGTACGATAATTTCCCGAAAACTCTTACCATCACATGTAGGTAAAACAGTTTTTTGATTCGGCAAAAGTTGTTGAAGTCGGAAAAAGTAAGCAATGGATAATGGGTCAAATACTTGGTTAGGAATAGTTATTTGTGAACGAACTTTTCCACCTTCAGTGTAAACAGCTTTATTTTGATCATAATCAAATTTTACAACAATCTGCTTTTTAGTACTCCCTTCCTCTTGAGACTTACGATAAATAATCGATTTAGAAAAATCTGATGTTACTGTACTTTCGATCGTTGTTCGAACCTTGTAAAATGCATCTGCGAATGAATTTGTTCGGACGGAAAACTTTACTTGTAAATATTGTTCATCATCTAAATTTGGAGGAGATTGAACCTCCAAAATAGCAGTGCCGACCGGAATAAATCCCCAACTTAGATTATATTCTAACTTTTCTCCAATCTGAAAAGGTAAGGGATTCGAACTGGAAGAAAAACCATGGTGAGCAATGGATAATAAAACAACAAAAAGACAAGTTATTTTTAACATTATTCAGGGACAGGAATTTGAACCGGATCTAACTCCCATATATCCTTAGCGTATTCTCCAATTGTTCGATCAGAAGAAAACTTCCCGGAACCTGCGATATTCCGAATTGCCATCGCTGCCCATTTGCTCTGATCTTGATATGCTTTACCAGCTTGATCTTGAGCGTCTATATATGCACGATAATCTGCCAAGACAAAAAACGGGTCGCCCCACTTTAATAAACTGTCCGGAAGATCCGAAAGCACACATCCTTCATCGGGCGAGAAGAAATCTGAAGACAACCAATCAAGAACTGCTTTGAGTTCCTCGTCCTCTTCGTAATATTTTTGTGGATTGTATCCCTCATTTTTTAATGCCTCAATTCCCTCAACGGTTTGACCAAAAATGAAAATATTTTCGCTTCCGACCTCTTCCAGGATTTCAACATTTGCACCATCTAATGTTCCCATAGTAACAGCACCGTTAAGTGCAAACTTCATATTACCAGTGCCAGAAGCTTCCTTACCCGCAGTTGAAATTTGTTCGGATAAATCAGTTGCTGGAATTATTCTTTCTGCTAACGAGACACCATAATTTGGCAGATAGGCAACCTTAAGTTTATCTTTAATTCTTGAATCCTCATTGATTCGCTTTCCAACCAGATTAATTGCGTGAATAATAACCTTTGCCAAGTGATAGCCTGGTGCCGCTTTGGCCCCAAAAATAAATACTCTCGCAGGTATATCTAATTCTGGGTTCTTTAATAACCTACGATACAGAGTTAAAATATGTAACAAGTTTAAATGCTGTCTTTTATATTCGTGCAACCGCTTGATCTGAGAGTCGAATATTGCATCCGAGTTGATAGACAAACCCATTTTATCCAAAATAACTTGAGACAGACGGTCCTTACAGGTTTTTTTGATTTCAAGAAACTTTTTTTGGAAGGAAGGGTCATCTGCTACCTCCTCCAACCCTCTTAGCTTACTCAAATCTGTAATCCATTCTTGCCCTACAACAGAGGTAACCAGCTCAGACAGCTCAGGGTTACAGGACAGCAACCAACGGCGTGGCGTAATTCCATTGGTTTTATTATTGAACCGATTTGGGTACAGTTCAGCGAAATCCTTGAGTAATCGTTCTTGAAGTAATTTTGTATGAAGAGCAGCGACTCCATTTACTGAGTGGCTACCAACAACAGAAAGAAAAGCCATTCTAATCTGACCATCTGCGATGATTGCCATCCGATGATGCTTTTCATGTTCATTTGGCCATTTCTCAGACAATTCATGTTTAACAAACCTTCGATTGATCTCACGAACAATATCTAAGTGCCGGGGAAGGACTTTCGCAAAAAGCCCTTCACTCCAAGTTTCCAAAGCTTCCGGTAAAAGGGTGTGATTAGTATAAGCAAATGTCTGTTGTACCAAGCTCCAGGAATTGTCCCAGCTCAAGTTCTCCAAATCCAGGAAAATTCTCATTAATTCAAGAATCGCAACGGCTGGGTGGGTGTCATTTAATTGAATAACAGACTGCTTGGGAAAGTCCTCCCAGCTTCGATCTTTTTTATTAAATCGCCTGATCATGTCCTGCATCGAACAGGATACAAAAAAGTATTGTTGTACAAGCCGTAACTCTTTTCCACTTTCAGTCTCGTCATTGGGATAAAGAACTTTGGAAATTGTCTCTCCCATTGCTTTTTCGCGTACTGCTTCGACATAACCTCCTTGATTGAATATTTGAAAATCAAGTTGCTCAGAAGCCTTTGATTCCCAAAGTCTCAAGAAATTAACAGTATTTGCTCCATAACCAACTATAGGCAGATCATAGGGAACACCCACAACTTCTTTGGTTTCTATCCACTTCGGAGAATAATTACCCAAGTCATCATATGAATGCTCGACATTCCCATAAAGTTGGACTTTTTGGGAATATTGGGGACGAGCAATTTCCCAAGGGTTACCATTTTTCAGCCAATCATCAGGCTTTTCCACCTGTCGGCCCTTAACAAACTCTTGTTTAAATAGGCCAAATTGGTAATGAATGCCATATCCAACTGCAGGTAAATCCATCGTAGCCATAGAATCAAGAAAACACGCGGCCAATCTTCCTAGCCCACCATTGCCAAGTCCCATATCATTCTCTTCTTCACAAAGCATATCAAAATCAAAGCCAAGATCATCGAGAGCCTTTTCTACCGCACCACTCAAACCAAGATTAGAGAGGTTAACATTCAACAATCGCCCCATCAAATACTCCAAGCTTAAGTAGTAAACTCTGCGAGTATCTTGATGACTGTGCTCTTTTTGAGTTTCAATAAAACGATCAATCATCATTTCCTTAACCGCAAGAGAGGTGGCCATCCAAATTTCGTATTTTGTGGCACTTCCCAAATCTCTGGCAAGGATAAGTCTTAATTGATGCTTAATTGCATCCTTAACTTCTATAACGAGTGCCGCTTCAGTTTTGCCAGCGTGAATTGTAGATGAAGGAGAAAGTTTTTTTAGAATCATGTTTGATGACATATCCTAGCCATTGGCAAGGTTCATGCCAACCTTCTAATCTTCCCAAAGATGTCTAAAATTGAATTTGGGAACAGATAATCCTACTCGACACCAAACTTATGAACAGTTGTGTGCCTGTAAGTTTCACCCGGATTGAGAACACAGCTCTTCCATCTTTCTTCTCCCTGATGATTGGGGCTGTCGGGAAAAACTTGGGTTTCCAAGCATAAACCTGAACGCAATGGATAAGGCTTTCCGGATTGTCCTAGATAAGTGCCATCTAAGTAGTTTCCAGAATAAAATTGGATGCCAGGTTGATCAGTAAAAATATCCATTTTTCTGCCCGAACCAGGGTCACGCAATGTTGCTGCGTGGTTAAGGTTATCTTCCGAATTCCCTCCCTTGTTAATAATCCATGTGTGATCGTACCCCTTACCAAATTTTAATTGTTCATGGCTTTGTTCAATTCGATCACCAATAATTTGGGGTTTGGTAAAATCTAGAGGTGTGCCCGCGACCTTGGACAACGAGACTGGAATATTAGTTTCATCTGTTGCGACATATTCATCGGCATAAAGAGTAAGTTGATGATCTAGAATGGTATCATCTCCTTCTCCAGCCAGATTAAAATAGGTATGATTGGTTAAATTCAGAACCGTTGGTTTGTCGCAAGTGGCACTATATTCAATCTTTAGCTCATTCTCATTAGTTAATGTATAAGTTACCTTAGATAATAAGCTTCCTGGATATCCCTCATCTCCATCTGGACTTCTCATAGTAAAGACTACTCCAGTTCCAACTTCTTTTATTTTCGCATTCCATACGATTTTATCAAAGCCCCGTTCCCCGCCATGTAAATGGTTGGGACCATTATTAGTTGCCAACTGATACTCTTTCCCATCTAGGCTAAATTTTCCTCCTGCAATACGATTTGCGTAGCGACCAGCAATACAGCCGAAATAAGGACTTTTTTCTCGGTAATCTGATAAGTTGGAAAATCCCAATGATACATTTGCAAATTTACCATTTCGGTCCGGAGTTAGAATTTCTTTAACCGTAGCACCATAATCAAGTAAGCTTACCTGCAATCCATTTGCGTTTGTTAGAACAAACAAGCTAACTTTTTCGCCGTCAGGCATTTCTCCAAACGCTTTTCTTGCTACAGTCATTGCTTTTTTTTGTTTTTTGCCCTTTTTACTAAACCCTAAATTAACTTTTCCTTTTTGATAAACTTCTTTGCTTTTGTCAGCAAGGTAAGTCTTGCTTTTGTTGAAACTCTCTTTTGTTTTTTGAGAAACTTCTGAAATCGTGCAGCCGTATAAAAAAGATAAAGCCATTAAAATTGAAATAATTCGATAAATTTTATTTTTCATAATCTATTTCTTGCCTGAAAAAAGTAATTTTGAAAGCAAAAAATATTACAACTTTCTACGAAAACGCGTTTCGAAGTCACGAATTGGCAGTTCAAAATAAACGGGACGGCCCTGGGGGCATGTATATGGGTTACGACAGGCAAGCAATTGGTTGGCTAATTGAACAATTTCATTTTGCGAAAAACTGCTACCTAAACCCAGGTTTTTAGTTGCCTGCTTAATCATCGCCTCTTTCACATAAATTTCAAATTTACCCCCCCCCCCGTCACTCGCAATCTCTACAAAGTCTTTGAGATAAGAAAGTGCTTGTTCAGGATTTAGCCAGACTGGACAAGCTTGAATCCGAAAAAAATTTCGACCAAATTCTTCAACCCTAAATCCAATTGCGGATAACTCAGGGATCGATTTTTGCAAAAAATCACTTGCAACACCATCGAGTTCGATCGACTCTGTAAGAAGAAGAGACTGACTTGCACATTCTCTATCTTTAGCAAAAGAGTCTTCAAGTTGCTCAAAATGAACCCTTTCGTAAGCGGCACGGCAATGAAATCCGACAATTCCCTGAGGAGTAGTAAATACAGCCATATCTCCGTGACTGTGATCTAACAAACGCCAACTTACGTTCATGTCTGATCGTAAACCAACTACAATTTGGTTAGAAAAACCGTCAGGCTCAAAATTATTAGGTGTCGAAGTGGTTAAATTTTCAACTTCACCCTTCTCCCCACTTGGAGCAGTTGGAAGTGCAAACTCCGATCTGCCACGAGTTACTTGGGAATTATCTGAGGGTCGAGCGAGCTTAAATCTTTCCAACAGGTGATCTTCGATTTTGGGAACTATTTGCCCAGAAGAATCTTTCTCAAGCTCTATTTCTTTGGGAGGTAGGCTTCTATCCCTTGAGAGTTCTTTAATCGATTTTAAAATAGATTCGATAAGAAAAAAACGAACTTTCGCTTCTTCTCTAAAGCGAATTTCACGTTTCGCAGGGTGAATATTTACATCCACAAGGCTTGGATCAATTTTGAGGAATAGAACAGCTGGAGGGAAACGCCCCTTGGGTGCATATGTGTGATACGCCTCGAGTAAAGAATATGACATGGTTTTACTTTCCACCGGTCGGCGGTTAACAAAAAAAAGCATTTCCTTACGGGTTGGGCGACTGTAACCAGGCTTTCCAAGTAGCCCACCGAGCCCCATGGCATCAGCTTTAATGTCAAGAGTAGAAAGGCTTTCGGCCAAGCTTTTCCCAAAAATTTCACGGACACGATCAAGCAAATCTTCGCATGCGGGAGATCGAAATATAGTCCGCGAACCATCCACAAGAGAAAAAGTAATTCTGGGATGTGCTAACGCATATAATTTAGCTAAATGAATAATATGTGATGACTCTGTAATTTCAGTCTTCAGGAACTTCCTTCGTCCAGGAACAGAGTTAAACAGATGGGCAACTTCAATTCTAGTTCCATTTGGCATACCACATTCTTTAACATGGATCATTTTCCCTCCATTAATTAAAATCTCATTGCCCTGATCATCACCATTTTTTTTTGACCGTAAAGTAAAACGACTCACACTGGAAATAGAAGGAAGTGCCTCCCCTCTAAAACCAAAAGTTTGAACTTGATCCAAGTCACTTGCCTTTCGAATTTTACTCGTCGCATGCCTTTCTAAACAGAGCAAAGCTTGATCTGCATTCATTCCCAATCCATTATCCTCCACCCTGATGTAGGACTTCCCTCCATTTCTAAATTCAATTTCAATTTTTGTGGCACTGGCATCAATGCTATTCTCTAAAAGTTCCTTAACCACAGCAGCAGGTCGCTCAACGACTTCGCCCGCAGCAATTTGATTTGCTACACGATCTGGCAATATTCGAATATCTGGCATTACCTTTTCGTAAGCTTATGACCCATCGCTGCCAATGTGAAAATATAAATTTTTACATTCATGCTTGGGCAAAAGCCCTATCTCTGACATGAAACAAATAAATGCCTAATCAATTATCTGACCAATCGAGCCTTTACCTGCAGCAACATTCAAATCAGCCTGTTGAGTGGATGCCATGGGGTAAAAATGCCTTTGACCTCGCCAAAAAACTGGACAAGCCAATTATTGTTTCAATCGGTTATTCCGCCTGTCATTGGTGTCGTGTAATGTCGGATGAATCGTTTGAGGATTCCTACATTGCATCAATCATGAATCGTCACTTTGTATGTATTAAAGTGGACCGTGAAGAAAGGCCCGACGTTGACCAAACCTACCTTGAGGCGGTCCGTATGTTCAACCAATCGGCAGGTTGGCCACTCAATGTTTTTTGCTTACCGGATGGGAGGCCTTTTTGGGGTGGTACTTATTTCCCCAAAGAAGATAAAGGACAAAAAATTGTACCATGGCCGCAAGTGCTTATGCGAATTGCAGATCATTTTAAAAGAGAAAGGGGAGAATTAGAAGAAAATGCCGGTAATGTGGTAAGTAATTTAGTTCATGCAAACGATGCTCTTTCCTCCGACAAAAATGATTGGAGAAACGAACTTTTGTTACATTCTGCAAAAGCGATTTGCGACAGTCATGACGATAAAGAAGGGGGCTTTAGCCCTGCGCCCAAGTTTCCATCTCCGATGAAAATTGATTTTTTGCTGGCAATCCGAGAGGCTCAATCAGTACGCTCAAACAATACGCTTGCTGCTAAGATTGACCGCTCGGTTGAAACAACTCTATCCAAAATGGCACGCGGTGGACTATATGATCACATAGGAGGCGGATTTTTTCGTTACAGTGTCGATGAAAAATGGCAAATTCCGCATTTTGAAAAAATGCTTTATGACAACGCATTACTTTTATCGACATACTCGAGAGCGAATCATCGCTTCCCTACCCCTCTTTTCAAAGACATAGTTAGTCAAACTATTGACTGGATCATAACAAATATGAAAAGTGAAAAAGGCGGTTATTTTTCTTCTGTCAACGCAGATAATGAGGATGGAGAAGGCGAATACTATTTATGGACACTTGATGAAATCAAAAAAGTGCTCAAAGAAAATAACGCCAATAGCTTTGGTGAAGCTTACGGAATTACAAAAGAGGGTAATTTCGAACAAGAGAAATCCCTACCGAGGCGTGAAAGTATAGATAACGAAAATGAAGAGGCTTTCAATGAATGCAAAAGAATACTTCTATCCATTCGCAAAGAGAGACCTGAACCGAGCAGGGACAAAAAGCAAATTTTAGCATGGAATGCCTTATTGATAAGGGGTTTTGTCGATGCCGCACGTGCATTTCATAGAAAAGATTGGTTGCAGAATGCAATTGATCTGAATAATTGGATGACCGAAAACCTACTCACAACTGATTTTACAATTTCTTCGATTGCTTTTGAAAACGGCAAGGTCTCAAATCTAGCATTTCTTGATGACTATGCCTATTGGGCAGAAAGCTTATTAGCTCTTAGTTCGATCAGTGACTGGATAAATCCAGGCAGTTCTAAAAAGTATGTCCAACAAGCAGAAGATATTACATTGACTGCGATCAATAAATTTAAGGATAAAAAAAATTGTGGCTTCTTTTTCAGTGAGGAAAATACCGATATTCCTGCACAAGCCAGAAAAAAGTTTTGGTATGACAATGCAACATCTTCTGCAAACTCATCTTTGCTTAGAGTATTTTCAACATTGCATCATTTAACAGACAAAACCGTTTGGAAAAAAGAATATGAAGAGGCAATCGCTGCTTATCCGAATCTTTCCAAGCAAGCACCTCAGGGCATTGGACACGCTCTCTCTGCGATCACGGATGAAGCAATTGGATTATGTTCGATCGTATGCAATGCAGCGCATACAGAGAAAATACTATTTAGAATTGCACAAAACCCTTACCGGCCAATTTTCCTCAGCATTAACAAAGAAAAAACTAGCGATCAAATCACCTTAAATGTGGGTAACCAATTTAGCCAAGAAATAAAAAATCCCGAAGAAGTCTTCGAAACAATTTTTTCTTAAAACTTATGGTTTTTTCTGTTTATCCAACAAGCGACTCAAAGATCTTCCGTCTTCTTTGACAACCTTTTCAGCAATATCCATGATATTGTAGGATTCTTCCTTTAAGGATGCATGAGCAACTTGGATTGCCGCACGAATCAGTTTGGAATCTGTCTTTATCCTAAGTCCAGTCCTAGACATTACCCTCTCAATGCCGTCAAGCAAAGATAAATCATCCTGAGTTAAAGTAATCGTTCGAACAACGCGCTTTGGAATATTTGAATCTGATTTATCGTCCATAATCATTTGTTATCAAATGATTAATTCTATGTAAAACACAAATACTCTAAAACCGCATTTAGGGAATTTAGGCAAAAATCTTTAAATTAAGCAGAAAGCAAGTTTTTCAGAAGACTTTCCAAACTTCGGACATCTGCAGAAAATTTACGGATTCCTTCTGCAAGTTTTTCGGTGGCCATGGCATCTTCGTTTAATAGAAACCTGAAAATTTGTTCATTTATATCAAGTTTACTAATGTTTGAATTCATTGCCTGAACTTCGCTTAATTTTAGTTCAACACTTGAAAAGTCTTGTTGCATTTCTTCGAGTAACTTTGGACCGATAGTTAATAAATCACAGCCAACTAATTCTTTAATTTCTCCTGTATTTCTAAAACTAGCCCCCATTACTTCCGTAGGATATCCAAACTTCTTGTAGTAATTGAAAATCTGTATGACGGATTGTACACCAGGGTCATCTGCTCCTTCAAAATCCTTATCGAACTTGGCTCGATGCCAATCAAGGATTCGACCAACGAATGGAGAAATCAACTGGGAACCGGCTTCTGCACAGGCAACTGCCTGAACAAGAGAAAAAAGCAGGGTCATATTTGTATGAATTCCTTCTTTTTCTAAAACCCTTGAGACCTCAACTCCTTCCCAAGTTGTTGCCAGTTTAATTAGAATCCGGTCTCGTGCGACACCATTCTGTTCATAAAGAGAAATAATTGAACGAGCTTTTTCTAAACTTGCATTTTTATCAAAAGACAATCTTGCATCTACTTCAGTAGAAACCCGACCAGGAACCACCTCTAAGATAGATAATCCAAAGCGAACAAGCAGAAGGTCCATGACATTGTTCAAGTCAGTTATACCATTCTTTTTTGCATCCAAAACAACCTCGTTCACAAGGTTTACGTATTCTTTTTGCTTGGATGCTTTTAGGATCAAACTCGGGTTCGTAGTAGCATCTCGAGGAGCATACTGTTCGATAGAGGAAAAATCTCCTGTATCCGCAACAACGACAGTGTGTTCCTTTAGCTGATCTAATACAGATTTACTCATCAAAAGGGAGAATAAGACAGGCAGAACTGAATAGGCTAAGATGCGTTTCTATTTAAGCAGTTCAAATCTTCAAAAGAACGTTTTAACCGCTCAACAAAAGCATTTTCTCCACTACGTAACCAAGCCCTTGGGTCGTAGTATTTCTTATTGGGTTTGTCATCGCCTTCAGGATTTCCTAACTGTCCCTGTAAAAAATCCTTATGCGTGTTGTAATACTCGTGAACCCCATCCCAGAATGACCATTGCATATCAGTATCGAGGTTCATCTTCACAACTCCATAACCTATCGCTTCACGAATTTGCTCTCGGGATGATCCAGATCCACCGTGAAAAACAAAATGAATAGGTTGCCCATCTAATCCATGCTTCTCCTTAACATATTCTTGGGAATTTAACAGTATCTTAGGCGTTAGTTCAACATTCCCTGGTTTGTAAACCCCATGAACATTACCAAAAGCGGCAGCCACAGTAAAACGATTACTGACAGAAGAAAGAACCTCAAATGCCTGATTAACTTCCTCTGGCTGAGTGTATAATCTAGAACTATCGATGTCAGTATTATCTACACCATCTTCCTCACCTCCGGTAACTCCCAGTTCAATTTCGATCGTCATGCCGATTTTTTTCATACGCTCGAAATACTCTTTACAAGTATTCAAGTTATCATCGATCGGTTCCTCCGATAAGTCGAGCATGTGAGAGCTGTAAAGTGATTTTCCTTTTCTTTCGTAAAATACCTCACCCGCATCCAATAAACCATCAATCCAAGGAAGTAATTTCCGGGCAGCATGGTCAGTATGAAGAATGACTGGAACATCATAAGCTTCTGCCATCGCATGCACATGCATGGCACCAGAAACCGATCCGGCTATCGCAGCATTCTGATTTTCGTTGGATAAACTTTTTCCAGCATAAAAAATTCCGCCTCCGTTAGAAAACTGTACCATAACCGGGGAGTTTAATTCTGCTGCAGTTTCAATAACTGCATTTACAGAATTTGTTCCCACTACATTTACTGCAGGAAGTGCATATTGATTTTCTAGAGCATCATCGAATATCGCTTGTACATCGTCTCCGGTAACTACTCCGCCTTTGAATTTTTTACTCATAATATTATTTTTAGTATTAAAATTTCCTACTCTTTTCCCATATCTCTAAGCTACAGGCAAAACTAAAAAACAAACTTAACTTATTTTATTAATATTTAATTTCACCACTATTTATTAAGTAATTCGCTCAAATCTCCAGAACCTAGAGCATCTTCAACTTCATCCAGTTTTATAAATGTGGTGCGTGTATGTGGTAATTTATAGCGTTTGAACACCCCTTTATCCAGAAGGTAATAAAGCTTCCTTGATGAAATTCGTAGAACCTTTGCTGCCTCGGAAATACGAAGGATTTTAGGAACGGGAGGCTTGCGTAGATCCTTCAAGTGCCCTTCCTGATTACGAACAGAACGCTCAATATCTTCGATTCTTTCGTCCATTAAATCCAAGCGATCTTTAATTTCATTAAGGGCAAGAAAAATAATTTCATTTTCAATTTCTGTAGAACCTCGAATGCCAAGCTCTTGCTCCTTCTCGTTTCTAAATCGTACGGCATCTATTCGGCTACGAAAATACTTCCGATGCCGTTTTTTGCGGTAGACCCAAGTGATGCAATGTGGAGATGCGCGTCCACTTGCCAAAGAGTAAGATACTTTCATTTTAATTTGAGCATTGAGTTCAAGAAAGTAACCTATAAAAGTATATGTTCCCAAACTACTCAACCCTTAAGAATGATCTGACCTAATGAGCGATAAGAATTTCCCTGAAGTGATCAAAGAGATTCACACTAAAGATGACCGATTTGGCAAAGGTGCCTATTATTTTGTTCGTGAGGCTCTTGATCATACACTTAAAAACCTTGAAAAAGAAAAAATGAAGAACAAGGGGCATGTGTCAGGAAGAGAATTGCTAAATGGCATACGTGATTATGCATTAGATCGTTTTGGTCCTATGACCATGACATTAATGGAGCACTGGAATATAAAAAAATGCAGAGATTTTGGTGATATCGTTTTTAACTTGGTCGACCATGGTATTCTAGGCAGGACTGAAAATGATTCTCTGGATGACTTTGAAGGTGGTTACACATTCAAGGAAGCATTTGAAATTCCTTTTTTGCCCAAGAACTTTGATGGGCAAAAACCTTCAGATTTAAATTAATTTTAATATTCAATTAAGCACAAAAGAATAAATAACATAAACCAGAGCAATAATTCCCAAAGCAGCATACCAGTTTTTAATTCTAGCTCCATTCTCACCTGTACCAAATGCCCCCCCTTTATAGTTCTCCTCACAGGTATCAACCTTAAGTGAGAGATCAAACTTTGCCCCACAAGCAGGGCAATTCTTACCATCTTTTGTGTGCCATTCAAAATCGCAATTCCTGCATGTGTTAAACATGATTTATTTATTAAATGTATGGCATGAATTAACGAGAAAAAACTTGCTCAATTTCAACTTTTCTAAAGTATATTGTTTTAAGTCTATGGCTAATTATTGTTCAAAATGGATTAATTCCAAAAATTTATTTTTTAGGTTTTTCCCTTTGTCACTTATCTTTGTTTTTCTGACAAATATTGACAGCGGACTTTTCGCAGGTTCATTAATTACTGAACCTCTTGGTTCGATACAATCCAAAGCATTGAACGGCGATGCACATTATCAAGGTGCCCTCGCACTATTTCACAAATTCGGAGAGAGAGGATTGGCTATTGACTTACAAGAAGCCCAAAGGTGGGCAAAGTTAGCCGCTGAGAAGGAAGGAGCCATTGGGCTTTGTACTCTAGCAGCATTATCCCTGGAAAGCGGCAAAACTAATCGCGGACAATTCCTCTATGATGAAGCTTATCTTCATTCCAACCTCCTGGCTCTTGCTAAAAGTAAAGACCCTCTGGCATTATATTGCTTGGGTATGATTGAAATGGACAACCCTCCAAGAAATACCTCTAAAGCAATTCGTCATCTAGAAGCGTCTGCAGAAAAAGGTTTTGCAACTGCACAAGCAACATTGGGCATGATATACTTTACTGGAATTGGTGTGAAAAAAAATGCTAGTGAAGCAATTAAATGGTGTTCCCGTGCTGCCAGAGAAAAGCTTCCTTTAGGAATGTTTTATCTAGGTATGGCTTATTCGATTGGTGATGGAGTGGAAAGAAACGATGATTACTCAATTCGTTGGATTAGAACAGCTGCCGACCGTGAGTTGGTTATGGCACAGCTCACCTTAGGCATGAAATTTGCAACTGGAGACGGTCTAAACAAGAACTTAGAATATGCAGTTAGCTGGCTACACCGAGCGGCAGCAGGAGGATCAACTGAAGCCAAACTTCAGGTAAGAAAATATGAAAATCACCTTGAAAGATTAAGGAACCCTCCTGCTAGCTATGTTCCAGACGAGCAAAACAGAGCAATCTCCACTTTGGCAGAGACTAGTCTGCCAACAAAAGACTTGAACTCTTCTTTAAGTATGGCATTGAACAAACAACCCAACGATATTAGCGAAGAAGATAAAATAGCATTTGATTCCGTAGATGCAGCTATGGCTTTACTCACAATTGATAAGGATACGGAAAAAGCAAAGAATTTACTCGAAAATGTGGCCCTAGATGGAAATCCGATTGCATGCAGGCAATTAGCGATAATAAATTACAAGGAAAATAATTTTAAGGATGCTAAAAAATGGTTTGAAAATGGGGCAAAAAAGAACGATCCAGAATCCCTACGTTATATGGGAATACTTTATTTTTTAGGTCAAGGTGTCGATCAGGATTACCCAGTTGCTAGTTCTTGGCTTACAAAAGCAGCACAAGTTGGAGATTTGGAAGCTACTAGATATTTAAGAATAGTTGAGCAATTTTATTAAAGTCCTCGACGAAAACGATTTATTAACAAACAAAATACAACCATTTGATCGAAACTAACTTTCTCCCACGTATTTTTAAAGGGAGAATCTATCATCATATAGTATTGAATTTGTAATGGGCATAATACCCCTTTCCAGCCAAACTTATTTTTCACTCAATGTGTAGGTGCTTATAAGAATATAGATTCGGGAATTCAACGATAGAGTAAGTTCTCTAAAATAGAAATAATTGAGCTCTTGTTATACAAAGTCGAAATATTATCAAGAACTCAATGTTACTCCGCCCACGCCGCATCTCTTAAATCTAGAGAGATACTATTGCTCCCGGGCTTTAACTGAAAAGGTTTAGACCAGACGATCCCGACCTGCCCAAGTGAAGAAGAACCAACAACATAGTAATTACCTGCTTCAATATTCGCTAAATTTGCTTCGCCCATAGAATTAGTTTTTATCCGAGCAAGGCTTCTCGTTGCAAGTGCATTGCGTATTGCAGAGGCAATACCTGGGAAACGATAGCCTCTTTGAACAGAACGTGCCCAAAGCTCTGCACCACTATCTATTCCCTGACCTGGTGGAATGCGGATTCCTGAATTACTTACGATAGATTCTAAATCTTCTTTGACCAAGAAAAATTCAGTAAATCCAGCTGGTCTATTTTTGTTATTCAAAAATTGTACTTGAGCACGAAGTTGAATGCTTGAATCTCCTTGAGGGATTTGCTGAATAATAGGGGAAGGAAATGAAGACTGAGTGCGATAGTTATCTATTGTCGAAGTACGGCGATTTGGCGACTGCCCCATTCGCTTCGTTGGATTAATCGTAGATTGGTTTTGCTGAGGCAAGTAAGTTGATTGCCTAGCCCCTCCAAAGCTTTTTGAACTAGGAATTGAAACTCGCATTGTAGATGAGTTTGAACCTTTATTCAGCACACGTATTGCCTCTCGAGCAGCGATGAGGGTACTTTCTAAAGATGATATTCGTTTTTTTGCATCTGCGAGTTCATTATTTAGTAAACTGACTTTCATATTAGCAGACTGACCTCTCTCTAACACTTCCTGTTTAATACCCAGAGCATCAGATAATTGACCTTTTAAATCTTCAACACGAGCTCTTTCCTGGTCGAGTTGAATCTGAGCAGTAAGGTTTTTTTGATTTAAATCCCGAATTTTACGATCAAGTTGGTTACGGTTAGGAATAGTTTTTGCGATTTGTAATTGTGATTCTAATTGATTAACTTGCTCCCTCAGACGCAACACTTCACCTGAATTATCAATTTTAGATTGATTGGAGTTAACAAAAGAAGGCAGTCTTGATGGTACCCCCCTTGCTGTAGATTCTGCTTGGCGTAGCCGATCTTCCAATAAAACAATATTTTGATTTAAGGACTGAATCTCATTGAGTGACAAGTTCGCCTTATTAGTTGCCCGTTGCTCAGCATCCTGAGCACTTTGCAACATCCCTTCTAATCGAACAACCTGTGAACGTAACGCAGCATTATCTGGAGAAACACCGGGTGTTTCTAACTGAGCTTGTGCTAACTTTTCTCTCAACCCGGAAACGCGCGTTTCCTTTTCGCCCAATTGAATTCTAAGATTAGCATTTTCCTTAGATAAATTATTAAGTTGTCCTTCAAGCTTTTGCACAACTTGCATATTTTGGTTTCTAACATCTCCCAACATTCTATTTTGTAATCTGGTATTTTCCTCCTCAAGTATAGCAACTTGCTCTTTAATCTTACCAAAATCCTCCATAGCCCCCTTAAACTCATCGTTCAATTTGGCACTGTCATTTTGACTTGATTGCAACTCGAATTGTAATTCTTGGATCTTTGGATTATCCAAATCTCTAACTGCAAGCAAATCCTGCTGAAGAAGAACAAGTTCGTTTTGCATATCAATAAAACGAGGGTCTTCAGCATAATTTTTCTTTTGGGGTTGAGGGGCGTTTTGAAACTCTGCTAGTAAAAGCTCCATTTCCTTACGTAACCCTTCAGAGTTACGAAGGGATTGAGTTAAATTCATTATTCTATCCTCCGCTTGTGCCTCAGCATTTTTAGCACTATCCAAAAGTTTTACTAAGTCTGGTCGCTGATTTAGGGAATTATTATTTGCCTCCATTTCGAAAAGCCTTGCTTTTGTTTCCTCAAGTTCTGTTTGCATCTCTACACTTTCTGCTACCGCTACTTGCAATTGTTCCTGTAAATCAGACAGAAGCTTATCTGAATTTACTGATGAAGAATCTTTTTTCGCATCTGCAAGCTTACCTTTCAGCAAATCAACTTCGCTTTGTAACGATTCTATTTCAGCTTGTGTAAACATTTGGCCATCCTGGGAATCAACTTCCTTTCTCGTTGCAATTTTTTCAGCATTATCAAGCTGTTCTTTTAAAACAAGCATTTCTTCTTTAATTGAAGCAACAATTTCAAGTTCGGCTTCTTTTTCTGTCATAACTGAAATAGCATTGGTAAGTTCCTCCTCAAGTTCTTTTTGTTTTAATTCTTTTTCACTTAGCAGCTTTTTTAGTTTTTCAACTACATCTGAATCCCCGCCCCCAACCGAGGGAGATGATGTGGTGTCTTGAACATTCAATTCATCCAACTTATTTAAGGCTATGCTTAAATCATCTTCTATTTCCATACGTGCAGCCTCTTCAAACTTTGTTTTAGCTAGCAGTTCTTGAATGGTTTTCTGGGCAACTTCCAATTCATTATCGAGTCTAAGAATATCTTCAGGATCCTCAACCGAGCTATTCCTCAATTTCCCTTCTGCTATTTCAAGTTTTCTTTGTAAGGATTCTATTTCAGAACTAATAGAATCCGATAAAACTATTTCTCCATCTTTTTCATCTAGAGCGGATATTGCACTTCTTAATTCAGATTCCAAAATTGCTAATTCCTTGTCTTTACCCTCGAGCAAAGATTGTAATCTTCTAACTTCCGCGTCATCTTTACTTCGCAAATTATTTTCTGCGACCTCAAGCTTTTTTTGTAATGACTCCAACTCCGATCCAACAGAATTAGCTAAACCCATTTCGGCTTCATTTTGATCTAGAGCAGAAATTGCAGTTTGTAATTCAGATTCCAATATTACCTGCTCTTTTTCTTTGGCGGCAAGTAGAGATTTTAGCCTTTGCACTTCTGGCACATCGGATTTCTCTAAATTGTCTAACCTCATCAATGCATCTTCCAACTGAGTCTGAATTAGATTTCTTTTAGAATCTTCTGCATCTAAAGCAATTTGCAGACTTGTGATTGTTTCTTCAGCTTTACCTAATTCATTTTCCAATAAGAGAATCGCTTCATTCCCGGTCACATTAGCTGTTGTTCGAGCCGAAAGATTTTCAATTTCTGAAAGTCTATTTTGAGCTTCGGTTAATTGATCTTCCAATTGGGAAACGATAACTAGTTGTTCATCAGCGACACCATTTCCAGAATCATTAGATGAACTTAAAAGCTTTTTCGTATTCAATAACTCCTCCTGCAATGCTTTCATCTTTAAATCTCTATTGGACTGACTTCCCTCTAAATTATCTAATTTCTGCAAAGCTGTGGCCAACTCGTCCTCAAGTAAAGAAACTGTTTTGTTCTTAACAAGAGAAGTCTTTGCTAGTGCCTGCTCAAGTTCTTGATTATTCTGCCTTTCATTCGCAAGCTCTTCTTCTAAATCAACCAAGGATAACACGCCTGCATTTTCCGCAAGAGCACTCCTTTTTTCAAGTTCTGCAATTTGTAGTTGTGATACTCTCAATTGCTCAACCAAATCTGTATTCGATTTTTGGAATTTAATGCCCGTGCCCAGTCCTTCATTTCGTAATAACGAAATTTCAGATTCTAAATCCACAGTTTTTTGTTGAAGAGAGGCCTTTTCATTTTCTAATCTCTGCAGTTCCGTTAATTGAGATTCCATCGCATTTGCAAGTTCACTCCTTAAATTATCCACTTCTAAATTTACTTTCTCGGATTCATCTAAGCTTTCTTGTAAAATTCTTATTGTTCCAAGTGCTTCTTGCAATTGAGCAACGGCCTGATTTGTTTCAACTGAATCGCCCAACCCAGCTGTCTTCATCCTTGAAATTTCCGTACGAGCAGCATCCAATTCCTGCTTAAGATCAAGAACTAATTCTTTTGAATCATTTGCATGATCAGATAAATTCTCTTGCTCAGCAAGTAATTGATTTCTCATGTCCTCAAGTTGAAACTCAAGAGAATTTATTCTTTTCGAGGAATTCTTCTGTTGTTTTTCTCCTTCTTCGAGAGCAAAGACTAGTTCCACTTTAGCTTGGTTTAATTCTTCTTTAAGAGAGGCGACAACCTGATCCATACTTCCCGATTGAGAATTTTGAGTCATTTTTGTTTGCTCAAGCACAGAATTTAAATCTTCAAGTTGTCCGGCAATAACTTTCACAACCGCTAATTCTTCTTTTAATTTTTTTGCTTCTTCTTTTGCTTGATTAAGCTCAAGGTCTTTACCTTCCAAATCTATTTCCCTCCGAGCCAATTGATCGAGGGCACGCTTTTGGCGAACAACCGCAGAATCAAGTTCTATTTGCAAGCCATCAATTAATTCAGAGGCCTTGCTTTGCTCTGACTCAAAACGATCAGATAAATCTTTAATGCGAGACTCTGATTCAGCAAGATTTCTTTCCATTTCGTCAACGAAAGGAATAGCTGGTAATTTACCAAGAGAAGCATCCCTCAACGAATTTTGAGCATTTTGAGCATCTTCATCTAACCTTTGAATCGTAGTTGCGTATTCAAATTCCCTACGGGCAATGCTTTCTTTAGTTTCATCAAATAGAGTTTGTGTCTTCCTTAGCTCAAGATCAGAGATTTTAAGCTTATCTTCAAGAGATGCTACTTTTTCGACCAAACTTTTCATATCTTCTCGATTGGCGGATTTAGCTTTTTCGACCTCACCTTTAGCAGCATTTAAATCAATCAGTAACTTGTTAACATATTCTGAAGAAGGACGGCGAGTGGAGGAGTCAGTCACCCCCTCCATAGAACTGCGAAGTTTAACAAGTTGGGCCTCAAGCTCGTCTTTCTCACCTAGTTCAATTTGCATTCTTGTAATTTCACCAAGTGCTTTTCTCAGTTCGTTTTGTAAGGTTAGATAAGTCTCTTGTGTAGAATCCATAGGAGCCATTTTGGCCATCTGCAATGCACGACGCGCTTCATTCAGTTCACGTTCAAGGGTTGCTAAGCGAGTTGAATCCGCACCTGAACTGGTAGCTGCAGCCCTAGCTGCATCCAAATCCCGTCTTGTACGCTCTAATTCATTCGTTACAGATCGAATCATGGCATTTGAACGTTCTTGTTCGATCAAAAGCGTTTGGCGGGATGCTCGAAGGTCTTCTCGGGCAAGTTCAAGTTCACTTTCCAACTTCTTTATCCTGCCACTTACACTTCGGGCTGATGGATATTGCCCATTATCAGTTTGCCAAAGAGAATTTTTCGTTGTTTCTAATTCCTGAACAATCAATTGTGATTCCTTTAAATTATTTTGAAGAGAAACAATTTCACGGTAAGCTTTACGAAGATCTCCCTGTAAATCGGCAGTATCAGCAGATAACTCAGTTTGAACGGACTTTGATACAGCTAATTCCGATTTCAACCGATTGATAACTTCCGTTGGTTCGCTACTTTTAGGAGAACTGTTCGGGACTTGAACAAATGCTGCGTCTGAATCAATTGCCGGTGAAAACCGATTAGAAGAACGAAGCGGGACCGCTTCTTTCGACTTAATCGCATCTGCAACTTGGCCAACTTGAGTTGATGAAACTCTTCTCGGGCTAGATACACTCGGTGGAGATGGTACAGCTTTTACCACCAATTCATTACTTTCTATTTGTATATTTGAATAAGCATTCATTGCTTCACTCAATGCATTTTCAGAAAGACCTGAGAGCGCATTAACCTCAGTTTCTGAACGGACTAAATTTTGTTGCAGAACATTCAAAGCTGGTGACGCCTCGTCTAATCGACCGGCAAAATTATCTTTCAAATCTTGAAATATAAGACTTGCTTCGGTTAAACGTTCTTGAATTGAGGATACACCTTGATTGATTTCTGACGATCGGACTTCCCATCTACTATTAGTCTCATTCAAATTTTTCTGCACAGAACGGGTGGATGGATCATTTTCTCCATACACTGAAATAAGTTGATTTAAATTTCCAGTGGCAGAACGCTTCTTTAATTCAAACGGTGCGGTTCTTTGGTTATTGACCACCACTTCAATACGCTTACTTAAATCCTTAAGTTTGGAATCAATAAATTGAATTTGCTGATCCGGTGGCAATGATTCAATTTTTGCATCTTGGACAAGTTGACTGAATGCAAGGCTAGCTAACCCAAGAAAAAATAATGGGACACCAAGCCAACCTTGCCTGCATACGGAAAGACAGGTAAAATTCATAAATTGAAGTATGCTAAGCTCTCATCAGGAAGCAAGTCCTGATTTTTTGTATAAAAAATTTTGCGTCACAAAAATATCTTTTAACATATCAAATCAATAAGGTCAGAATTCTCAGATTAAAGAATATAGAACAAATTAAGATAAAGAATTGAGTTTATAGAAATTATATTGTACAAACCTTTTTGTTGCCCGGGTGGCGGAATTGGTAGACGCGATAGATTTAGGATCTATTGTCTTAGGGCGTGCGAGTTCGAGTCTCGCCCCGGGCACCATTTTTTTAATGAAAGGAATCAGAAAGCGTCACCAAACGGCCCTTGCCAGATTCCCAATACAAGAGAAGAAATGGTCAAAGCAAGTAAGCTGAACTTTAAAAATCCCATTCGTGGAATAATTGCCCAAGGATCTTCCTTTTCTTCATTACTTTCATCGTTAAAAGTAGGTCGCGGATGAAAAGTAATTTCTCGAATCCACCCGAAATAATAAAAAATGGATATTACAACTCCGATAAGCATTGCAGCTAATGAGAAGTACAGGTTTGCTTCATAAGCAACGGAAATTAAGAGAAGTTTTGCAATAAATCCTGCGAAGGGTGGAATTCCAGCTAAGGACCCGAGGCCAGATACCAAAACGAAACCAAGCCATGGATGCCTTCTTGCTAAATCTTCATAATCCGAGAATTGCTGCTCAGTTTCATCTTTAAGGTTGGCAAGCCCCATCACTCCAAATACAGCAAAGGAAGCAAGTAAGTATACAAAGAGATAGAAGAAAAGTACCCAGACTGCACGGTCACTGTCACCTGCAAAATGCATCGAAGCCATTACCGCCACGAGAAGATACCCTGCATGAGCAACTCCAGATAAGCCAAGCATTCTCTTGATATTCTGCTGAGCACAGGCGGCTAAATTTCCAAAGAAAATGGTAAAGGTTGCAACAAATCCAAGTAAAGGCATGAGAAATTCTGACATGCCTAAGAAAGGACCATTTACTAAGTTTAATAAAACAAAGAATCCAGCTGCTTTTGATGAAACAGCTAAAAAGGCAGTGATTGGCATAGGTGAACCGTGATAAACATCTGGTACCCATATCTGAAATGGTGCAGCTCCAATTTTAAATGCAATACCCGAAACAACAAGAACCACACCAGCCCTTAATAGTAAATGATCAGGGTTTGCTTCCAATAAATTACCAAGGTATTGAAATCCGAGAGGGTCTTGCCCTTCAAACCCGGAGTAAGTTGCACCCCATGCTTCAGGATTTGCACCCACTCCATAAAGAAGCACAATACCGAAAAGAAGAAGAGAAGAACTCAAGGCACCAAAAATCAAATACTTTATACCTGCTTCCAGTGATTTAGCCGAGTCACGATTGTAAGCAACAAGTGTGTAGAAACAAATTGCAACTGTTTCTAAAGCAACAAAAAGCATGAGGAAATGATTGCTTTGAACGAGTAACATCAAGCCAGCAGTCGCAAGCATAGTTAGGTGATGAAACTCTCCATGCCGTAGATTCTTTCCCTTTAGGTATTGGTGCCCAAGGACGGATACTAATAAAGAGGAAAGCAAAAAGAAAGTTCTCATCACATCTCCTTGGATGCCCTGTCGAAGCATGCCAGAGAAAGTTTCTCTATCAAATGTGTGATGCCAGACCAAATAATCAATTAAATGAAAAACCAACAAACCAGCTTGAAAGATAATTGCTAAGGTACCCGAATGGATAGATGGTTTTCCGGGCTTACGAAAAAGATCGAAACCAAGGATAAAAAGAGCGGCTAAAGCAAGAGCAATTTCTGGCCAAATCTCCGACCAAAGGTTTGCATTTGAAAAATTTAAATAGGCTTCCATCTCAATTTTCAGAAATAGGTTTATTTTCAGGGATTTTCTGCAGCGTAGATCCAGAGGACATATTGTTTTCTTGTACTGAAATATCAGATCCTAATAGACAACATTCAGGTGTAAATTTGGAGAGGGAGACAATGTTCATTTTTTCGTAACGACTGCCAATCTCTTGATCAATACGATCCGATACTCCACGTGGCCACAATCCGAGAAATAAAAGTGCAACCAAGATAATTCCTGCCGGAAAGATCTCGGATGGACTTAAATCCGTGATTGGATTTTTCTTTTCGTGCTCAACTAACTCCTTTGAACTCCCTCCAAAAAAGATTCGGGCAACAGCTCGCAATCCAAAAATTGCAGAAATAATAATTCCCAATGCAGCCAACACAAGAAACATACGATGCTCTGGATTCTCCCCAAGAGATAAGAATACTCCAAACTCTCCCCAAAAATTACCAAACCCAGGCAATCCAATGGTTGCTAAAGAAGCTGCAACAAAAAAACAGGCAAGAATAGGAGCTTTACCTGCTAAGCCTCCCATTTCATCCATTTCGAAGGTACCGCTTCTTTTCTGAATATAAGTTGAAAGTAAGAACATTAATGCAACAGATAAACCATGAGCAACCATGAGCATAACAGTGGAACCTGCACCAAGAGATGAACAAACAGCAACCCCAAGAAAGCAATAGCCCATGTGCATTACCGAACCATATCCAACCATGCTTTTTAAATTTGATTGTGCCATGGTTACAAAACCTACAAACAAAACATTGCCTAATCCGAGCCAGAGTAAGTATGGACTCCACGCAATTGCTCCCTCCGGAAGCAGTGGAGCAGCAATTTGGATGAGTCCATATAAGCCAAATTTCTTAAGAACTCCTGCATGTAACATAGAAACAGATGTAGGAGCTGATTCATATCCTTTTGCCGCCCAAGTGTGGAATGGAAATAATGCCACAAGAATCCCAAATCCAATCAAAAGAAGACCAAAGATCTTTGTCTGGGTAGATTCAAGTAAACTTGTACTTGCAAGTGCAGATGAGAGCGAAGGAAAATCAAATTTCTCAGCATCGATCAGTACATTAAGTGCAACTAATCCACCCAATGAAATGAGTGCACCTAAAGTCAGGTAGATAGTTATTTCTATAGCAACACTTCTACGGTCGCGCCCACCCCAAAGTCCTATCATAATAAAGGTTGGAATGAGGGCGAATTCATGAAAGAGGTAGTAAAAAAACAAATCTACACTTGCAAACAATCCCATTAAACCAGTTTGCATAGCTAGCAATAAGGCCAAGTAGAGCCTTAATCTGTCAGCTCCTGAGCGTATTGCAGTTATTCCCGCAGCAAGTCCAACTATGCCTGCCATCGCAAACAGGGGAGAAGACACACCATTTAGTCCGAGGTGAAAAGTAATACCAAGCTCATGTAATCCCATTCTTGAATAAAGAATTTCAAAGCAATACCCTTCGATTGAGCCGTCAAAATGTAAGAAAAGTAAAATTCCTGATATAAAAGGAAAACCAAAGCCAATGTAGGATAAATTTTTTGCAAAAGAAACACTTCGACCAATTCCGGAAAACAAAAGAATTGATGCAATTGCAGGAACAATAATTGAACCGAGTAATAAAATTTGATCTGTATTCATGGTAACGGTTCTCTAATTTCCAAATACTCCTAAAGCGTAGGTAAGAAAAGCAATTGTGCCAGCAACAAACCAAAAGGCATAGGCATGAATTTTTCCGTTGTAACAAACTTTTCCGATCAAAGCAAAAAGACCTGCAACCCCGGCAGTTCCACGAACCAAAAGTCCCGAAATAAACAATAGCTCCATTACTTCAATGAACCGAGTAATGGGGTCCTGTATACGCTTAATGTAAAAGCCATAAAATTGATCAAAAAATAGTTTACTATCACAAAGAGCAAAAAAAGTGGGGAATCTGCTAGATAAGGGGTCTTCCTTCCCTACCCGACCGTAGAAGTTCCTTGCCGTTATCGCTCCCAAAATCCATGCAAAGGTTCCTAATACGATCATCCACATATGATTAGGCATTGAAGCAACCCTTTCGATATCAGGAATTAAAGACTCGACAATAGCAAACGGAAAAAGGGTGTGATAACCTCCGACAATTGAAAGAAGAGCAAGAAGAATTAATGGTCCTGTCATCAAAGCATTGTTCTCATGGGCATGGGACGAATTCTCAGAACGGGACTCACCTTCGAAGGTTATGAAATATAAACGAAACATATAAAGAGCTGTTAAAATTGCTCCAGCATATAACATTACAAAAACTGGCATATTGAAATTATATGCACTAAGCAAAATTGCATCTTTACTGAAATAACCGGATAAAAAGTTAACTCCTGAAATTGCCAACACCCCAATCAAGAATGTGAATGCAGTTATTGGCATTTTCTTTCGTAAACCACCATAATTAAAAATATCCTGTTCATGGTGACAAGCGTGTATAACCGAGCCAGAACCCAAGAACATTAAAGCCTTAAAGAAAGCATGGGTCATCAAGTGAAATAAAGCAATCCCTGGCATACCCAAACCGAATGCTGCTGCCATGTACCCGAGTTGAGAAAGGGTGGAATAAGCTAAAATCTTCTTAATATCTCTTTGAACAAGTGCACAAAAACCAGCATATAAACCCATACCTGCACCTAAAATAGCAAGGAGCGAAAGAGCTTGCGGTGTAAACATAAAGTCAATCCTAAGCAAAAGATAAATTCCAGCAGCAACCATTGTTGCGGCGTGAATAAGTGCAGAGACAGGAGTTGGACCAGCCATGGCATCTGGAAGCCAAACATGAAGTGGGAACTGAGCGGATTTCCCCACAAATCCACATGCAAGAGCCAATCCTAAAAAAGTAGTTACCAAACTCGGATCAAAATCCACAAGGTCAGCCAACTCATATAAGTTGACCGTTCCAAATGCCCAGTAAGTAAGAACGATACCAATTAAAAAACCAAAGTCTCCAACTCGGTTAACAATAAAAGCTTTTTTGGATGCCTGTGCGGCTTCATCAGTACTGAAATAATGAGCGATTAACAAGTAAGAGCTAAAACCAACCAGTTCCCAAAAAACAAAAATCATAATCAGGTTATCCGCTAAGGTAATACCAATCATTGAAAACATAAAGATGGACAACCCCCCAAAGTAACGAGACTTAGAATCGTCATCTGCCATGTAACCTAAGCTAAAGACATGAATCAAAAAGCCTACAAATGCCACGACAAACAAAAGCAAACGAGCCGGAGCGTCTATTAAGAACCCAAAGCTCAATTCCCAAGAAGACATTTTCATCCAAGTTGTCTGCCAAGTAAAAACTTCGTTCTGTCCTTCAAAAATCAAATAAAGGGCAAAAACTAAAATTCCACCGGAGGTAGCAACCGACAAAAGAGATGCAATATTCCCAGCCTTTCGCAAAAAAAGAAGAGTGATTAAAGCTGAAAGGAGAGGTAGAAGGAGGATGCTAAATGCTACGGTTTCCATAATATCAGTTCTTTAGCAAAGAAATATCTTCAGAAAATACACTTTGTCTCTTCTTGTACAGAGCAACGAGCAATGCTAATCCAACTGCGACTTCAGTTGCTGCCACAGTCATGATGAAGAAAACAAAAAGACTGCCGTCAAGATTTAGACTAGTTCTTGAAAAGGAAACAAGGGCGACATTGACTCCGTTTAGCATTAATTCAAGGGACATTAAAACGAGAAGTAGATTTCTACGAATAACAACGCCCAAAAAGCCAACCGAAAAAAGCAGAAAGGATAAAACCAAAAAATGTTGTGGAGTGACAGTTTCCATTGGTTAAATTTCTTCCTCCGATAAAGATTTCTTGCTTAGTACGATTACTCCTACCATAGCAGCTAGAAGAAGAAACCCTGCGACCTGTAAAGGTAACATGTATTTGGTGAATAATCCGAAACCGAAATTTTTCAAAGAGGATGAAAATAGTAAAGAATCCCCATTCACTCCCTCAACATTATCGATAGCTAGCCAGCTGCCTGATTCCGATGATTCGATTCCTGAAAACTGCAAAAGCAGGATAATCAAAATGCCAAACGCTAGAGAGCCAGCTAGGCCAGAAAGAAACTTTATACGCGAAACTTTTCCACCGTCAGGTCCGACATCAAGTAACATAATAATAAACAGAAACAAAACCATCACTGCACCTGCATAGACGAGAACCTGCAAAATAGCTAAAAAGAAGGCTTCCAATAGAACAAAAAGAGCAGCAACACTGACTAACGAGATAATCATAAACAAGGCTGCAGGGACTGGGTGTCTAGCAACGATCATGAGCACACCTCCACCCACGGACAGAGTAGCGAAAAAATAAAATAGCAAATCTACAGTATTCACGAAATGAAAATCAAAGGTTGGGTGTAAAATGTATAAATTAATTCTTTCATTATAACCTAAAATCTAATGAGCATTACCTTCTTCTTCCGCTACCTTTTTCTTATCCCACTTGTAATGACTATCTGGTAAAGTTCCACCTAACTCATAAAGTTTGTCCTTATTATTTATCATCTCTTCACGAGTATAACCAGAGGAGGAATACTCGTCCTGAAGGAAAATTGCTTCTTCGGGGCACACCTCCTGACAATATCCACAGTAAATACATCGAAGCATATTGATTTCAAACTCCTGAGGGGCTTTTTCAACATGTTCGCGCCCATCGTCATCATCAGGCACAGAACCAGGTGTTATACGAATGGCTTTGGGCGGACAAACGAATTCACATAATTGGCAGGATACGCATTTCTCGCGACCGTTCGGATCTTTAACTAAAGTAGGAACACCACGGTAATTATTGGCAATGATCGGTTTTTCTTCAGGATATTGTAAAGTCACTTTTTCCTTAAACATATTTGAAAAAGTGGTCTTAAGCCCAGTAATAATCTGAGGAATATAAGTTCGCTCGGAGAGTGAAAGCGGTTTTCTTGAAAGTACTACGGTTTTAGCCATGATGTTTAGATTAAGCAGGTGGTTGGTCAAGCCAAGTAACTAACAGGACATAGAAAATCAAATTAATCAGAGCCAGTGGAAGAAGCTTGGTCCAACCGAGACTCATAACCTGATCATAACGAAAACGTGGAATTGTCCACCGAATCCAAATAAAGAAAAAGATTAAAAAAATTGTCTTCGCCAAAAACCATCCAATCCCAATCAAAGTACCGACCCAGGTAGCAGGCCATGGATCAGCAATCCATGGCAGAAAGTGCCATCCCCCCAAAAAGATAATCGTAAAAATTGCTGACCCAACCACAATATGTGCGTACTCAGCGACAAAAAAGATCCCAAATTTAAATCCACCATACTCAGTGTGAAAACCTCCAACTAAATCAGTTTCCGATTCTGGCATATCAAAGGGCAAACGGTTCGTCTCAGCAAAAAGTGCGATCAGGAATATCAATGCGGATAATGGCTGAACTAATAATAGCCAAGCTCCTTGATTTTGAGAGCTAACAATCTCCACAAGACTTAGACCCATCGCTCCAGTTCCTGGTACACTAACCCAAAGAAACACTGGCAGTAGAGATAAGCCCATTGCCAATTCGTAAGAAATCATTTGAGCAGAAGATCTTATCCCTCCAAGAAACGGGTATTTACTATTGGAAGACCATCCAGCTAATACGATACCGTAGACCCCAAGAGAGGATACAGCTAAAACAAAAAGAATTCCCACTTCCAAGTTAGCTAGCATCAATGGCACAGATTCACCATCTTCAGTAAAAAACTCACCAAAGGGGAGGACGGTCATAGTGGTTAAGGCAGGAACCAAAGCAACGATTGGGGCTAAATTGTAATATAACTTATTTACATGCCCGGGGATGATTTCTTCCTTAAATAAAAACTTTAATCCGTCTGCCAGTGGTTGAAAAATTCCTAAATTCTGCAAGAAGCTACCAATCACTGGCAAATGCCCAACTAGTGGTAAAACTGTTCTGTTCGGGCCTACCCTACCCTGCATCCATGCACTTACTTTTCTCTCCGCTAAAACAGAATATCCGGCCATTGTCATAACTGCCCCAATCATGAGTAAGGCAAACAAAACCTTAATCCCGATCATTAGTAACAATTCAAAATCAAACATAACCAATTAAGCTTCTTTTAAATGTTTAGAAGGAGAATAGTTTAGAGCTTTCTTCTCCACAAAGGAAAGTCCATCCCATTTTGATCCATCTAATTGCAAACCATCACTAGGGATTTTTGCATAACTTATACCATGTAGAGGGTTTGTGGGAGATTTGCTCATTTGGGTCCACACTTGAGCAAGATCTGAAGTTTGACTGGATTCAGAAAGTGCATTGGCAAGGGAAGCGAAAACATGTATGTCAGGCATTAATCCGGCTGGACCAGGTACAGCTTGCTTAAAAGCTTGTAGTCGGAAATTTCGATTAATAAAACTGCCTGACTTTTCAAAAGTTGTGAGGGTGGGAATTACAACATTTGCCAAATCAGATGTCGCATTTTGGTGTGTGCCTACAAATACAACCGGGGTGTCCGAAAGATCATTTGCAACCAAGCCAGACGAAAGAAGGTCTTCGCCAATAACAAGAAGAGCTTCAATTTGATTTTTCTTAATTCCTTGGGACAGGTCTGATAGTGAATCAGTTGGATATTTATTAGAAAATCCAGTTACCAATGCACCACGCAAATTAGGTGTACGATCTGCAGAAAGAAGGATACCGTCATCATCACCAAAGTGACCCCTCAAAAATTTCTTTGCTTTTATGCTTTTTGCCAGTTTGTTGTAGAGGTATTGCTCCTCCAAGGAGGATCGACAAGAACCGACAATCCCAACATTTTTCCCTTTTAGCAAAAGTGCCGCTTGAGAAATCGCATTATTCAAATCACTAGGTTCTTCTGAAACCATAGGGGTGAGTAAACGATCTTTAGAATTAACTTTCTTGTATAGTTCACGACCACTGTCCGCCATCCAACTATCATTAACCGCATCATTCCGCCTCGGAGTAATTCTATGGATCTCACCTTCACGGCTAGAAACTAAAGTATTTGAACCTGCACTGCTCTCAGTGCAAATACTTACAGATTCCTTTAGAAACCAAACCCTCATTTTAAATCTAAAATCCGTACTGGTTAACGCACCCACGGGGCATAAATCTACAGTATTTAAGGAGTAGTTGTTCGAAAGTTCTTTACCGGGAAAACAAGTTAAGGTTGAAAAACTTCCCCGGTCTACAAATCCAAGGACATCATCGTCAACAACTTCTTGGCAAAAACGAATGCATCTAGAACATAGTATGCATCGTTCGTCATCCAGGGTAACCCTGGGGCCTAACCTTGTTCTTTTAGGCTTAACATTTTTTCTTTCGACATACCGGCTGTACCCACGCCCATAATCGGTAGCAAATTCTTGCAATCGACACTCTCCCGCTTGGTCACAGATGGGACAATCAAGGGGGTGGTTAACGAGTAGAAACTCCATAATTCCCTCTCTGGAATCAGTAACCATAGAAGATGTTGTTTTCACATGCATACCTGCAGAAACATTAGTTCCACATCCAATAACAGGCTTTGGAATCCAGCCAATTTTCTGAACTCCATTGTCATCTAAAACTGGCTCGCCCGTTCCACGGTCTCTCATCGGCGTGCCCATCTCAACCAAGCACATTCGGCAGTTTCCGGCTACACTCAGTTGGGGGTGGTAGCAATAATGCGGTACTTCGGTTCCATGAATTGCTGCAGCTTCAACTAAATTTATGCCAGCTGGCACTTCAACTTCTTTTCCATCAAGATTAATGGTTACCGTAGATACTTTTCCGTTACTACTCATAGAAAAAACTTAGATTAATTGAAGAGGAGGTTTCTTATTTCCGTTATTGGCTTTTTCTTCAAATTCGTCCCTGAATTTAGAAATAAAGCTTTGGGTCGGCCAAGAGGCAGCTTCACCAAAAGCACATATCGTGCGTCCCTCAATTTGATTGGCAACCGAGAGTAATAAGTCTGCATCTTCTTTTCTCGCAGCACCGTCGCACATACGCTGAGTAATTTTCTTCATCCACAGCGAACCTTCTCGACAAGGAGTACATTGGCCACAAGATTCATGAGCATAGAACGCATTGATGTTTGCCATGGCTTCAACGATGTCGACCGTGTCATCCATTACAATAATTCCACCTGATCCGGACATACTGCCAGCAGATGCGGGGCCGTCAAAATCAAGAGGAATATCTTCAATACCCCAATCGAAATCGGTTCCATCTTTTAATTTACCAGTAAACCTTTCATCAGCACGTAAAATTTTGGATGAGGAACCACCAGGGATTATAGCCTTAAGTGAGCGACCAGGCAAAAGTCCACCGCACACATCGTAGATCATCTCACCTAAAGTAAGTGCGCCGCACTCAAACTCGTAATATCCAGGCTTTTTAACATGGCCGGATACACACCAAATTCTAGTGCCCGTGTTATTAGGTTTTCCAATTTTGGCAAACTCCTCACCCCCTATTTCTAGGATGTGCTTAACATTGCAGAGAGTTTCGACATTATTCACAATAGTTGGACATTGATACAATCCAAGAACCGCAGGAAAATAAGGAGGCTTAATTCTGGGATTAGGTCTTTTTCCCTCAAGTGATTCAATCAAACCAGTCTCTTCTCCACAGATGTAGGCCCCTGCCCCACGATGAACAACTAAATCACATGAAAAATCAGATCCCAAAATTTTATCACCACAAAAGTTTTTTTTCTTAGCCTCTGCAATGGCATGCTCAAGAATTCTAGCACCTTCGAAAAATTCAGCTCGAATGTAAATAAATGCTTGCTTTGCCTGAATGGCATAAGCGGCTATCATCATACCCTCAATTAGTTGGTGAGGGTCCTTGTACATGATTTGCCTATCTTTAAATGTACCGGGTTCAGATTCATCTGCGTTACAAACAAGATAGATAGGTTTTCCAGATTTACGATCGAGGAACTTCCATTTCATACCAGCGGGAAACCCTGCTCCTCCCCGGCCTCGAACACCAGACTTTAAAACTTCTTCCCCAATTTCATCAGGTTTCATCTGAAAAGCCTTTTTCAGCATCGAATAACCATCCTTCTTCAGATAACAACCAATCTTATTTGAATAACTGGGATCATCAGCATGCTTTAAAATGATCCGCCTTTCCTTTGGTGTTGTTTTTTTGATCATTTTTTCTTGGTAGATTTAACAGGAGTAGAATCGGTTACGAGCGCACTCTCGTAGCTAATAAATTCGGAAGAGGAATTTAACTTATCATTAAGGAGAAGGTCGGCGAATTTTTCTGCACCTTTACCTTCGATATTTTCGAAGGTCTCTTCACCAACCATTACAACCGGTCCCTCACCACAATCAGCTAGACACTCCATAAATTCGATAGAAAATTCTCCATCATCTCGAACATGGCCCTCTTTGACGCCTAACTTTTCTTCAAGAACTTTACATGTTCCGTATGAGCCTCTAAGTGCGCAGGGTAAAGTTCTACAAACCCGAACATGCTTCTTACCCCAAGCAGTCTCTCTTAGCATGGGGTAAAAGGTGATTAATTCCTTAATATTTATGGGTTGCAGTTCGAGTTTCTCTGCAATCCAATTACATGTCTCATCTGATATACAACCAAGTTCATCTTGGATTAAATGAATAACCATCAATGCGGCACTTCGCTTTTCAGGATAACGTGGAATTACCTCTTCAATTTTTCTTAAAGTATCTTCAGAAAGTTCCATAAAATTATTTAGCGATCACATTCGCCCATAACAAAATCCAAGCTACCAAGAATCACTGTAATATCAGAAAGCATGTGCCCGGGGGCCAACTTCTCTAGTATACTTAAGTTACAAAAACTAGGTGCACGGATTTTCATGCGATAAGGTACGCCTCCACCTTTGGACACGATATAAAAACCAAGAGCACCTTTAGGGTTCTCAGCTTCGAAATAAACTTCGCCTGCAGGAATTTGAGGGCCCTCGGTAACAATCATGAAGTTTTGGATTAATTCCTCCATGCTGGATAAAATCTTTTCTTTTGGAGGTGCAAAAATCTTTTTTGCATCCTCTGCATACCATGCACCTGTCGGAAAATCTTTGATAACTTGCTTAATGATACGAATGCTTTGCAAGACTTCCTCAATTCGAACAAGATAACGATCGTAGCAATCTCCCCTTGTTCCAATTGGCACATCAAAGTCATACTGCTCGTATCCAGAATAAGGCTTGTCTTTTCGCAAATCGAGGTCGACCCCGGCAGCACGAAGATTCGGACCAGTTAAGCCATAAGCCAGTGCATCTTCTTTGGAAATTTCACCGATACCCTCAGTTCGGTCAAGAAAGATTCGGTTTCGAGTAAGTAATTTTTCTACTTCAGCAATCGCTTTAGGTAATTCGTCAACAAACTTTTGAACTCGATCTAACCAACCTTCGGGAATATCCCTTGAGACACCACCTATCCGTGTGTAACTGGTGGTAAATCGAGCACCCGTTAACTCCTCAAACAAGGTATACAATTTTTCACGCTCTGTAAATGTGTACATGAAAGGCGTCCACGCACCAGCATCCATACCAAAAACTCCCATCCCTAACAGATGACTTGAAATTCGAGCCATTTCGCAAACTAATACTCGAATAGCTTGACAGCGAGGGGGGATCTCAATGTCTGTCAATTTTTCAACCGCCAATGCATAGGCAACGTTATTTGCTAGCGGAGCAAGATAATCCAGACGGTCTGTATACGGAACAAACTGATTGTAGGTCATATTCTCGGCAATTTTTTCATCTCCACGATGAAGATAACCGAGAACAGGCTCACATTTATCAATTAAGTCGCCATTCAACTCCATAATTAAACGAAGCACGCCATGAGTAGTGGGATGAGATGGTCCGACATTCAAAGCCATCTTATCACCATCAAGTTTACTACTTGCTTCGGCACCACGGGCACCGATATCTCCAACAGAAATTTCTTTAGTTGTAGTACTCATGATTTTTTCTCTTTTTCCTCAGTCCAACTTTCGTCCTTAGCACGTGGCTCGGAATCACTAATTACACCAGATCCAGGAGAGACAAATGGCCCCCCCATCATAGGTGCAGGCTCGACAGAAGCCTGGGTGACTTCAACTACATCGTCAGCAGGTAAAGGAGTATCTATACCAGCAAGTGGAAATTCCTTACGAAGAGGGAAATAAGGATATTCATCCCACATTAAAATCCGCTTTAAATTCGGATGTTCACTAAATTGTATTCCAAACATATCGAATGTTTCGCGCTCATGCCAATTAGCAGCAGGGTAAATGCTGGAGACCGAAGGAATAGTCGGCTCATCATTATTCAAGCATGCTGAGTGCACTCGGATATATCCTCTGTGAACAAGGGAATATAAATGAATGACGGTAGAAAACCGAATATCTGCACCTTCTCCATGATCAATAGCAGTTAAGTCAATTAGCAACTCAAAACCCTCATGATCTCTCAGAGCTTTCAAAAAAGAAACCAAATCTTCGGCGGGACAATCAACGGTAAAACAATCAATAGATTCTCGATGAGAAAGAAAAGAGTGCTTATCTAGCAAACTCTTGATATAATCTTCGTCGATCATATTATCAACCGCTAGCGACTACTTTACTTTTTCGAAGATCACGAACAGAAGACTCGTTTCCGATTTTATCCTGCAATTTCATCATCGCATCCAAAAGGGCTTCAGGTCGGGGTGGGCAACCGCTCACATAAACATCCACGGGAACAATATTATCAACACCTTGCATGACGGAATATGAACGGTACATCCCGCCAGTAGAAGCACAAGCTCCCATGGCAACCACCCACTTGGGGTCTCCCATTTGATCGTAAATCCTTCTCACAACCTCAGCCATTTTATAGGTAACGGTTCCGGCTACAATCATGCAATCCGACTGGCGAGGAGAGAACCTCATAACTTCCATTCCAAATCGCGAAATATCATATCTGGAAGCAGCTGATGCCATTAATTCAATTGCACAACAAGCTAGTCCCATTGGCATCGGCCAAACAGAATGCTTCCGGATCCAATTAATAACGGCATCCGCACGGGTGACGACTACATCACCTTCAACCTTACCATTGTACGCAATATCATTAGCTGTCATATGCATTGTTATTTATTTCTAACCAATCTTTAGAAACAAGCAAACATCAAAAATAAAACTAGTGAAAAAACCTGACCAAAGATTACAAATCAATCATCATGAAGTTCGTTTGAGCGTTGACGAACTCATCGAACTGCTCCATTAAATTTGACTCTTACATTGTTTGAGGAGAGGTGACAGAGTGGCCGATCGTGCAGCATTGGAAATGCTGTGTACCGCAAGGTACCGCGGGTTCGAATCCCGCCCTCTCCGCCATTTAATGGTCACCGAGTGGCTATCATTAATACATTACAACCAAATTTGGGTAAAGTTGCGTAAGGAATCCGAAAATTAATTAAAAACTATTTCGGCTCCACAAATTGAACACAAACCTGAATTAACAGAAATTTTAGATTAAGTTTCGCGGATAAAAACTTTGGCATTTTCTGAAAATGTAGCTTCAGCAAGATCAAGAAGAGCAGGAGCCGAAATAGGCTCGGATTCAACTTTGGCGACAGCTTTACCAGCAATCAAAATTCCTACCTTGCCATAAAGGTTAATCGTTTCTCCATCTGTAGGTGCACTGACATCCCCTTCGTTTAACCATCGACGTAATCTCATTTGGTCCCAACCGTTGTAGGGGGATTTTGTGCCAATTAAGTTTTCAGCGAAGCGCATCGCTGCAGTTTTCCAGAGGCTACCCGATAATTCTGGGGATTCTGACATAATGGCTTGCATTGACTCAGTGGTTAACCAAAGAGCAGTTACCGAGGAATCAGCCACCACATTCGCAGTACGGGGGACACCGGCCAAAACTGCCATTTCCCCAATTACCGCACCACGGCCCATGATATCAACAACTGTGTCAGCAATAGACACCTTAACACTTCCCCTGGTTATGACAATCATGCCATCACCTTCGCCACCTTGGTTCATAATGGTGTCTCCAGCATTATAAACACGAGACTCAGAAGCATTTACAATCTTTGCAATTAATACATCGGGCATCCCCTTCAACCAATTCACCTCTCTTAAAACTTCTTCCGGTTCAGGAAGGCGAAGATCCAAAGAACTTTCCATTACCACCTTCATCCGTTCTTCAACTGCAATAATTAACCTGGCTGCTTCATCAGCTTCAAGCATCCCATCAGACTTTAATTTCTTAATGGTATTTCGTTCATGATTAAGCACAGAACGAATTGCATCTTTCGTTTCAATCCCGACCGTAGCTTCCGGGTAATTCTCATGCATGTTACGGATAAACTTAAGACCACTTAATCGGTTTTGACGGATTTCGTCTTTTAACATACGAGTAGTTTTATCAAGCTTTTCAGCATCTCCGCTTTCATCAAGTTCCCTTGCCAAGCTGTCCACCATTTTTGCCATATCCTGCTGAGCAACCACAAAACCTTTTGCAGCATCATAACTGACTGTAATTCGATCGGTAAAATGGTTTTTCAAAAAGGGTAAATCTTTAAAAGCTTCGGTTAATTTACTCACACCGCAAACCTTCTCTAGGTACCCTCGGTCGGTCATCGGCACTTTACCCTGCAAATCTAAAAACTCACTGAGATTATTATCCAATTGGGCGACTGCCTGAGCACTCAATAAACCGGCTCGAAATTGTCCCCAATAGCTACTTCTTTCCTTCTCCAGTAGGCGTCTTCTGGTTTCAGCAATTGTGTCCATATCTACCAATTCATCAGCCGTTAATGGATAGGCCACAGGATCGGGCAAATACTTACGGACTTCCCCCCAATTTGCACCACTTAAAAAGCGATCGTCCTTTAAAAGATCCATTTCCTGCTCACATCCTTTGGCTACATTTCCCGAGGCATTGGAAAACATGAGTTTCTTGACCGCCGGCAGTTTCGTTAATCCAAGGTAGTTCACGAGTGGCCCAACGGTTGTAGCATTAACCAATAAGGTGAGCAGCACAATTCCAGAAATTAAGAATAAAAATTGATCTCGCACTCGAGAAGAAATACCAACCAAGGATGCCTGGGCAATCGCACCTTTCCCCTCACCCAAGACAACAACAACTTTTTTCCCATTGGCTAAACCTTCTCTTATCAGAGCAGCATCTTGAGAGGTTCGTTTACCCAAAGTTTCTACTGCATTTTCTGAGGTTTGAGAAATCCCTACGATTTCACCACCTTGAATATTTACTTCAGCATGAGCAAGAGCAGATGCATGATGCCAGTTCAAACTATCGTTTTCTACAATTTGAGATGCCTTGTCCTGATCTAATACAAAGACCGATGTGGTTAATTCATTATAGCCCGCACCTCCATTTTCGACCGTAAATTCATACCGAAATTGTTCTGTGTAAACGACCAATGCAAGGGCTAAACCAATTGCACCACGCAATGCACCCCACCAAACCACGACTGCGTCTTTGCCAGGAAGTCCATAACCCGCTTTTTTCATAATCGGATAAAAAGCACCCATATTAATCGCACGAACGATATGAATTCCTACATAAACCAAACCAAGTATTAGAAAGTCCATACCTGTAGGGTTCGCATTTTGGGCGATAACTACACCGACCACGATAAAAATGATAACATTGGCCACAAAAGCAATCAGTTCCCAAAACTCATGCATAAAATGCTCCACTTCCGGACTTATTCGAGTCCTTCCAATTCCTGCCATTACAATACCAAGTGCAACCAATCCTAAAACACCGGAAACATGGAAAAAATGTTCACATATAAAAAAGACCGCATAAGAAGTTACGAGAACAACGGTGATCTCGATCATTGGATCATTAAACACTTTACGGACCCATAAAATTGCAATTAATCCCAAGAAGACTCCAATTAATCCCCCAGCCGCACCGATTTTACCAAAACCAGCAGCAGTATTACCTAAAAAAGCCATTGTATCAAAAGAACCAGTTTCCGTCACCATTATCTGTGAACCAGTTACCACCCCAATTAACAGAACAAAAGCAACAATAGCCGTTCCATCATTTAATAAAGATTCCCCCTCAATTAAAGTTCCCAACTTTTTACTTGCTCCTAATTCTTTAAGCAAAGCTACCACGGCCACCGGGTCGGTGGCACTCACCACCGCACCAAAGAGCATGGATGACAACCATATGAAGGCCCCGGCCTCCGAATTCCATTCATAGAGTACCCCTCCAGCATCTCCAAATATTTGTATGAGTCCCCAAAAAGCAACCCCAGTCATCACCGTGGCGGTTACAATTCCAGGTCCGGCGAGACAGAATGCACTGACGAAAGATTTCTTAAAAGTATGAACATCTAATGCAAAACCTGCTTCGAAAATAAGAATGGGCAAAAAGACATACAGAATTAAATGACCGTCCAGATTCCCTCCCCAGGTAATTGCACCACTCAAAGTGTCAACAAATTTATCCCAAATTCCTTCGGTGTGAGATGCATGCTCACCTTCATGTCCGTGTCCACCATGGGGTCCATATGCCCGGTTAAGTGCCCCCATGGCTAATCCGATTATCAAAAGTAAAACGGTGAAGGGAAGTGGGATGCGTTGAAGAAAATGTCTTGTTGCGGCACCGATCACCAAAGCAACAATAAGAAAAAATAAACCATATAGGTATTCATGCCCACCAGAGGAAGCTAGTACTAAGGGTGTTAAAGTGTTCATAATGTTATCAAATGATTAAATTTGGGTTAATTTTTCAGTCGTAGTAGTGTTCCGGGCAAAGGTCTAGCTTTACCAGATGCAGGCTCAGCATCAAAGCTTGAGGGTAAAACTCTTTTGGGTGATCGACCAAGAAGTTCTTCCAGTGGATCTAAACTCGGGATTTGGTAAGAACTACGGTTTAGCGGAAATAGGTTACCTTCATCTCCATCAATCAAGTTTTCATTGATATTTCCTTTTGAAGTATTTGGAAAATTATCTACCACACTTGTGCCAAAAGATTCTGATGATGGGGATTCTCTGACTGATTCGCTCTGCGCTTTTACAATCGAATCGAGTGAACTTTTGAAACTTGAGTTATTTTTAAAGCCTGAAAGCAAAAAGGAAGTTTCCACAACTTTTTCTAAATTTATATTTATTTTATTATCCACTCCAGCATTGCCAGGCTTAATCGTTATCAGTTCACCGGCAAGTAGATCAGTTTTGAAAAGATTATCCCTCCCAGTAATATTTAATCTTCCAAGAACTCCAACTATCTTAAATCCTCCGTTTTTTTCAACTTCAAGCATACAAGTACCCACTCCAGAAATTTCAATCAAGGTTTCAGAACTACGTAAGCTAGTTTTATTTCCGATTTTCCTAGACTGCACCATGATTGATCCCATGTGCAAATGAATGAAATCTGGAGAGATAAAAAATTTAGTGTCCGAACCAAAACGAAATTGATAACCAGAAGACATAGTTTCAATTCCACTATTTGGAAGTATGGTAATTTCAGAGTTTTGAGGAATAAAACTCGCAGATGTAACTGGTTGGGATTCTCCATCTGCAATATTCAAAATTGCTCCATCGCCGATTTGAGTAAGCACTAAATGCATTCCTTGTCCAAAAATATACCCTGTAAAGGAAATTAAAAAAATTAAACTACAAGAGAACCATCGCATGGATTTAATCAAAAAGAAGGATTTCGGTAAGGTCAAACATTCAAAATTGATAAATGCCTATAATCAGAATTTAAAATGAACGAATTAAAACCTTGTTAGAACTTACACAAGACCTTTCTCTAAATGTAATTTCTAATATTAAAACCGAGCTGACTAAAATTTTAAGTTCAAAATATGGTAATGCTAACTATGGGCGGTTTTAAATCGATACTTTTACCCCTCTGCGCAAGTAAGCAGGGACATCCAAATCTTCCCCGGCATACAGATTGCGCGATGGCAAATCACCAAAAATACCTCTTTGATTTTCGGCTTCCATGAAATCAAAAGTGTTCTGATCAATCGTTTCCTGTTTTTTAAAACGCGATAGTTTGGGGGTTGGAGTGGTTGGGGTTGTCTGATTTTGTTTTTGTAATTTTGAAGGGTGAGCAACTTTACTTTTCGGCAGTGCTGAAATTACTCCTTTTGCTGCGGGAGCAACATCTGCTGGGGGCGTTCCAGCTTCAAGATCAGTTGCTCCAAGCACCGTAATTTGAACACGATCACCCATATTTTCATCCACATGGGCACCAAAAACAATATGCTCACCAGCTTTAAATTCATCACGAATTTCGAGGGACACCTGTTGAAGGGAAGCCATGCTCATACCTGTTCCACCAGTTATTAATATAAGAAGGGCATCTGCAGCTTTTGAAACATCAGGTAAATGAAGCATTGGACAGAGTAAAAGCTCCCGAACGGCTTGCCGGATAGCGTCCTCCCCCTCCCCTTCTCCATAACCAAATAATGTTCGTCCTGCTCTTCGATTGAAAGCTTTTCGCAAGTGCACAAAATCAACATCAATCATACCCCGGCGAAAAACAAGGGCACATATTGCCGTAATTCCTTTACTTACATTACGTCCCGCTTCTGCAAAGCACTCAAGTGCAGTAGCATCAGCTCCCCCCATTTGCAAAAGCGAATCGTTCGGCAGAGGAATAACTGCATTAGCAAATTTACGTAAATCAGCCAAACATTCCTCTGCCATAGAATGACGGCTTTTTTCCCAACTAAATGGCAATGGTGTAAATGCAAAAACTAAGGCCCCGGACTCCCTTGCCAACCGGGCAATAACTGGAGCGGCTCCACCACCTGTCCCCCCCCCTAATCCAGCAAGTAGAAAAACAAGATCAACCCCTTCTAATTTTTTCCTAATTACATCCTTTTCTTCCTCCAATGCTTTACGGGCCAAAGTGTGTTCTCCCCCCGTGCCCATACCGCGGGTATGTCGACGACCAAAAGAAAGTTTTTCACTGGCTATACTATCCGCAAGTGCACGGCTGTCCACATCGATGGCTAAATGTTCAACACTTTGAAAATTATCAAAACATAAACCATCAATTAATGAAAGCCCTGCACCTCCAATTCCAATAATTTTTGCACGAATACCAGGCAATTCGTTTTCGGGAGAAAAATTTGTTTCTTGTGGAAAAAGGTTTTCTTGACTCATTTTATTTTCTTTATGTGATTTTTCTAATGTAACTTAGTGCTGGGGACTCAAGCCTACCATTTTACGAAATTTACCTAAAAAACCAGTTTCTGCTTCCTCTTTTTTTCTTCCAGGTAAACCATGGTCTTCTAGTCCATAATGCAAAAGACCAAGAACAGTAGCATTTTCTGGATGAGCAAGTTCAGATGCAATGCCCGAAGGAAAACTTGCCCGTCTAGTGGGGAACCCTAGGACTTTTGTTGCAATTTGATCGACGCCTGGAAGCAGAGATGCTCCGCCAGTGAGTAAAATACCACCTTTTAATTCATCAGGTTCAAGTAAGCCTTCGAGCTCCTTACTTATAATTTCAAAAAGCTCAACTATACGAACATGTATAATGTCGGTTATTGCCTTTCTTGGAATGGCTCGGTCTCCAATCGTTTTATTGCCAATGATCCAAACATCCTCTCCTTCATCCATTGGATCTGGAATTGATTTACCATGTTCGATCTTGAGCTTTTCAGCGTAAGGTTCAAGTATTCTTAATCCCATACTTAAATCCCCAGTCACATGATCCCCGCCTACTGGTATTACTCCTGTATATGCAACAAAACCTTGGCGATAAAGTGCAAAGTCGGTTACCCCAGCTCCCATATCAATAACTAAAGTCCCGGCTCTACGAAAATCTGGACCCGCCATCATCGTAGAGGACGCAATCGAAGAAAGTATCAAATCCTTAACATCTAAACTATAGTTGCTAATCACATGAAGGGCATGCTTAATTGCTTGGTCATCCCCATCGATCGCCCAATACCCTAAATCAACCTTCGAACCAATCATCCCAACTGGATCTTGAACAATTCTACCATCAAGTAGAATGGGGGTTCGTATGTGGTGAACATAGGTACGCCCTGCATCAGGACTTCTTCGCTTTGCTTCTTCAGAAGCACGCTGAAGGTCAGTTACATCAACTCGATTATCTGATGATGCAGTAGATGCTGACCCCAACAACATTTGCCCCTTTAAATGGGCTCCAGTTTGAGCAAGGTATACTTCATCAACTGTGGTGCCAGACATTTTTTCAGCATCTTCAAGTGCAGAATGAACGGCGGCGGCAGCCTTACGAAAATCAACAATTTCGCCCTTCCGCATACCTTCGTTTGGGCGGAAGGCCATACCGACAACATTTAAGTTTCCATTATCTGCCACTTCCCCGATAAGAGCTTTCGCTTTTGAAGTTCCGATTTCTACAGCACCTATTATTTTGCTCATCTTACATTTCGTTTTTTTAATCTTCTAAATTTTATAAAAAATTAAGAAGGGTTTAATTTGGCAAACACCGATCTGTCATGTGATAAATCGATTGATTCAATTACAGAATTTCTCCGAAAATCTGGCTCCATTAATAAATATTTTAATCTCCTGAGTTGGGAGGTAAAATTACGCGGTGCAAATCTTAGATTTCGAACTTTGATAGATTTTATATGAATGTGAGCTCCTGGATCATTATCTTGAGGTCTTTGATAAGAAAGAACTTGCCAATTATTGTATATGGAAGGGTAATCACGACGGGCAATTTCGAGTAAAGGAGCAACCACAGGGATACCATCCAATTCCTCAAATCCTATGCCATTCACTTTCTGTTTAAGAAGGGACGGTTCGATATTGAGAAAAGGAAGATGAGAAAGACTGGCTTTCCCATAACCAGTACCTTGGTATAAAGAGCCTTCAGCCGAAACTAACCAAGTTTGCTCACCTTTACTTTTAGACCTTAAGCACAGTCTCATGATAGGCTTTTTTTCTTTTAAGTTTATGGATAATGTTGAAGGAAATTCTCTTACAACTTGGGCGAAAATTATTTGTGGTTCCTTACATAGTTCAGCTTGTATATTATTAATATCTAAATCCATAAGTGTTCGATTCCTAAGGGGACCAAACCAATTCTGAAACCAACGCTTATGTAGAACCCCATCCGTGCTAAATGAAAGTTTTGATACAGGTTCACCTGGTCCGGTTAAATCAAGGGGCCCCGAATCAGAATTATCCCACTGCTGAAAAAACCAGCCAACTCCTCCCAAAACAAATAATATAGCCAAAAATACAAAAACCTTTGTTAACCTAATTAACCTTTTCCTAAACGCGGCATATGAAGCTGGTTTACGAGAAGATTTTGGAGCCAATTTCTGCCAAGTTGATGATCCGGAATCTGCTTTCTTTTTTTGTTTCTTTATCATTTTAAATTTATGCAGGTAACAATGAATATTCTGAAAATCGCTCCACAGCAGGATGAATAAGGTGCTGACATAACTTTTCAAAATTATATCCAGCACATGATGCACTTTTGGGAAGCAAGCTTGTTTCAGTGAGACCGGGCAGGGTGTTTATCTCTAAAAAATGAGCGTTTCCATCTTCACATATTATAAAATCCACTCTCGCAAAATCCCTACATCCGCATGCCTTAAATGCATTTAAGGCAAATTCTTTAACTTCATTTTCTATGTCACAATCCAAAACAGCAGGATACCTATATTCAGTGGATCCTGCGGAGTATTTTCTTTCATAATCGTAAACTCCTCCATTGGGAATGACCTCAACAATGCCAAGGGAACAATCTCCTAAAATACCTACTGTGACCTCCCTGCCAAATATTCTTTTTTCAATCATCCAATTGCCTGGAGGGAGAGTTTCCAATGTGGCACGAAGTTCTTCTTCCCCAGTTAGCACATAAAGAGCAACGCTACTTCCCTGATCAATTGGTTTAATTACAAGGTCCTGTCCGAGCTGTGAAAGAATATCAACTATATTCAGTTCTTTGGCATCGTGAAATGAAAGATCTGCTGCAACTCTAACCCCTACTTCTAAAACGACTTTTTTCGACTCAAACTTATTCATACATAAGCGACTCGAAGCGGGATTACTCCCCGAGTAAATTATGCCTTTTTCTTCCAGCAAGCTTTGCAAGCTTCCATCCTCACCAAAGGTGCCATGAATTGCTGGAAAAACGATAGTTTTATCAGTATCGATATTAGGGGGAAGTTCCTCTTTTTTGATATCAATTAAATCCACATCAAAATCTTTTGCTAAAGATGCAGCAAGTGCTTTGCTTGTAGCGATTGAAATTTCACGTTCTGCTCCAACGCCTCCGGTCAAAATTGTAATTATAGGATTGTTATTCATTTAAAATCTTAGGATAGGTATTCGTTCCACGATTTCCCCATTAAGGTAACCTCTGGAACAAGAGTTAGCCCCTTCGATTCTCGGATCCTTTGTCGCACGCGCTGAATTAATGAAATGACCTCATCTGCAGTGGCCCCACCTTGATTCAGAATGAAATTAGCATGTTGATCAGAAACAACTGCTCCGCCTACTCGCTCACCCTTAAGTCCGCTTTGCTCAATAAGCCAACCTGCTGAAACATCCTCAGGGTTTCGAAAAATACACCCTGCACTTGCCTCTCTAGGTTGGGTAGCTCGTCTTTGTTTTGCCAATTTATCAATGATCGTTCGAATCGCTCGATGGTCAGACTTTCCCTCTGACTTTAATTTCGCACGCAACGCAATTCCATCAAACGCTTCCCTGCAATACCTATACCCAACATTCAAATCGGTGCCTTTGATTTCTTTTATACTCCCATCCGGTAGAAGAAAAGAGACCCATTCCACAAGGTCGAAGGTTTCCCAGCCCATTGCACCAGCGTTCATTCTCAAAGCTCCGCCAAGAGTCCCGGGAATTCCCTCTAGAAACTCAAAACCTTTCAGGCCGTTTTTACAGGCAAAGGTACAAATCTCTTTTAACTTAATTCCAGCCCCAACAATCAAGGACTCTTCTGACCTAAGAGTAATTTCCTTCCAAAATTTCCCTCTTAAGCGAATAACTAAGCCTCCAAATCCGTCATCAGGAACAATTAAATTTGAACCTCTCCCAATCATCGCACGGGGAATGTTAAACAATAGACACCCTTCAACTAAGGAACGTAAATCCTCAGAGTGAGCAGGCTCTGCATACCAATGTGCACATCCACCCACTCCAATAGTTGTCTTATTTGCCAATGGTTCGTTACTTTTTAGAATAGTATTATTTGAAAGTTTTCCATGAAGAAAATGTGCAAAGGCATCAAGTTTGTTTCCTTTGGATTTCTCCCAAGCTGAAAATGCATGTGCCCACTTTTCTAAATCTCCAGCACCAACAAATAAAATTTGGTCTTTATCAGCAGATTGTGGTCCTAGGGTTTTACACAATTGAGAAAAATCAGAAAATATATTAGTTCGTTTCCTCAGTCGTGGAGGTAGATAACCTACCAAACTTTCAACTGACCCTTTGGGGTCAAATTTCTCAAAAGCAGCATAGGTGGGGAGTAAATGAAGATCATCTGCTTGCGAAAGCTCCTCTGCAAACCTTTCTGCCAATGCATGTGTTCGGGTAAACCGATGAGGTTGAAATACTACTTGAAGAGAATGCTCAGGCAATGATGATCTGCGATTACTTAAAAGGGCATTTATCTCTGTGGGATGGTGGGCGTAATCTTCAATAATAATTCTATACGGGCTTTCATAAAGTATGGTTTCCCTACGTGCCAATCCTGGGAAATTACTAAAATCCAAGCTGGAAAAATCAACATCTAATGCCATTCCTGCAGCAAGTACTGCAGACAAATTGCTCTCTTTATATTTACTTGGGTCTTTACTGCTTTCGAAAGTATATAATTTTTGATTTTTCTCCAATTTCGCCCAGTCTGAAAGTTCTGATTTATTGGGGGTTATAATTGCCGAGCGTGTTCGATTAAATAAGGAACGAAAAGTTTCTCCAATCGAATCTTTAGAATCATACAGGTCAACATGATCCCATTCACAATTCAACGCTAAGGTTATTGTTGGTGCGAAGAGATCTATAGTACCGTCGCTTTCATCTACTTCTAAAACAAGCCAACTATCTTTTGAATATCGCCCAGGAGCCAATTCATTCCCCAAGAACAAACCACCCACCAAATAAGAAAAATCAAAACCTACTTGATCCAAGGCCCAGCATAACATTCCAGAGGTTGTAGTTTTTCCATGACTACCAACAACAGCAAGAATTTTTCGATTCGCAGTAAAACGAGCTAAGAATTCACCTCTACGAAAAACAGGAATTTTTTTGGCTAACCATGGCTGTACCAATTTACTTGCTTCTGGAATTGCACTCGAACGAATCACGCAATCTGGATTCTCCAAAGGTGTTGGTTCACTCAATACTTGAACCCCAGATTGCTCCAAGCTTGAGCGCAAAGGTTCACGAAATCTATCATCATAAGCCTCAACCTGAATACCTGCTCCTTGTAAATACAATGCGAGCGGAGCCATACCCATACCCCCCGCACCAAGAAGAAAGACTCGTCGCGGTTTGTTCATCCGACCATGCGCAGAACTCCACCCTGAACAGAATCTCGGAGAACGCGTTCCTTTAAGGATTGGCAAAGATCATCTGAAATACGATTCGCCACATCGCCCTTGTCCATCGCAAAAAGGTTTCGGCGTAAAATAGTTCTAAAATCTTCATTAAACATTACTTCTCTAACTTCATCTAATAAATGCTCACCCATTTTTACCTCAGGGCACAGAATAGCTCCTCCCTTTCGTTCCAAAAATTCTGCGTTTAAAAATTGATGGTTATCCGCTGCATAGGGATAAGGAATTAGAATAGAAGGTATTCGACAACGTATGATTTCTGCAATTGCACCAGCTCCAGCCCTCGAAATAACTAGGTCTGCAGCTGAGAGCACTGAATTCATCTCATCTGTAAAAGAGACAAAACGATTGGTTACTGTTTCTCCCCTAATACCTTCAAGTTGAACAACTCCAGAGCTTTCATTTTTCATTCCAGTTAAACAATATGTTGAAATTCCTTCAGCGGAGAGAGGCTCTAAGCTATCCTTAACCCATTGATTAAGAGATACTGCCCCTTGGCTTCCACCGATAACCACCAGCAAGCGATCATTTAATGAAATTCCAAGTTGTTTGCGTGCACGTTCCTTTGGTATTCGCCGAAATTCCTTTCTCAATGGGTAACCCACATTGCGTATAACATCAGGAGAAATACCATCTAGATGCATGCCTTCTGGAAGATACAAACGAGTTGAACGCTTCGCTAAGAAGCGAACAGCTTTCCCCACAGCTCGATTTGCTTCATGTATAAACACAGGAATTCCCCGAGCATGTGCAGCCATGGCAGGTCCAAAAGACGAAAACCCACCGAAACCAACCATGGCATCCGCACCAATTTTTCCATAAAATCGATACGAGCGAATAAAAGAAAATATAAATCCTGCACCAAATCGAGCTAGACCAATGGGTGATTTAATCATTGGAGCGCCGGGCATAGATTCAAAACTTAACTTTGGATATTTCCTAGATAATCTAGAATCAACCGCTTTTTGACTAATCAAGAGCCAAGAGGGGTTCCCCCGCTCTTCGAGTCGTTGAGCAAGTGCAATACCAGGAGTTAAATGTCCTCCGGTTCCTCCGCATGCAATTACAATATTCTTCATATTTCCTTAATTTCCCGGGGGCGATATGCACGTGGATTATCCCACTTTCGAAAGACATTTATTATGATACCTAGAAAAACAAAAGTAACCATCAGGTTTGATCCACCATAACTAATAAAAGGAAGAGACATTCCCTTAGTTGGCATCGAACCAGTTACTACCCCCATATTAATAATTGCCTGTAAGCAAATAAAGAGCAAAGAACCCATTGCTAATAAATATTCGTATAATTTTGGTGCCATACGTAATCTCCAACACACCACGACAAAGAGAACAAGGAAGCATAATACAATACTCATTGTGCAGATCAAACCAAGTTCTTCACCGATGACTGGAAAAATAAAATCTGTATGGGCTTCAGGTAAGAAATGCATCTGTTGGCGTCCCATACCAAGACCAACTCCGTCGAGTCCCCCTACCCCAAAAGCCAACATACCCTGCCAAAGTTGATAAGCACTATCATTTGCGTTTGCTTCCACATCTAAAAATGAGGTTACTCTCCTTATTCGAACTGGGTCGAAATATACGAGAACCGAAAATGCAGAAATAGCCATAAAAGCTATAGGCAGTAACCATTTCAAACTCGTACCAGATTGAAACATTAATGTCGCAGCAACCGCACCACATAAAAAACATGTGCCAAAATCAGGTTGTAGAATAATTAGTCCACAAATACATGCGATTATAATAGACGGTAATAGAAAACCTTTGACGAAGCTCTTAATATCCCGCTGATGAGTAGAAAAAAACGCAGCCATTGCTAAAACTAAACCGATTTTGGCAAACTCAGATGGTTGAACACGCAATGGACCCAATCCAATCCATCGTTGTGCACCATTAACTTTCACTCCAATCCCAGGGATTAAGGTAAGAATGAGTGCCAAAATACAAAAACCAAAAACCCACCAAGTCACGCTTCTCAACCATTGGAGGTTCATGAAAGAAACATACATCCCAATCGCAACTGACAGTGCCAACCAAATTAGCTGTTTAGTTAATAGAGAATGTGCTCCTTTAACTACACCAGCACTAAAAAGCATAACCAAACCAAGTGTTGTTAATCCCAATGCCATTGCGATGAGATAAACTGAAATCCAATTGGTAGGTTTTACAAAGTTTCTATCTATTACATCTCCCGCCACATTTTCCTTTCTACATCCACCTTAAACAACAAATTCAATTACGGTTGATCAGGAACATCAATAATCGGTCTTTCCTCTACCTCACTCTTAAAAAAATCTTCTACTTTTGTATCTTCCTCTATGGAAATTACTTTAGATTCCTCTTTTTCGAAAATTGTATTTGTGGGCGCATTAGAAACAATAAGTAATTGACCAACCCTTATTTTTCCCGCATCTGCCAAATTATTCCACTCCATAATTTCTTTAACCGTAGATCCATATATTGTTGCGATGCGGGTAAGGTTATCACCCTTCTTAACCGTGTAAGTGTTTGTCCCCTCAGGCACCACTAAAGAGGGCACGGCAGGGATTATTACTTGATCACCCCCAGAGGGAAGAATCAGAACTTGCCCGGGACGAATAATAGATGCACTGGTCATGCCGTTTACTGACATTAGAGACTGCAAGGAAACGCCATTCAACCGGGCGATTTTGGATAAGCTATCTCCACTCTTAACCGTGTAGTTACTGGCACCATTAGTTAACTCGGTCTTAGGATATTCAACTGGTTGATTTAACAGTGCAGGTGGATTAGCTGATTCTCCAGGTACCATTATTTCCTGACCGATTTTAAGGCGTGAATTTTTAGACAAACTTGGATTCGAAGCCAACAAGCTTGTTAATGTTATATCCATTTTACGGGCAACCCCCCATAATGTATCCCCTTTTTGAATTTTATAAATCGTAACATTAGCGGGGCGCAGGTTGAATGTATTTGAGGTTTCAGATCCTTGGTCAACTACAGAGGGCAATGGCGAGGGAACAATTTCGTCATTAGCTCCAGGAACAAATAACTCACCCACAATCGGTCTAGTCGGTTCCTGAAGTTCTTGTACTACGGGAACAGCCTTCTTTTCATTATCAGTCAAACCTTCATTAAATGCACCAGGATCAACATTACTTTTTTCTTCAGGCTCAGCAGAATCAACCGGTTTTTTCCTATCAGCGGTTTGACAACCTGGTTGAAACATGACTAGGAGAATGACCCCTACATGCAGCGATAAAACGATTCCAAATATTTTTGTTAGTTTCATGGTATTTTTCCTTACTTATGAATGAAATTCAGTTACTCTATCATGGGTAGCTATAGATGTGATTCTCTTCAAATCCAAAACGAGTGTTTTGAAAGAATTTCCTCGGTCTGCATAATTAATAAATGAGTCAAAACTTGCAAAACCTGGGCTCAACAAAATGTTTGTTTTTTCAGTCACTTCAGAAAAGGCTTTTTTTACAGCTTCTTCAAGCGTGTGACAAAATGCATTGGGGAATTCATGGTTTTCAAACAACTTCGCCAGATTCATCCCACTTTCTCCGATTAAGAAAGCTTTTTTAATCAAAGGCATTAACTTACGAGCAAAGTCGTCTACTATACCACCTTTTTCCTTACCACCGCCTATCCAAAATGTATTTCCTTTAAAATTTCTGCAAGCTGCGAGAGCTGAAGAGAAGTTTGTCGATTTTGAATCATTCCAAAATGTAGCCATTCCCATAGTATCAATTTTTTGCAGTCTATGAGGCTGTCCTTCATAAGATTCTATCGCCCTCTCAAAATCAGTGCGTTTAATGCCATTCGACAGTGCAAAGGTATAAGCCAAAGCTAAGTTTTCTCTTTGCGGAAAACTTGACATGAAATTGTTATTTTTTACAAAGTCGCTGATATTAGTATTTTTATTCACAACTTCAGTTTGCCGAGGAAGTTTATAATTATTTTTCTCTGCATATTCTTGAACTGTTTTTCCAACAAACAAGGAACCAGTACCCAATAAACTAAACATATTTGCTTTTGCTAAAAAATATTTATTCATGGAACCATGGTAATCTAAGTGATCTTCTTCAAAATTAGTCCACATTAATGAATTAAGCTTTATGAACTTTAGATCTTCCCCTTGAAAAGAACTGGTTTCTAAAAAAATGGTTGTTTTATTACTCAAACCCTCAGCAATTAACTTACTAAGAGGAACCCCGACATTTCCAGCAACCACTGCCGGCTTACCAACCGAGTTCCATAAATGAGATAAAAAGGTAGCCAAGGACGTCTTACCATTAGTTCCTGTGATTCCTATGATTTGTGAATTCATAAAATAGCTGGCAAAGTCTATTTCATTTACAATCAATTTCTTATTATTTTCCGCAATTTTACGCCACGGGTGATCTTTTTTAAAACCAGGACTACAGACTACGATTGAGCATGCACATGCCTCCTTGTCACAGAAGGCACGGCCCTGCTCATCGTACATCTTATACTGCCAGCCCAACTTCTCTAACAGTTCTGACATTCCATTTCCACTAATACCCGCGCCCAAAATCGCTATAGAATCGTCGCCGTACTTTTTAAAATTTTTTAATAACTCTTTCACTTTAACGTACCTTAAGTGTAGCCAATCCAATCATTGCGAAAAGTAATGATAAAATCCAAAATCTAATAACAACTTTTGTTTCTGCCCACCCTTTCAATTCAAAATGGTGATGAATTGGTGACATTAAAAAGATTCTCTTCCCTCTGCTTTTGAATGAAATTACCTGTAAAATTACGGACCCTGCTTCCATCACAAAAATACCTCCCACAATGATGAGTGTAAATGGCTGATGTATCATCAATGCAATAATGCCGACTAAACCTCCAATTGCTAATGATCCTGTATCACCCATAAACATTTCAGCCGGATGTGCATTGTACCAAAGAAATGACAGACTACCTCCAAGTAATGCAGCACACACAATCGAAAGTTCTCCTGTCCCTGGAATCCAACTAATTTTTAAGTAATCTGAGATCACAAAATTACCCGAAGCATAAGACATCAGTCCATAAGTTAATGCCACAGTTACGGTACAACCAATCGCTAATCCATCTAAACCATCGGTCAAATTTATTGCGTTGCTAGAGCCAGTTAATGTAACAAGGAATAGTGCAAATGCAATAAACACTGGCATACTTAAAATTAAAACATCTTTATAAAATGGGATCCAAAGTTCCAACATTTTAAAGTTACTTCCTATTGCTCGCTCATGAAATCCGGTAAATATATTTCCAAATGGTCCTAATAAAAAATATAACGCTAATGAAGTAGCAATTAACTGCCCCAATAACTTATACCTTCCTGCTAAGCCCTTACTGTTTTTTTTAGATATTTTTAGGTAGTCATCTGCAAATCCAACGATTGTCAAAATTACATAAACCATCATCGCCGTAATTACATAAATATTTGGTTCTGCAAATAAAAGTGTAGATATAAAAACTGAACCAAAAATCAAGAGCCCCCCCATTGTTGGAGTTTTTGCTTTTGACTCATGAAGCGTGGCCAACTTACCAACTTCAGTTTCATCACGAAATGCTTGCTTGGCACCAATCCCCTGCAATATTTTAATTAATTTGGGGCCAAGTAAAAAGCCTAATATTAATGCGGTAATTCCTGCAAAAATTGCACGAATTGAGATAAATTGGAATAAACGAAGGGGGCCAAACCATTCCTCTCCAAATTGAAGATAACTTAGCATAACCCTTCTTTCTTTGCTTCACTTCCTTCAACGGCCCAACTCGGAAGTAAGTTCTCCAACGCATAAGACCTACTGCCTTTAAACAAAACAGAACCATCAAAATCCTCTACAACCGGAATTGCATTACTAAGTTCTGGAAGGACCATTACCTGACCCTCACTAACTTCGTTCTCAAGTAATGCCGGAGCCATCCAGCTCGCCTTTTCTCCGATTAATATAATTAAGTCTTCACGCTCAACTTTTAATGTTCGCCCGACTTGAATATGCAACTTTTTTTCATCTTCTCCTAATTCTTCCATACCTGCCAGTACATAAAGTTTGGGAGTTCCTGAAAATTGTTTTCTAAAAAACTCCAAGGAGTCCTGCATCGATGCAGGATTAGCATTATAACAATCAACAAAATAGGACCGCCCCCGGCCTTGAAAGAATCTTCCTCTCAAGGCCGAAGGGCGAAATCGGGGTAGGCGTTCAGAAATTTCTTGAACTGAAACTCCAAGTTCGCTTGCAGCTAAGACTGCAAGAGCGATGTTTCTTCCCATTCCCTCTGATAAAAGAGGGAAAGAAAAAGAAACAGATGGGGACCCGTGTCGCCAAAGCCGTAGCAACGACGAGCCCCCTATCTTGTTTGTTTCAGTCCAAATGGAGTAAAATGCTTCATTGGAATTTGGTTCGGATACTGGCTCTCCTTCTCTAAGAACGATTACGCCTTCACCACGATTATAACGATTTAAAAACTTTTCATATTTCAAGCAATCTTCGGGAAAAATTACTAATGGATTACCTTCAGACTTTTCAAATAAATCCGCTTTTTCTGATGCAATGGTTTCAACATCTTTTAAACCTTCTAAATGTGAAGGTGCGATAACCGTTACTATGACAACATTTGGGGATATTGTTTTTGCGAGTAAACGCATTTCACCAATTTCATTTATACCCGCCTCAACAACAGACCTTTTATGAACTTTACTATCAAATCTTAATAAAGTTAATGGAACTCCTAAATGATTATTAAAATTTCCTTCCGTACATAATGTCTCATTTTCACCAAGTAATAAGGTAAGTATATCCTTTGTAGAAGTCTTACCACAGCTTCCTGTTATTCCTACAACTGTACCAAGAAATTTATTCCTGTAATTATGAGCAATATCATGAAATGCT
>CBFHYW010000002.1:0-55116 GCA_965660135.1 Opitutales bacterium
CTATTGGGTATGGGGTGGAGGATGGCTTGCGGAAAAAGGAGTCATTGACTTTGCAGGCGGTATTGTGGTTCATGCTACAGCTGGTGCTGCTGCCCTTACACTTGCCTGGATGCTCGGTCGCAGGCAGGGTTTTCCTAAATCTTTAAAACCTCCGCACAATCCAGGAATGGTTATGATTGGGGCTTCCATGCTTTGGGTGGGTTGGTTCGGGTTTAATGCGGGTAGTGCCGCAGCAGCTAATGAAAGTGCCGGCATGGCTATGCTGGTCACCCATATTTCTGCGGCTACTGCCAGCTTGGTTTGGATGTTCATAGAATGGAAAAAAACCGGCAAGCCCGGTTTGGTTGGTATCGTGACCGGAACCATTGCTGGACTGGCCACCATAACCCCGGCATCTGGTAGTGTAGGTCCATTGGGTGCTATTATTATTGGTGCATCAGCGGGTATCATCTGCTACTTCGCCTGCGGTTTTGTAAAAGACAAACTCGGTGTGGATGATTCTTTGGATGTTGCCGCCGTGCATGGAGTGGGAGGAGTCCTCGGAACTCTTATGGTTGCTTATCTCGGTTGGAAAGGCGAATTAGGCGGTTTAGGAATTAATCTGGATTCTTGGCAAGATCAACTTATCGTACAAGCTCAAGGTTGTATTGCCGCGATCGTTCTCTCCGTTGTGGCCACCTACCTGATAGTCAAAATCATTTCTCCACTGATTGGAGGAATACGAGTTTCTGAAGAGGATGAAACAAAGGGGCTTGACCAAGCTTCACATGGAGAGAATGCTTACACGCTCAATTAAACATTTTCACCAATTAATCTATTTAAAATGAAATTAATAAAATCTATCATCAAACCATTTAAACTCGAAGATGTGAAAGATGCTCTGTCCGAAATTGGCATTGAGGGCATGACGGTGATCGAGGCGAAAGGATTTGGACGCCAAAAAGGCCATACAGAAATTTATCGCGGGAGTGAATACACGATCGACTTTCTGCCCAAGGTTGTCGTAGAGGTTGCCGTTCCTGATGACTTGGCTGACAAGGTTATTGATACTATAGTCAAAGCAGCAAGGACTGAGAAGATTGGAGATGGAAAAGTTTTCGTTCTTCCTATAGAGCAAGCAGTTCGGATCCGTACGGGTGAGCAGGGCGAAGAGGCTCTTTAACAAGAGCATCTTCTATATTAGACTATTCAAGGTCCAAAGTAACCAGGCCACGGTCGCGTATAGCGGGAAGGCCATGGCTTGCTTTAATGTGTCCATCCATGCACCTGGTTTAGGTAAACGACTAATCCACTTCGGAAATATAGACAATAGTAAGTAAGGGGCAGATAAGCCTATTGCGATACAGGTAAAGACAGTGAAAGATGACAACCATGGCATTGCCAACGCTGCTCCCACTGCTACACCGAGAAATGGTGCCATACAGGGGGTTGCCACCACTGTTGCCAAAAAGCCCGAAAAGAAAGAGCCAAGATAACCCGACTTTTGAGATAGCTTCCCTCCCACACCAGTCATAGACATCCCAACTTCAAATACGCCGCTCAAGCTAAGAGCAAAAATCAACAGAAAAACGGCAAGACAAAATACAAAGACAGGCTCCTGCAATTGAAAACCCCATCCAATATTCTCCCCGAGACTTTCTCGCAAACCAAGTAAAACACCAACTAAAATCCAAAAAGATAGAACCACCCCGATGGTAAAAATAATTCCGTGAATTCGCACTTTTACAGGATCTTCACCAGCTTGCTTGACGAAGGCCATAATTTTCAAGCCAAGAACTGGAAAAACACAGGGCATCAGATTTAGAATAACCCCGCCTAAAAAAGCAAATCCAAGAATTGCGACAAAACTATCCCCCGGAGATTGGAAAAAAGAATCGCCACCTGCCAATGCTGAAAGAACAATTTCCTGAGTTAGAATCTCGGGCAAAATTATAGCCTTATTATCGGTTTGTTCAGATTTTGTGGGCGGGTGGTAAATGTAGAGCGGAACACCTTCGCGACCATATTTTTGAAGGGCCTCCAAAATAACAGGCCCTCGCTTTGTCCAGTCCGCTTGTAAGGCCACCACATCTAAATCCTTGAATTTATCAATAATATCATCCATTTGATAAACTCGTTTATTAAGTTGGCACGAAGCACACCAACGCGCAGTGAAATCGATAAAAACGGCACGCCCCTCAGCTAGTAATGTATTCTCTTTTTCTGGACTCCACTTCGTCCACTCAATTTGATCCCCTCTATCGTCGTTAGCATGAGGAAAACCAGTCCAAATACCCAATGCAAAAAGTACGAATGCAAGCAACTTTGCCACCCCGGTTACCAAGGTAGGCTTAGGCACAAGCACGGTTTTACCATATATCCAAATAGCCATAGCTACCAGAACCAAACCAAACATGACCATGAGTTGATTAAAGCCAGATTCTATTTTAAGAGAGGGAGTAGTCCGAACGCTTGGGACATTAGGAACCGGAACTGAGGTATTTTCAATTTTTGCACGAATTAAATCGTTTAAAACTGTTTTTTCAGCAACTGGAATTTCAAGATTAAGACTTTGCTCAAAAGGAATACATTTTTCTGCACTGCAGACCAATGCCGAAAAGTTTCCGTTCAATCGAACAACATTATCCTCAAAACTAGAATTGGCATCAATTTGAAGTTCAGACTTAAGAAAGAAACTTCCTTGATGCACCATGCTACTAATACCATCAGCTTCATATATAATATGCTCTGGAAAGATCGTCTCACTAAGCTTAACTCCCTCTACATTGTCCCATTCTATTGTAGTAGGATATCCACTCTCGCCAGAAGATTTTGAATAAATATGCCACCCTTCCGCCAAACGGACTGACACTATAACCCGTGCCCCTTCTCCTGCCTTCAGAGTCTGGGCTTCGGAAAGGATTGATACATCAATAAAATCCTCGACCCGTTGTGCAAATATTGAAGCTGGCACCAATAAAATGCAGTTTATAAAAAGAATCGCTCGTCTTCTATGCCATTGGAGCATACCTCTATATTTCGTTTAAGGTGTAAATAAATTTTGTTGAAATGAACCCCTTGAACTCTCTGTAAATTCCTTAGCCGTATCTAAAAGAGAACTTGGCCATGAAACATATTTTGGCAAGGAAACCATAAAATGAGTTTGCGGAATACGATCAAATCCTACCTCTAAGCTAGTTAAAAAATTGTCGAAAGATTTGTTCCATGCCGAAGGGGGGAAATTAAATTTATTTTGTGAACTTGAAGCAAACCCTAATCGGGCAAAAGCCATTGTATCCACCTCATCATCGCTGGAAGGAAGCGAGGAAATTGGAGTAATCGAATAAAACCATTTGCGTGCAGTTTCTCGGCTTAATTCACTAATTGCGGGGAATTTTTTTGTTCCTTCTTGCACCGTTTTAAAATTTATCTTGCCCAAACCTGCATAATGGGAACGGGGCACCTCCGATCGATCATAACCAGGCAAATTGCCCGCAAGTACGAAAACTATATCCGGATCATAACTAATCGCAGTACTTAATCCATACCATGGGCCAATAATTCCAATTGCCGGCTTTGCGTATAAAAGTTCTTTTGGATAATATTGATTCCTATCTGCTTTTATTGATTCTTTTGTATCTCCAAGGCTTCCAATCCATTCAATGGCGTACTTTTTATTTTGTTGGCTTGCCATTAATATAGTCTTCCCGAGTGCCGATGCTTCACGCAAGTTCCAGTACAGGACAAGGTTAAAATATGAGTTGGGAGAAAGAGTTAAAATCGAAGAAATTAGCGCTTCCTTAATCTTTGTGAATTGTTCAATAGATTGATTCCCGTCCAAAACATAAGTACCGGCATCCAAAAGATAAACCACATGCTTCCCTTTATAAGATTTCCCGAGAAAAGTAACTTCTTCTGCAGGCTCAGGAATCTCAACTGGGGGTAGAAGGGAGGGAGCGGGCAACAAATCAGGCACCGCAAGAAGATTTTCAATAGCATCGTCCTGTCCATTTACACGCAAAGGCTTTACCCGAGAGTTTTCCAACAATACATCGATAGGTTCATCGTCCTCCTTGCCCTTACTATTTGAAATCTCAGCTGAGATCGGATCGTTTGGAAAATTATCCACTAAATTAATGGGAGAATCAATCGAACTGCCTAAATCATCAGGATCTCCATTTATTGAGTTACTTTTATTCGCTTGATAGACAAAGCCAAAAGTTACCAAACCTAGATTAGCTAATAGACTAATGCTAAGAAAAACTTTTGCAAAGGGGGACATCTTTTTCTTTTTTGAACGAGATGTAGCTTGTAAGGTAGAAGATGAATCAAAAATCTTCCCACCATTTTTAATCAGGTGATCGTGCCAAGATTGAAATTCTTCCTCAGTTACGCCATACTTTTTACTTTGTTCCCCCTTTGGAACATTTCGAATAATCGACTCAAGGACGATTCGCAATTTTTGCTCTCCAGAAAATTCAGCAGACATGATAGATGATATTAAAGCAGGAAACTTTCACGTGCAACTGCCAATGCACTCAAGGCCGCAGTCTCAACCCTAAGCGTATGTTGACCGAGACTAAAAAATTTAATACCATTACTTTTAGCTAAATTTTCTTCCTCATGACTCCACCCTCCTTCAGGACCAATTAGTATTGTTATATTTTGCTGATTCTCCAAATTAAATTCCTTAAAAGGTTGAGCCGTTGGGGATAAACTGCCCAAAAAGATATTCTCATCATTGGCATGATCTTTAAAAAAAAATGGCAATGTTTGCGGATTGTCAAAAATAGGCATCCAGGGATTTCCTGATTGTTTACAGGCATCTATTGCGACCCGTTCCCATTTTTTAATTTTCATGCCCTGTTTTTTCTCTTCGATTTTTGACTCTGAACGCTCGGTAAGCAACGGAGTTAAACGGGAAACTCCCAACTCAGTTAATGGTCGAATCATATCCTCCCAACGATTGCCTTTAAGAAGGGCAATAGCTAATCGAAAATTTAAGTTAGAATTATTGAAAAATTCTTTCTCTACAATTTGCAATTTGACAGATTTACTTTCTATGCTCGCAATCTTAGTTTTGTATTTACCCCCCTTACCATCTAAAGCTTCAACCTCATCCCCTTCTGTCAAACGAAGAACCTTGGTTAGATGATGACTCTCGCTTACATCGAGTAAAATAAATTCATCTGGATGTTCTGCATTAACATCAAAAAAAGTTCTCATTGTGCGAGCCATCTTTCTTGTCTAAATAAAAAGGTACCTAGTTGGCAACCCTCCTAAGCCAATAACCTAACATGAAACATTTAAAACGACCTAACCGGCAAACCCAATGTAATGAGAATTAGTGGAGGGTTAGCTAGAGGAATACCATTACAAATCCCGAAAGGGGTTGATCTTCGACCGGCCACAGAAGCAAACAGAGAACGGTTATTCTCTTCACTTGGAGAAAAAGTCCTAGAAACTAGATTTCTTGATTTGTGTGCAGGTACAGGTTCATATGGATTAGAAGCCCTTAGCCGAGGAGCAGAGGATGGAGTTTTTGTAGAAAACAATCGAAAAGCGGTAATAAGTTTGAAAAACAACCTACTCAAGGTACGAAAAAGTGCACAACTTAATGACGAAACTGGAAGCATTAAAAATCGGGAAGTTACTGAGTACCTCAAGTCCGAGGTTAAACAATATAATTTGATTTTTCTTGATCCCCCCTACCCTTTGTTTTCGAAAATTGGCCCCCCCATATTTAGAATCATTCGAGACCAAAAAATTCTGGTAAATTCAGGACTGCTTATTCATGAAGCGCCCCCGGAAGAAAAAATAGAATTCCCCGGATGGTCCTTGATCAGAACAATTGGAAAAAGTAAAAAAGGATCTCCCCAATTTAGACTTTTTCGCTTGGATGATTAGACATTCCAAAACTTACTTAAAACCTGGCCTAAAGCTACAACTACGGCAGTTTCCTGGCGTAGTACCCGAGGCCCCAAACTAACAAGCGTGAACGCTTGGTCTCTGAGCAGCTCTCGTTCAGAATTAGACCACCCACGCTCCGCACCAATTGCAATTGTGTAATAAGGAGACTGATCTTCAGATTGTAAATGATTAAGCGTGTACGAGCTTTCGTAATTATCAAGGGCTAGTGCTTTTGAATCTGAAGGTTGATCGTTTATACAATCCTTCAGATCAGTCCATATTTTACATTGTGGCAAAAAAGTCGAAAATGCTTGATCGACTCCATTAAAAATTTTTTCTTCCCATTCATTAGTTTTCCAAAGCCGGCTATTACGATATGATAACTCAGATTTTTCTGACATAAAAAAATCTATTCTCGATACCCCCATTGCACTGGCCTGCCCAAGAATCTTCCTACAAGTCTGAGGTCGTGCCATTCCGACCACAAGAGATACAGGATACAAATCGCAGGGGTGTGGATCGTTCCACTTTAAGCTAAGTTTAAGGTGGATCTTAGTAATTTCCTGCAGAGTGGCCTTGCCCTTTGGACCGTTTTGAACACCGACATCAATCACATCACCTACACCAGCTTTAAGTACTGTTAAAATATGGCATGCATTATCCCCCTTTACGGGTAATTCAAGATAGGAAACTTTCTCTCGAAGTAAAAAAATATTCAATTCAAGGAAAGCCAGAGTGCTTGATATGGACGCAGGATGAAGGTTTCACTATCGAATAATAATTCCCCTCCTTTAATTAAGTCTTTTGCTTTAGCATTGGGAAAATAGGATAAAAGAACATCACGCTGTTTAATCTCTGATTCTGTAGAAGAAAAATTAAACAAGCAAAGAATAGTTTGGCTCGCATCGGTAGATTTTCGCTCAAAGGCAAAAATTTCAGAACCAAAATCCAAAACTTCTTGGGAGGCATCCGGATGGAATGCAGGGCAAGATGACCGCCTTCTCAGCACTCTAGCATACCATTCAAATATTCTACCTGAATTACTTTTTTCATCACTCAAAAGATCTTCAAGTTCAGCTTTTTTCCATTTACGACGATTAATCGTTCTATTGTGTCCGGTTTCCTGAACACCTTCCAAGAAGTTTTCGGTTCCGCACAATGAATGAAAATAAATTGCGGGAATTCCCTTCATTGCCAAAGCAATTGCCTGCGAACAAAGAAAACGGGTATCGCCCAGTTTCTCGTTTTTCTTGTCAGACAGAGCACCATAAAAAGTTGCGTTCAATTCGTAAGGAAACTCCGAACCATCTTCCAATTTTCGCATCGAAACAAAACCACCATTACCTTTGACCTCATCGGCTAGAGCTAGAATTTCTTCAGTTGGAAGAATTCCTTCTAAAGGACGAACTCCAATCCCATCGTGACTGGCGGTAAAATTAAGAAAGTGACAACCCTTAGGAGGCGGTGCTAAATTCGTTGCCCAATCTGTTACATGTAGAGCTGTACCACGTAACAATCCATGAAGTAAAAGCGGGGGGAGAGGGAATTGATAAACTGCATGCGCTTCATCTCCCTTCCCAAAATAAGATATATTTTCTTGGTGCGGAACATTGGTCTCAGTCAAAATGAGAACTTCGGGGGCAACAACTTCAATAAAATTCCTTATCAATTTTATAACCTCATGAGTCTTAGGGAGGTGAAGACAATTAGTTCCAATTTGCTTCCATAAAAATGCAACGGCATCTAAACGCAAAATCCTGCAACCTAGAGATGCATAAAACATGATGATATCCAGAAACTCAAAAAGTAAATCTGGACTGGTCCAATCCAAGTCAACCTGATCGGCACTAAAGGTCGTCCATACATGCCTTTCACCGATTCTGGTTTGATAAGGAGTAAGCAAGGGCGAAGCTCGTGGTCGGACAACCGCAGAAAGGTCTGCTTTCTCATCCCCCTCAAGAATGTAATTTTTTCCCGGTTCAATACCAGAAACATATTCTTTAAACCATGGGCTTTTGGCTGAGCAATGATTCAAAACAAGATCAAACATTAACTCAAATTCTTCTGACAATTTTGAGATATCGTCCCAATTTCCGTATCTTGTATCAACCTCTCGATAATCAACAACTGAGAAACCATCGTCAGAAGTCCAAGGATAAAAGGGCAGGATATGAATTGCCGAGAAAGCACCTTTAAGCCGAGAGGTGCAAAAGTCCCTTAATGTCTCAAGTGGGTGTACCTTTTCATCATACACCATATCTGCATATGTTATTAAAACAGCATCTCTTTGCGAAACAGACTTGGACACGACATTGCTCCTATTGGCACCAACGCCATAACGCCCAATCATATGAAAAAACCTCTCAAGCAATACATCGGCATTCTCTACACCGTACAGAGTCGAAAACCGCTTCTTAATTGTTTTTAATTTAGCACTTGAGACATGCTTCACTGAGGATATGGAAGATGAATTATTCATAATTTAATAACCGGTTAAGCTGGCAATAAAAGCACGCAAATTACTTCGAACGACAGAATAAGAATAAAACTGGCGAGCGACTTCGTAATTGTGATTTACGATTTCTTCGCACAATTCCTTATCGAAAAGTATTTGCCGAACCCGTTTTGCCAAACTTGGAGTAACGAATCCATCCATGGTTAACAGTCGAAAGCCTTTGGGCTCAATATCTCGAACAAAGATAGAATACCGGTTAATCAGTACCGGTTTCCGAAAATAGATTGCCTCCAATAGCGCGTTCCCGAAGCCCTCATAAAGACTAGGATAAGTTACAAAATCGGCATGTAAATAAAGATCCCAAAGAGTGTAGATTTTTCTACCATCAGAGTCTCGCTGCCGAACCTCACCTACTCGGTCTGCCACAACTCGCATATCTACTCCCTCCTCTTTGGCTAATTGCTCAAGCATTCCAAGATATTCGTAACCTTCATCTCCCGCTTCGTGTGAAATAACCAATTTGCATCGAGGGTCCTTAAGTAAACTTACTAGCTTAATTGCCTGTTCAATTCCTTTCCGCGGAACGACACGGGTGGGCTGAAGAATAAAGAAATCATCTGATTCGAGCCCAAGTTCTTCACGAACATCAGATGCATAGCTATCAATATGATCGGGCGGATTATCAAAATCAAAAACATTGGGTATCACCAATGAAGACAAACCTTTCCTCAATGCAAGTTGCTCCTGTGCTTCTTGATTGATCACCACATTTCGCATATTAACAAATTTTGGAGGAAAACTCATATCCAAATACTCAGGAACCGAATTTACAGAAAATCTTGTTCGTTCCCAAAAGAAATCATGATGATGGGCAATAGCGGGCATTTGGGTTTCCGAAAGGAATTCTGTTAATGCAATCCCAAGCGGAAGGTGCATGGGGATAGCAAGACAGTTTTGCGGGACTACAATATCAATATTGAACCTCTCAACAAAGCGGTAAAGCGTGCTTTTTAAGTAATCTGCAAGGTCACGAATTCTTGAGGATACGAAACGATCTCTTTGTCCTGAGCCCCAAATCCTCTCGTTAATCCATCTATTTTCAGAAAAACCAAAGTAAGCCTCAGGCACAACAAAACTGATATCCGGATCTCGATCGCTCTGTCCGCTATACCAATAACTAATATGTTGATCTTCCCACAAGACTTCTGCCCACTTTGCACTTTCCAATGATACTCCGTCTTGACCAGCAAAACGGGTTGAAATGAAACCAATATTTTTTGACATAAAAATGTGACCGTTTGTTATTAAAAATCATCCCGACCTGATATAATTATTTTGTGGAGTATCTCCTCCTTTTTTTCAACTAAGAAAATAATAAATAAAGTTTGGCGTGGCATGATTTTTAAATATGCCTTATTTCAGATATACAAAAATGTTAGAAACTACATCCAAAAATTTCGAAATGGAAGATTTACTCAAAGATTTGCCAATGCAAATCGAAAAGCTGCGTGAAATAAGAAAACTTGTTTTAACTGATGCAGTTCTCCTTGGTGAAATCCCCGCCCCCACTTTTAACGAAACTGATCGTGTACGCCTCGCTGTAGATAGATTCAGGGAAAATGGATTAGAGGATCCGGAAATTGACGAATATGAGAATGCTTCCGGTGTGTTGCCGGGTAGCGAAGGCCGCTCATCGATTTTGGTTATGGCACATGTCGATTCGGTTTTTGATGGAAATACTCAACATGTGCTAAATGTTGGTCCAGATTCAATCACGGGGCCTGGGATTGCAGATAATGCGATCGGATTGGCAGCCGTCGTAGCTTTACCCAAACTGCTCAAACTGCTGGGAATCCGACTCAAAGACGACCTCATCTTACTAGCCAATACTAAAAGCCTGGGAAAAGGAAACCTAGATGGTGCAAGGTACTTTTTGGAAACTAAACAAAGACCCATCCGGGCTGGTATTTGCGTAGAAGGTGCGGAGCAAGGAAGATTAAGTTATTCTGGACTCGCTACGCTACGTGGTGAAATTCACTTAGAAGTACCCAGTAATTATGACTGGAACAGATTTGGTTCTTCGGGAGCCGTTGGGCACTTAACTCGCTTAATCAACCAATTGCTTGAAATCCCATTGCCTAAAGAACCTAAAACTAAAATGGTATTAGGTGGACTAACATGCGGATCAACCTACAACAAAACGCCCCGCCGGGGGTCTTTACGTTTTGAGATTACCAGTGAGGGGGATGAGGTTCTATCTGACCTGAAACAGCAAGTTCATGAGCTTTGCGAACAATGCTCGCTTGAGAATGGTACTAAGGTGAACTTTGAAGTTGTTGTAATGCGCCCTAACTGCGGAATTCCATTTACTCACCCGTTGGTTAAAACGACACGTTCAATTATGAGTGAAATGGGAATTACTCCAAAAGTGATCCCCAGCACCGGAGATTTAAATGTTTTAATTGAAGCAGGACATCCAGGAGTAACCTTGGGTTTAACCAGAGCAGATAACATTGGAGAAGAGAACGAAAGTATTCAAATTACCCCTTTAGATGGTGGTATTGCTCAACTGATTACTCTCTTACAGGCAATAGATGGAGGACATTGCGACTCATGACTGGAGATAATCAAAAATGGCTAGATCAAAACACTTTTCACCACGGAGAATTCTGGGACATCCTTAATCTAGTCAAAGAAAAGGAAAAAAAAGGACTTAAAATTTCGCTTTGTATTCCCACACTTAATGAAGAAAAGACAATTGGAAAAGAGGTGCTGATTCTTCGCTCCGAATTAATGGAACGATATCCATTGATTGACGAATTTGCAGTGATTGACTCAGGTTCTCAAGACAAAACTCTAGAAGTCGCACAAAGTTATGGTGCAGATGTTTATCTTGCCTCCTCTATTTTGCCAGAAGTTGGAGATAAAAAGGGAAAAGGCGAAAACCTATGGAAAGCAATTCACCAGCTTAAGGGTGATATTATATGCTACGTTGACGCAGATATTTCTAATATTCATCCACGATTTGTATATGGCTTAGTTGCACCCCTTATACGAAAAGATGAAGTGCAATATGTAAAAGCCTTTTACGACAGACCCCTGAATTATTCAAGTGGACTACGTGCAAGCGGAGGCGGAAGAGTCACAGAAATTTTAATCCGACCTTTATTTTCTCTTTTCTATCCAGAACTGACAAATATTATTCAGCCACTATCTGGTGAATATGCAGCAAGAAGAGAAGTACTGGAAACTATTCCTTTTCCGATCGGTTACGGAGTTGAAACATCTCACCTACTAGACCTTTACGAAAAGTTTGGATTGAATGCGTTTGCTCAAACTGATCTTGATCGAAGGGTTCATCGCAATCAGACAACCAACGCACTGGGCAAAATGAGCTTTGGCATCTTACAAACTTTTATCAACCGTTTGCATAGCCAGGGTAAGATTGATCGTATTCCTGACATGGAAACTTTCTACCGGCGTTTCGAAGTGGAAGAAGGAAGCTACAAGCAATTAGTTCAAGAAGTCGTTGAAGAAGAAAGACCACCGATGATTGAAATTGATGAATATAATAAAAGGACGCCGATCTCTTAGTGCTCCAAACGAGCAAGGCTCGAGGTCATGAAAGTTGCCGTTGTTCATTATCATCTACAACCCGGTGGTGTAACTCGTGTAATTGAAAATACGCTCAACTCGTTCAACCAAAAATACAACTCTACAAAATTTGTCGTATTGAGCGGCCGTCAATACCCCGGCAATCAAATTCAAAATGTAAAAATTGTGGATGGGCTGGATTACTCCTTGCCTAAACAAGCAATTCTCCCCAAAACCCTCCGAGAACAAATGGAATCTGCTGCGACGGAAGCCTTGGGGGGCAAACCTGATATTTGGCACATTCATAATCACAGCTTGGGCAAAAACCCATCCCTGACAAAAGTCGTAGATTTATTAGCACAGGATTCAATCCCCTTACTTCTTCACCCTCATGACTTTGCCGAAGATGGAAGGCCTTCAAACTTTCAGGCAATTGAAGAAATATATTCTACCGCATACCCTTCATCTCCACTGGTACATTATGCAGTGCTGAACCATAGAGATTATTCATTTATGCAAAAACTGCTTGAAGGGAAAGAAAGTCAGGTTCACCTTCTAGCCAATGCGATACCCCATCCATTAAGAGATCAGGGAAAAGAGAAGAATAAAAGTGGTCTGCCTGATAATTTATTTCTCTACCCAGTTCGTGCAGTTCGAAGAAAAAACCTCGGCGAACTAGCTCTTATCTCAGCGGTTCATAACGATAAATTCTTTGCCAATAGTTTGGGTCCAACTAATCCTACTTTCACCCCCATTTTCGAGGAGTGGAAACAATTTGTCAAAAATCGGAATCTGCCCGTATCTTATGCACTTGGGGAACAAACAACATGTACATTTCACGATCTGGTCAACCATGCGGAAGGAATCATATCTACAAGTATTGCTGAAGGCTTTGGCCTAGGTTTCCTTGAACCATGGACATTTAATAAATTTTTATGCGGTAGAAATATTCCAGAAATCACTCAGGATTTCTCAGATTTAGGAATTCAACTTAATCATTTATATAATCGATTAGATGTAGATATTAAACATTTAAGAAGCGAAGAGTTTTTAAAACCAAAAATAAGGGCCTCACTGGAAAAGTTTTTTTCGGATTATGGAAAAGAATTACCAAGTAATTCTACTGACATTGCCTACCATTCGATTGTTAAAAACGGCAGATTAGATTTTGGGAGAATTGATGAATCTTCTCAGATGGAAATTATTGATTCAGTTTTAAAATCCCCAAATGCCCAGAGAAACCTTCAGATGCAGATAAAAACTGAAAAGCCAAATGAAAATATAATTTCTAGAAATCAAAAAAATGTATCTAAATACTTCTCTCAAGATACTTACACTGACAAATTACAATTCATCTACAACAGCATTTTGGAATCAGGTAAGGGTACTCTTGAATTTGCAAGTGGACATAATTTGCTCGAGTCATTCCTAACACCTGATCGTTTAAACCTATTAAGAACATCTTAATTTATTATTCACTTGGTTCCAATCCAATACCCTGCCCAAAAATTTTCCACCAATTGATTAATTTTATTCTTTCTCGACTTCCCTCGATTACCAGTGGCTCTCTTTTTAGAGTTCGATAACCTAATCTAGATTTTCCAGCTGCTAATATATTTACAGCTTTTAAAAAGTCAGCCCATTCTCCTCGAAACCCGGGTAAAAGGTTTATTTTCAAAATTCCTTTCTCAGAGAGATTACCACGACCTGAAATGATGACTTCTGGTCCTTGCCAATCCAAAAGAGAAAATTGCCATTTCCCAGAAATATCTCGACTTAAATTTAAAGACCCTTGATCAAGTTGAATATTCTGTAATCTACGACTTAATATTTCAAGCATTTCACTTTGCGGTGGAGACCAGGAAAAGGAATTACCCAAGCTTGATTCCATTTTATCTTTAAGCCACTGAACAGAAGAACCATCTTTTTTATTTATTAAAAGATTCCATCGAGTGTCATTCATTTTAAAATCTCCATGAACCTCATAGGATCGAACTGATGATCCGTTCACATCAATACTCCAATCCAAAAACCCATTGGTACAATACCTTGGCAGTACACCTAAATTTTCAAAAAAAGATATTGGTGTATTTTCCCCCGACATTTGAAGTTCAAAAGATGAAATGGTCGATAAATTTCCATCTCCTAAGTTAATTTTTATACTGCCTTTAAGCGGGCTCCCTTGGTAAGTGGATTTAAAAGAAAACTTGTTCTCCAAACGATTAAGTTCAGCCCTGAAATCGCTAAGAGTAACCAAAGAATTCAAGAAAAAATCCGCAACTGAAACTTGAAAGTTAAACTTAAATAACTCTTGTAAAAGGAAAGGAAAATCGGACTGCCACTTGAGATGATCAGAAGCCAGAGAATTAAATAAATACCAAATATCACTAAAGCTTAATTGATTTGCATTAAAAGAAAGAACCTGACTTTCAGGAAGAAAGTTTATTTCTAAATCTGAAGAAAAACTCTTCTTTAAAGTCATCTTAATCCAATGAGAAATCAGTTCCTTGTTCTCAACAAAAGTCCACTTCACCGGAACTGAAAGCGAATTTTGTGCTTTAGGTAAATCTTCGGGAGGTGGAACAATAAGCAGACCATCAACAATCAATTCATTCTTTTCCTCGAACTGCCAATCAAAGTTGTGAATTTTGATTTTTGAACTGGAGAAATGATCTAACTGCAAAAATGGAAAGGCTTTAAAAAAAGAAAACTCTACATCTAGTTCTTTACTCGAAAGTCTCCTGATTACACCCTTTTTATCAACAGACATTGATAATTTACCATGAGCAAGCTTACTTACTTCATCAAAAAAAGTAAAATTACTTAATGTATAAAGTCCATAAGTTCCCAAATTTGGAAAATATTTAAGTTCACCTTTAATTTCAAAATTCTTAAAAATTTCAATATCCTGAATTTTTAATTTTCCGTGCATTGTAAATTCACTACAGACCCAAACCGGATTGCCATTCTCAAAAATTATTTTTCCAGAAAAACCTGGTAATTCACCAATAAATTTAATTTCATGATCACCAAAACGAAAGTCTTTCTTGATATTCGTTCCATAAAATAAAATTCCTTCAGACCCAATTTTCTTATCTTCTATCCAATTCAAATCTCCATTCTTGAATTCGAGAGAAAATTGATCTTTTGCTTTAAGAGTAAGATGTGCACCATTGTCTTTTTTCACAATTTCAACTTCACCACCCTCAATTGCCCAAGAAGAATTTTTAATTTTGCCCTGTAGTTCAAATTTGTTGATTTGAAATTCATCTGAATTAAGAAAACTTTTAGGTAACAAATTTTCTAATATTTGAATATCTGAGAAAATATCGAAATCAAAATAAGAATTAGTCCAATTAACGAATTCTCCAGAAACATCAAATATGGAGTTAATATTTATTTCTTCTGGTTGGCTCTGGTTTCTGTTTAAAGTCAGTTGCTCCCCCCTTAGCTGCAACTTCCCATCCTTCAACGCTCCCAAAATCCTTCCGCTCAACCTAGGTTCTTTCGTAAAATGCTTTTTAAATCGGCCAAGATTAAAATCCTGAACTATCAAATGAAATTTTTCTAAATTTTTTAATCCTGAAAAAGGTGAATCTATTTTACCTTCCAATCTCTCTCCATAAGAGTTTTGAATTTCCAATTTAAAATCCTTAAGAATCCAATTATCCTCAAAAAAAGTTGTTTGCCATTCAAAATTACCGTTCAAGATACCTTCTTTTGGAAAAAAAAAGGAAGAACCTGAAAAACGGCTCTGTCCTGACATAACAAATTCATTACCATTCTCATCAAAGGCAATACGACCTTCGCCGATTATCTCCGCATTAAGAAAGGATAAAATCGGAAATCGTTTTATTAAATCCTTTGATACAAGGGTTCCATTCCAATCGCCCGAGAATTTATTTTGTCCATGCTTTCGTGAAACGCTTAACTTAAAATCGGATAAACTCCTTTTTTTCCTCGGAAGAACAAATTCAATAAAATCACCATCGCAATTACTTTGTAAAAGTAATGTCCCATAATCTACAAATAACAATGAAACCGTAAGTCTATCCTTATTTAGACTTATATCTTTTTTAATAAAAGCTTTTATTAAAAGAGGTTTAGTTGAAGGAAACACCTCTTCGAGGAACGGAAAAGCTTGAGATAAGTTAATTTCAAGAGCAGCTTTCAACTCGTTGACATGTTTAGTTTTTGTGGCAATAAATGAGAACGGAACCAAAGTGTCTTTTCTAAGAATTCCACCAGTTATATCAATTGAATCACATCCAAAATCTAAGGAAGATTTTCGAAGAAGTTCAAGAAATGACCAAAAACTTGAATTTGTATCAATATCATCAAGAAAATGAACTTTTAAATTTCTCATTTCTAAATGTTTAAATTTTGATTCTTCCGCCAAAAACCAATTAATAAAAGAGTAAGAAAAAAGCCCTTCTTCTAAGGTTAAATTTAATTCAGGACTCTTCCATTGCCCTCCCACTAAGTGTCCGTCCATCCAATTGAACTCAATATTCTCAAAAGATAGTTGACCTCTATCTGTATCATTGTTCAGATTTTCTTCAAATCTGAAGGGTAACCAATATTCAAATACCAATAAGTCAATAGCAGTAACGATGAACATAAGTAGGAGTACTGCCCATAGAGACTTCTTCATAAAAAACAAGTATCTACCTATTTAACAAAACTTTCCAACCTCGAAATTTGAAATAATAATTTTTGATAACACAACCGAAAATTTAGTGCTTTAGAGTAAAAGTACGAAAGCACCATAAGAGGTTGATGTTATGGATAAACTCTCACAAAATTTAGCGAGAGTATCTGCAAAAAATATTTGCTCAGCGACCCTTCCGTCGAGCTTCAAATAAACGTTTTTCTTTAACTTTATTTGCTTCTTTACCGATTCTGTCGCGTAAGTAATACATACGTGCTCGCATGGTTACACTTTCTCGATCCACTTCAACCTTGTCGATCAACGGAGAATGAACAGGAAATACACGCTCAACTCCTACACCAGATGCAATTCTTCGGACAGTAAAAGACTCATGTACTCCTGAACCTTTCCTGGCGATGACAATACCACCAAAAATCTGAATACGTTCCTTTTCACCTTCCCGTACTCGGACATGAACTTTTACCCCATCACCAACCTTAAAATGGTCGCGTCCTTCTTTCAAATATTCGTTAGTTATTTCGTCTAATAATTGATTGTTCATAATTCTTTACTCGTTCAGGTTAATTTTTTAATAAATCGGGTCGTAATTTTTTGGTTTTATCTAACCTCATAGCTTCACGCCACTGCGAAATTTGTGCGTGATTACCAGAGAGCAGGATTTCGGGAACCTTCATTCCACGATACTCAGATGGTCTAGTATACTGGGGGAATGCCAGCAAGTCATCCTCAAAGCTTTCATCTTTTAATGAATCTTCATCACCAAGCACACCAGGAATATGGCGACTTACTGCATCAATCAAAATGGAGGCACTTAGCGTGCCATTAGTCAGCACATAGTCGCCGACGCTCACTTCTCGAGTTACGATGTTATCGCGAACTCGTTGATCGATCCCTTCGTAATGACCACTAATTATCAAGATATGGTTTTGCAGGGCCAACTCTTTGCACAGAGGCGTGCTCAAGGGTTCGCCATCTGGAGCCATATAAATTACGGTAGTTGAATCTTGAGAAACCTCTTCGACTGCATTAAATAATGGCTCAGGTTTCATAACCATCCCCGCACCGCCACCAAATGGACGATCATCAGTCTCCCGATGCTTACCATCTGCCCAACGTCTTAAATCAAGAGAATTAACTTCTAAAATTCCACTATCAATCGCCTTGGCGATTATGCTTTCTCCGATAAAACCTTCTAATGTTTTAGGGAAAAGTGATAAAACATCGAAACGCAAACTCGGGTCCATTTTGCGAATCATCACCAAATTTCAAATACATGTTGGAAGAAAACGAGTCTTCGACTATGCTTCCTTCGAATCTTCTTCTGACTTCTTAGCCTCTGGTTCATCTTTGCCTGCAACTTCCTTAGCAATCTCATCTGCTGCCGGCTTTTCCTCTAAATTTTCTTCTTCTTTTTTGGCTGATCCCTTGTCCTCGGTCTTATCCTCTTCCTTGATTGACGCAGGTTCCTCAGATTTCGTCTCAGGTGCCTTTTCTTCTAACTTTGTTTCAGCTTCGGCAGGTGCTTTCGCCTCGGTTTTTTTCTCATCATTTACGGGGGCAGACTCCTCAGATTTCGTCTCAGGTGCCTTTTCTTCTACCTTTGTTTCAGCTTCGGCAGGTGCTTTCGCCTCGGCCTTTCCCTCTTCATTTGCAGGAGCGGAATCCTCAGATTTCTCTTCCAACTTATCCTCCTCCATTGTAGGAGCGACATTACCCTTTTGGGTCCGTTTCAACCTGTTGGAAGCTTCGCGCTCAGATTTCTCTAACCATTGTTCCGGGGACAATCGACTTTGGCGAATTAAACTCCTTGCAGTATCTGTTGGTTGAGCCCCAACTCCAAGCCAATGATCAATGCGCTCCATTTTCAGGTTAAGCTCCTCGGAGCGTAGGTGAGCTTGAGGATTGTAAGTCCCAAGAACTTCAATAAACTTTCCATCGCGACGGGTGGTAGATGGAGTAACAACCATACGATAAAATGGGGAATGGCGGGCTCCGTGTCTTTGCAAGCGAATCTTGATCATAGTCAACTTAGTAATGAAGGGTCGAAATTAAGGAAAAAGGTAATATAAAAGGTTAACCTTGGACTTTTGTCAATGCAAAACCCTTGATATAATCAGTCTTTCGCACGGGGAAATTATGCCTATAAAACATTCTTAACAATGCGAACTTGTCTTCTTTTAAACGATCGTTTAAATAGATCAGCTTATGTCTGTATCCGTAACCCTAACGCGAAAGAATGGTCAAAAAACCAAAGCTCGTCTTCTGCACTCTACAGAGAAACTCTTCGCCTTAGAAGGAGTTGCAGGGGTAACTATGCGTGGGATTGCAAAACAAGCGAAGACAAATTTAGCGTCACCTCATTATCATTTTGGATCCAAGGAAGCTATGGTTTTAGAAATGTTAAAATCAAAGATTGAGCCTATCAATCGTGAAAGAAAGAAAAGACTGCAAATAGCAAAAAATCAATTTGAAGGTAGCCCTATCCCTACAATTGAAATTTTCAGAGCCCTAATTTTGCCAGTTGGAGAAGTTGTGGCAAAAGAAATTTCTAACCAAACAGGAATCATAGAGATTATTGCTAGAAGCTTTACTGAACCAGCAAGTTTTATAGAAAAAGTGCACAAAAGGTTTTTTGGAGAATTATCTCAAATTTTCATGAATGAACTAACAAATACACACCCAAATGCAAAAAAAGAGGATTTATACTGGAACTTTCACTTCGCAGTTTCCTCGATGCTCGGAGCGTTAGCACAACACAGGCGCATTCATGATTTCTCCTGTGGGAGATGCAATGAAAACGCCATAGAAGAAATGATTGATCGATTAATCCTTTTCATTTCTGAAGGTTTTGAGGCTAGCATTAATAATTAAAATGAATTCCCGCTTACCATCTGTGCTTTTTTCTATAATTTGCTTGGCATCATGCACCTCGAGCAAAGATAAAATTCTCAAACTAGAAAAAAATATCATACCTGCTCAGTGGCACACTGAATTAAAACATTTCGAATTAGACAGCAATGAAAGCTATTGGAGCAATGCATTTCATATTCCTGCACTAACTCAAGTGTTAAAACTTTCACATAAAAATAACCCTGAACTCGATTCGATGCTCGAGCGTGTGATTGCACAGGGGGAAGATGCAACAATTGCGGGAGCAAACATTTCACCGATAGCCAGTGCAAACCTTTCTGGCACAAGAAGTAAAAGAAATTTAATTGGATTCAACTTCCCTAACAGTGAAATGTCTTTCACGTCTGACAGTTTTAACGCAGGTATCAACATAAGTTGGGAGTTGGATATTTGGGGCAAAATTAAGGATTATAAAAAGTCTGCAGAAAAAAGATTCGAGGCAAGCACATCGGAGTATAAAGCTGCTCGCGAATCACTGAACGGACAAATAGCAAAAACTTGGTTCAGTTTACTTGAAAACAAATTTCAAATCGAGCTCATTCAAAAAACAACGGAAACCTATTCCAAAAATCAAATTTTTATCAACGATCGCTATCGGAGAGGATTGGCTTCGGCTTTAGAGCAACAATTAGCTGATGCAAGTCTTTCATTATCGCGGGCAAACCTTGCACAAAGACAAAGAAATAAGGAAATTCTTTCTCGTTCTGTACAAAAACTAGTTGGAGAATATCCGGATGGAAATTTTGATTTAAATTCCTCTTTAAATTTACCTGAATTATCTCTACCACCCCTGCCCCCGACTCCTTCTGCAGTTGTTGAAGCACGACATGATCTTACCTCAGCAAGGTTACAAATCGAAGCATCTGGATATAACCTAGGAATTGCAAAGAAAAGTTTACTTCCGTCCTTCTCCCTAATCGGCGGTCCGGGGAGCAGGTCCGATAATTTTGAAGATTTAATTGATCAAAAATTTAGAGTTTGGGATATTTCCACTGCAGTAAGCCAACCATTATTTCAAGGAGGTAGGCTCAGGGCGGGAATAAGAAAAGCTGAGTCTCTAAAAAGGTCAGCTCTATCTAAATATAAATCACTTGCACTTAATGCCTTTTCAGAAGTTGAGGATACACTTTCTGCAGAAAATTATTTGGCCAAGGAAGAAAAGAATTTAAAAGAATCTTATATTGCATTATCCAAAGCTGCGGAGCTTAGCTGGGAAAGGTATCAACGAGGTCTTGAAGGAATCTTCAACACTCTCGAAACACGAAGGCGTGCCTTTGAAGCAGAAAGCAGATTTTTATCGCTCAAAAAAGAAAGAATCTTTAATCGAATCAACCTATATCTAGCAATTGGAATGAATGCCATTCCACCTGAATCATGAAGAAACCAGTCGTATTTCTACTTTGCGTAGTAATCATTGGGGGAGCAATATTCCTCGGTAAAATTCTTATAGAGAGCAAACCAAAGCCCAAGCCAAATGAAATAGTTGAGCAGCATCCGTTTGTTGAGACCATTCAAGCAAACCTTGTATCCCCTAAGGCTTCAGTAGAAGCATTTGGAGTTGTACAAGCACGCACTCTAACAAATCTAATCGCTGAGGTTCCTGGAATGATCAAAGAGGTGGCACCGTTTGAAGAAGAGAATAACAACCCAAATTGCTCTTTTAGAAATGGTGGATTTTTTGAAAAAGGAGATTTGTTGGTAAAAATCGAAGATACTAGTCTTTTAGCTAAGCAAGCAGAAGCTCTTGCCAATTTAAGACGTGCGGAATATCAGCTAGCACAAGAACGTGCCCTTGCTGAGCAAGCTAAGATTGAATGGGGTGACCGAGATTGGGATCTTGCTCCAGAGTTGGTAAAAAGAATACCACAAACAGTAAAAGCTGAAGCAGAAAAACAATCTGCTGAAGCACATTTTGAACAAGCAAAACAAAATGTTAGCAAATCCAATGTTCGGGCACCCTTTCGTGGGCGCATCCTAAATATTTTAGCCGACAAGGGGCAGCAGGTTGGAGCGGGTGCCTCTTCAACTTTGGCAAAGATTTACTCAATTAAAACTGGTGAAGTACAATTTGCACTCAGCAAAAAAGAAATTTCCTTTTTGGGGTTTGATGAAGGTGCCCCTAATGGTACAAACCAAATTGTTGTCCAAGTTCTTAACGAACAAGGTAATATTACACACAATGGCTTGATAGATCGATCCCAAGGTTTAATTGACCCGAAAACCCGCTTACATAATCTAGTAGCAAGCTTTAGGCATTGCTTTACCGATCCCTACGAATCTAAACCCAAAAATCATGAACCATTGAGTATTGGGCAATTTGTAAAGCTAAAGTTAATTGGGCCGGAAATAAAAGTTTTTATCGTTCCCATTTCTGCTTTCAGAGAACAGGATACAATACTTGTCCTTGATCAGGATAATCGTATCGCACTTAGAAAAGTTAAAAGTGTAAAGAAAGATGCGCATGCAGCTTGGGTAACGGATGGGATTAAAGAAGGTGAACAAATTTGTATAACCCCACTTGATATAATTGCAGAAGGAATGAAAGTCCAAATCTCACCTTCTGACTTAGATCAAAATTTCACCCGCCCATGATTGCCTGGTTTGCTAAAAATGGAGTAGCGGCAAACTTACTTGCTGGCATTATATTACTTGCTGGAGTTATTTCTATTCGGGGTCTTAAAATGGAACTCTTCCCTGACTTCGACCTGGATATTGTTACCGTATCTGTCATTTATCCAGGTGCTGCACCACTCGAAGTTGAAGATGGCGTGTGTAAACAAATAGAAGAGAAAATCTGGGACCTCACTGGAATCAAAGAGATGACCTCATTTGCTCGTGAAAACACCGGTGTAGTAAGTGTGCAGGTAGAAAAAGGCAAAAACGCAAAAATACTAGCGGATGAAATTAAGGTTCGAGTTGATGCAATAAATAATTTCCCCGAGGAAGCAGAGAAACCAATCGTCGAAGTAATGACTGCGAAGCGAAGAGTTTTAGCGATTGCGATACACGGAAAATGCGATCTAAAATCACTGCGCCGATTGGCTGAAAAAACTCAGGATGAACTAGCCAACCTTCCTGGCATTACTCAAATCGAGATATCTGGGATTCGCCGTCCTGAGATTGGCATTGAACTTTCGGAACAAGCGATGCGTGAACATGGGCTAAGCTTTGATTCTGTTTCTAGGTCTCTCAAGCAAAGCTCAATTGATATCCCCGGTGGCGTAGCCCGTTCAACTGCAGGGGAAACTCTCATTCGAACGACAGGAAAAGCGAGGAATGGCAAGCAATTTGAACAAATTGAAATTATATCATCCCCCAATGGATCAGCTGTAGAATTAAAGGATATTGCAGAGGTAAAAGATGCATTTGAGGATAAAGTTTTATATACCAATTTCGAAGGAGAATCTGCGGCAACTTTACGGATTTTTAGAGTGGGGAAACAAAGTCCGCTCGATATTTCTAAAAAGGTTTCTGAATATGTAAAAAATCGGAACCTTTCTCTGCCAGAAGGTATTCAAATGACTGTGTGGCAGGATAGCTCTTATTATCTACAAGGCCGCTTGGATATGATGATTCGCAATGCCCAGCATGGATTACTTCTTGTGTTCCTTGTTTTGTCTTTTTTCCTCAGACCTTCTTTGGCATTCTTTGTGGCCCTAGGTTTGCCCATTTCATTCATGGGAGCTTTTGCGACCATGGGCATCATTGGTTCGTCTATCAATCTAGTCTCTCTCTTTGCATTTATAGTAGTGCTTGGGATTCTTGTAGACGATGCGATTGTAGTTGGAGAGTCTGTATATACATGTGGGAAAAAGGGGCTTTCTCCAATCGAAGCATCCATTCAAGGCACTCGCCTTGTAGCTATGCCAGTTACCTTCGCAATTCTAACAAGTGTTGTCGCCTTTATCCCTCTTCTCTTCCTACCTGGCTGGTTAGGCAAGCTTATGAGGGATATTCCCTTGGTTGTAATCCCAGCACTATTATTCTCTCTTGTTGAATCAAAATTCATCTTACCCTATCACCTCACCTTTTGTAGGTTTAATAAAAAAGGTACGAATTGGTTTTCCCGAATACAGGAATCAATTGCAGATGCACTCGAACGCTTCATTGAGAAAATTTACGCTCCGATTCTTGCCCGCTGTTTAGCATTACGTTGGCCAGTTGTTGCAGGATTTATTGGAATGCTAGTAATTACAATCTCTCTGATCATTGGAGGCCATGTTAAGTCAGTACGTGGTGTTCCACCAGTACCGTCCGATTATATTTCTGTTAAAATTACAATGCAGGATGGAGTACCCGCCTCCACAACAGAAAATTCTATTGCACTGGTTGAAAAAGCAAGGCTTGAAGTGATTGACTATCTTCAATCACAAGGCGAACCAAACCCGTTTAAATACGATATGATTACCATGGGTGCACAACCCTTTTCTGGAGGGCCGAAAGGCTCATCTAATATTGTCAGTGGTTCCAATATGGGAGAGATAAGTGTCGAACTTATTAAATCAGAAGACAGGACTAGAACTGCTCCTCAAATTTCTGCCCTTTGGCGCGAAAGAATTGCCCCTCTTCCAGGTGTAAAGCAACTTTATTTTGGTGATGTTGCAGCAGGGGGAAGTAAAACTGCATTGGACATTGAAATTGCCGGGCAAGATTTGAGTGCCATGACAAAAGCGGCTTATGCCCTCAAAGAGCAATTTAAAACCTATCAAGGCCTATTTGATATCTCGGACACTTACTCAGGAGGAAAAAGAGAATTAAAGCTAAACTTAAATTCGTTGGGATATTCCCTGGGCTTATCCCAAGCCGATCTTGGAAGGCAAGTCAGGCAAGCTTACTACGGGGATGAGATTCAAAGATTGCAACGAGACAGGGAGGAAATAAAAGTGATGTTACGATATCCTTTAAAAGACAGGAAAAGCCTGAGTGCATTATCAAGCCTTCGTGTTCGCACACCAAATGGAGTTGAAGTGCCATTAGAAGAGATTGCTGATGTAACCTACGCTCAGGGTTTCCCAACGATCAAAAGGTCTAATCGTGCACGAATTATCAATGTTCAATCCTCCGCTGATAAAATAATTGCTGATATTCCAAGTATTGAACGAGATATTGAACAGTCTTTTATACCAGTGTTAAGAAAGCAATTTCCAAATTTACGTTTCTCTTTTGTAGGCGAAAGAAAAGAGCAAAGCGAAAGCGATTCAAGTTTAGCTCAATCTGGCTGGATTGCTCTCTTTATAATTTATGCCTTATTAGCAATTCCTTTCCGTTCGTATTTTCAGCCAGTTTTAGTTATGTCAGTAATTCCGTTTGGATTAATTGGTGCAGTTTTAGGCCATCTATTGTTTGCGATCCCCTTAAGTCAGTTATCAATGTTTGGAATCGTAGCATTAACCGGGGTTGTAATTAATGATAGCTTGGTACTCGTTCATTATGTGAACCAAATAAGTAAAAACTTAAGTTTAATTGACGCGGCAAAAAAAGCAGGCATGGCTAGATTTCGACCAATTTTGCTTACATCGCTCACTACATTTGTTGGACTACTGCCTATCCTTTTCGAAAGGAGTCTCCAAGCACAATTTTTGAAACCTATGGCAATAGCAATAGGCTTTGGCGTACTTTTTGCCACCTTTATTACTCTTTTAATGGTTCCTTGCTTATATCTAATCTTAGAAGATGTACTGCTTTTATTCCAAAGGTTTCTTAAGATTTTCGGCATTAATGTTAAAAGAAGAGCCGAATTGAAAACTGAATCAAATCAATTAGCTTAAGTGGATTTTTCCGCGGTGGCTAAAATGGTTTCAAAAAAGGGTTCAGTCTCTTCCTTCGCAACGATTTCCACTTTTACTTTTTCAAAACCACAGTCTTTTATAGACCTATACAGCTCATTTTCAGCGAACCCTAACCATCGATCGTTATAAAGTTCACGGGCTTTTTCAAATTGATGTTGTTTTAAATCAAGAATTATTAATTGTCCGCCTGGTTTTAAAATCCTACAAGCTTCTTTCAATGCCAAATTTGGTCTTTCTGCATGATGGAGAGATTGACTCATCAGAGCTAAATCAACGGAACAATCCTTCAGGGGAACTTTTTCCAAATCACCCAACTTATAAACTAGGTTCAATAATCCATTTTTCTCAGATAACTCTGTTCCAATCCGCACCATACTTTTAGAACGATCAATACAATAAACTCTCTTTGCTCTTTCTGCGAGCAATTGCGATATCATCCCCTCTCCAGCTCCAAGATCAGCAACTATAATTTCAGGCACTAGGCGAAGGAGAAAATGCCCAATTGCATTCCAAGAACGGCCAGGTACATAATTTTTCCCTAATCGACCAGCAACTTCGTCAAAATATTGTTCACTTGCTCGCCTTCTGCGATCTACTATCCGTTGAAGTGCAGATTTGTCACTATCCCAAAATTCCTCATCAGAATCAATTGAAAGTGCAATGCGAACAAGTTCAAAATGCTTTGAACGCCCCAAAGATAAAGAGTAATAGGTTTTCTTACCATCTTTTCTGTCACTTACCATTTCGTATCTTCGAAGCAATGACAGATGACTGGAAATTCGAGACTGTCCCATTTCAAGAATCTCCTGCATCTCTGCAACAGATAATTCCTCTTGTGCTAAGAGTCGAAGCATTCGTAATCTAGTGCTATCAGATAAAACCTGAAGAACTTCTGTTACTTTGATAGACATACCCCTATAGGGTTTTCCCAAAAGGGGTTATTTGGCAAATCTCTTTTTTATGATATATCAAAAAAAGATATATCATCGAAAAGATTATTTTTTGTCTATCCAGCGAACCAGTCCTTGAATTTTCCAAGTTTGGACATTTCCAGCTACATCAGTTTCAACAACTTCTTTTATTTTCTTTCCTAGAAGCATTTGACCTAAAGGGGTAAGGTAAGACAAAACATTATTATCAGGATCACTATCCCAAGCACCAAGGACTGTGTAAGAATGAACCTTATTGGTTGCCTGATCGACTAGTTCAACAATTGACCCAATTCCAACGGAGTCAACTGGAGCATCGCTAAAATCAGTAGGCTTGGCACGCATAATTTCTTCTTGTAGTTCTGCCTGCCTACCAAGAAGAACTTTCTGTTCGTCTTTTGCCATATGGTACTCAGCGTTTTCTCTCAAATCCCCATGTTCTCGAGCAGCTTCAATTGCCAAGGAATTTTCAGGAATCTTAGTTTTCGCTAAATCATCAAGATCAGCCAATTTTTTGTCATAACTAGGTTGAGAAACGATTAAGGAGTCATCAGTAATCACGGCTTTTCCAGATGAGTTACTATTTTCTCCACCGTCCAAGAGATCCTGAATCCCAGGGAATATTTTTATAAAACGTGCTAAAAGAGAACGTTTACTTAAGTCCTCAAATCCTGGATTGAGAATAAGTGCCTGAGCGAGATCGTGAGCGTTCTCTGCCGTGCCCTTGCTCAGTATATCGGGAAGCAATTGTTTATCATCCGATAATATCTCTGCCAATGGGATTCTTCGAGTAGTTGCATTTTGCAGAGATTCATAATCAATAGCTGAAAATACAGCAGTGAGAAGTCTTGGGTTTATTAAGCCCTTGAGAATATCTTTAAATTTTGCCAATTCACGAAATTTCAACAACCATAGTAACACTGGAGCCTTCAGGTTTTGTTCGTCCAACCAGTTACCCAAAGACTTAACTAAAAGTTTAGATTCTTCACGATCCACAAGAAAGTGTGCACATTCACCCGAAAATTTCATTGAGGTATTTTGAAGAAGATTCACCACAATCTTCTTCCATTCATCCGGGTATACGCGGGTAACTAAATCAAGGAAACGAGTGTGAAATTTGGTTGGCATTAAATTTGCCAATCGTGGAAGGTCTGCCTCGCACTCTTTAAGAATGGAAGCTGAAGTGGGCTCAAGTTTCTCAACATCTTCTTCAACATCACGTGCTAAGTTATTTCTGACCCAAATACCATAAAGTCGATCGGCATCACTCAAATTACGGGCTTCTAGTATAGCATTTGTTAAATCTTCCAATACTTGAGGTAAGTCGGCTTGGAGATCTTCTTTTTCCGATGCCAAATCAAACAATTTCTCGGCAAGTATAATTTTTTCCTTCGAGCGTTTTTCATCAAAGAAATCTTGTAAAATTTCCTGTTCGGGCTTAACCGGCTCATCCCGAAGAACATAAGGTTCAGTTTTTTTATTTGGCACAGCAACACGGGGATCTTTGACTAAAAGTTTTTTAGTCGCAGTCCACCACTTTTTAGCTTTAGCAGAACCAAAAAGAAAAACTAAAGTTCTCTCAATATCTCGGGTGGCCGCACATCCATCCTCATATCTTGAAAGTATGTCGATTATTAAATCGACAGGTTCCTTCTTGGCCATTTTCTCAATTTCTTCAGTGTTATTTCTATGCCGAGAAATAATATTTTCACTGTCTAGAACCTCTATTTTCCCAAGACAAAATACTGGGTCCATTGCATGGCTCTTTCTATCATCTTCCTCAAAATCAATAAGAAGCATCGAACGATCGGACTCAAATCCAACAATTTTACCTAAACCCCAACTTTTGTGGATGCAATAAGCACCTTCAGTCATTGCCTCAAGGGCTGGGCGTGAAGATTCGAGGGAAGGGTCTTTTACGATCAACTGATCGATAATGTCAACATTCATTCGGGTTCGTAGTATTTTAAGTAAACTTGCGACAATGCACTAGAGGAAAACCTTCAAACCTAATGAAAACTAGAGGAATGGCGAGAGAAAAGGTAATCAGGGTCGTATGATTTTTTCCTCAACCTCGGTAGTGGGCTGGGCGACGCGTAATAAAAACCAGCAGGGAACCAATAAAAACAAGGCACCGCTGAGATAAGCAATTGAAGATCCGTACTTAAAATAAAGAAGTCCAGCAAGCAAAGGACCAACTGCTCGTGCCATGGAACCCGAAGAACGAAAAACACCGAGGTGAAAGCCCTGATCTTTATCACTGGAATATAATGATGTTAATGATGTTAAGGTCGGGCTAATAAATGCCACGCCAGTAGACATCAAAAATAACGCAAAGAAAAACCACATTTCACTCTTAATACTTGAGAGCATTGCAAATGCAAACAGTCCAATAAAAATCCCAAGCAGTGCCATTCTCTTCTCTCCAATTCTCCCAACAAACCGACGTACAAAAAAACCTTGGGCAAAAATTAATGTTATACCAATAAGTAAAAACATTTTCATTATTTGTATTGGTTCATACGAAAACTTCTCAACGGCAAGAAATGTTAAAGTAAATTCCATCCCGGAAAAAGACACCATATAAAAAAGGTATGCCAGGCAAGTATTTCTAACTGCACCACTTTGAATCCTTCCCAGTTGAAAAATAACTGGCTTAGCTTCACTGCTTTGCCCTCTTTTTTCTCTTGGGAGGGTCTCCTTAAATGAAAATGCCAACCAAGACAAATTGATTACAGCTAAAATAAAACTAATTAAAGCGGCTAATGAAAATGGATTCAGACCAAAAAAAGAGTCTCCACTCCCCTCCCATGGCCAAAGGGAAGCAAAACCACCCAATGCGGGACCGATCATAAAACCCAAGCCAAACGCTACACCAATAAATGCCATGCCCTTGGATCGAGATTCTCGAGAAGTCACATCTGCAATCGAAGCGGTCGCAACAGAGAGATTACCACCGGCAAGCCCACCCAAGATTCGAGATAGCACCAAAACCCAGAAATCACCGGCAAAGATCCATAATCCGTATCCCAGACAGGTCCCACCTAATGTTATCAATAAAACTGGACGCCTCCCAATTTTGTCAGACAACCTACCCCAAATAGGTGCAAAGAAAAATTGTAGAATTGCATACAGTGAACCCAATGCACCTCCAAAAATAACTGTTTCAAAACGAAAACTCTGATTATGACTGTCACCATCAAATGCTAAACCTTGCAAAGAGAGAACAAAGTCAGTCAGCATACCTCCTCCCTGAAGGGCTTCACGAGCCAAGTAATGATCGAGCATAGAAGGAAACAGCGGAAAGATAACAGAAAAACCAACCATATCCAAAAAAATGGTAAGAAAAACTACCCCAAATGTTGCGCGTTTTCTTTTTGCAGTCTCTTTTTCTAATTCAGTCACCCTAAATCCCTTCCTTTCTTTTATTTTCCATGGATAATTCATGAAGGGCAATCGATACATTTTCGGGAACTAGGTCCGTTTCTCTATTTCCAAAAAGGTGAACCTGCTTGATCAAGCTGGAACTTGTATAAAAATATTTTTCGTTGGGCATCAGGAAGATTGTTTCTAGCTCGGGATCTAAATGTCTATTCATTTGTGCCATTTGAAATTCGTACTCGAAATCAGAAACAGCTCTTAGTCCCCGCACAACAACACTGGCTCCAACACCCTTGGCATAATCCACCAAAAGACCATCAAAAGACTCCACGACTACATTCAAGAATCCACTAATATTTTTGGACAACATACTCACTCTCTTTTCACAATTAAATGCTGTTTTCTTATTTGTATTATCTGCCGAAACCGCAACAATTACCTGCTCAAACATTTTAGATGCTCTTTTTAAAACATCTAAATGCCCATTTGTAACGGGGTCAAAGGTCCCTGGATAAATAGCAATACTCATCAATAATAGAGATTTAACATAGCGAAGAATCGTAACAAGTCCACAACCAAGGATGCCTTGTTATTGCAAAAAGTATCCACAGCTAGTAATTAATAAAATCTTTAATGAATCTGCCAAATTTAGTTACACTTTCACGAATTCCCTTAATGTTGGTTGTTATTGGCTTGCTGTACCCTGCCTCGGAAACCTCTTTACCTTGGATTCGCACTGCGGCACTCATTGTATTTCTCTTTGCAGCACTTACCGATTGGCTAGATGGTTGGCTTGCTCGAAAATTTGGACAAGTCTCAGAGTTTGGGAAATTCATGGATGCACTGTCAGATAAAGTTTTAACTTTAGGTATGTTCATTAGCCTATTGGCACTGGATGAAATTGGACGTTGGGCACTCTTTCCCATTTTGCTCATCCTTGCACGTGAATTTCTGATTACTGGTTTACGATTAGTAGCCGCAGGGCGAGGTAAAACCCTTGCCGCTGAAAAAGTTGGTAAACTTAAAACGGTTATTCAATTAACATGTATCTGTTTGTTTTTGGGTAAAATTGCCGTAGAGGACGATTTTACAGGGATTTTCTCCACTGAGCTCCAAGAGAATATGATAAACATACTTCTATTAAGTGGAAGAGCCACTCTTGTCGCAGCGACTGTTATTACAGTTCTGTCAGGTATTTTTTATTTATCGAAATATTGGAAGTTTTTTATCGAAGAAGACGAGTAGCCATGGATTTTTTAATCAAAAATCTATCTACTTTAGGTCCGATCGGCACGAAATTACCAGCACCAGGGACTTTTGGCTCTCTTGCAGGGCTGATCGCATTTTCAATTTGTTTTTGGTTATCTCCTCTTTCTCCGATAGCTGTTATTAGCCTTTTTTCAGCACTGTTTATTTTCGGCATCCCCTTATGTAGCCGAGCGGAAGTACTACTGTCCAAGGCAGATCCACCTGAGGTGATCTGGGACGAATTCACGGCAATTCCACTAGTTTATATCTTTTGCTTGGAGCAACTAAGTTCATCCTCGTTCAAAGGCTCAATTTTCCTTCTCGTCCTAGGCTTCATTCTTTTTCGAATCTTTGATATCCTAAAACCGCTAGGAATTAGAGGCCTTCAAAGATTACCATCTGGTTGGGGCGTAATGATTGACGATCTAGCTGCAGCGCTTATTTCAGGTGGCTTACTTTACCTTATTCAAACTTTTCCTTTGTCTTTTTAATGATTACCTATTCTAAATAGTCTTGTAATGAGCGATTCGGATGACAGTGAATTGGAAAACAATTTTTCTTTTACTCTAGAGGTTTCCAATAAAATGGGGGTACACGCACGCCCTGCTGCCATGATCGTAAGAATTGCCTCTCGGTTTGAAGGAGATATTTGGGTGGAAAAAGAAGGTGAAAAAGTGAATGCAAAGAGTATTATGGGAATAATGATGCTTGCTGCGGCAAAAGGCACCCCCCTCACATTTCATTTAAATTCTTCTGATAGTACCATTTTTCAAAAAGAAATGACTGAACTTTTCTCTTCGAAATTTCAAGATGAGTAAATAGTCGTTTATTACTGTACCAATTCAGAAACTCGATCATCGAAGAAAGCTTTCAAACATTCCTTAATCTCTGAAGGTCTTCTCATTACCTCGACTCGATGCTCCAATTCACGGGCTTCGACTGAAGAAAATCGTCGTGCAAAAAACTTCAGATCGGGTAGCATAGTTCCAGAAGCACTTAAGGCGTCCAACCCTAATCCAATAAGGAGTGGCAAAAAGTGAGGATCACCAGCAATTTCACCACATAAAGAGACTTCCACATTTTTTTGTTTTGAAACTTTAAAAATATGTTTAAGTGCTCGAATTACTGCCGGGTGATGGGGTTCGTAAAGGTAAGCGATTTGATTATTAATCCGATCCACAGCAAGTAAATATTGCACTAGATCGTTCGTTCCGACGCTAAAAAAATCAACTTCATCTGCAAGCATATCACAAATCGTAACTGCGGATGGGGTTTCAATCATACAACCAACCTGTATCTGCTCATCAAACTTAATCCCCTTTTCAGCGAGTTGCCGTTTCGCAGTAAACAAAAACTCTTTTGCACGAACGAGTTCACCTACCCCGCTAATCATGGGGAACATGATCCTTACTTTACCAAATGCACTGACTCGTAAAATTGCACGTAATTGATCTAAAAAAATACTAGGATTCCTCAAGCAATAACGAATTGCCCGAAATCCCATAAATGGGTTTTCCTCTTTCTCACGGCCAATCGAATCCAAAATTTTATCCCCACCAAGATCAAGCGTTCGTATCGTAACTGGCTTACCTTCTGAAGCTGTAATTAGTTTCTGATATTCTTCAACTTGTTGATCCTCGTTGGGGATTGTGTTTTTTCTTAAAAAAATTGACTCAGTACGAAAAAGCCCCACTCCCTCACAACCGTTTTCAATACCCTTGGTAACTTCTTCCGGAGAGTCAGCATTTGCAAGAAGCCGAAGTTTAAAACCGTCCTCAGTTTCTGCGGGAAGAGAAGCTTCTTCGAGTAATAAATCCTTAATCTTCTTTCTTTGAATACCAACTTTTCCATAACGGAAAAGCGTCATTTCACTGGGATTAATAATAGCAACCCCTTCGAACCCGTCGATAAGCAGAGTGTCGTGTTCAGTTAATTGCTCGCTTAAACCTCTTAATCCAACCACGGCAGGGACATCGCTAGCGCGTGCCATTATAACAGCATGGCTCGTTCGACCTCCTGTATCTGTAGCAATCCCCAGTATCTTGGATCGGTCAAGTGAAGCAGTATCCGAGGGACTTAAATCCTCGGACACGAGAATCCTAGGTTCTCCAAGAAAAGCTGTGCCCGCGGCAGTCTCGCCAATAAGGTTACGCAAAAGCCTTTTGGAGATATCTTTTAAATCAGCCGCTCGTTCACGCAAATACTCATCTTCCAATTGATTAAAAAAATCATGATATTTTTGAGTAACTCTATAAACACACTGCTCTATATTATCTCCAGTCTCCTTAATATCTTTGCTTATATCATCAAACAGTGCCTTGTCTTCTAAAACTAAAAGGTGGGCGTCAAAAATACCTGCTTCTTTTTCTCCTAAGTTCTTGGAAACCGCCTTACGAATTTCTTCAATTTGAACACGGGTTATTTCAACCGCATCCTTAAAGCGTTTAAGTTCAGATGCCTGTTCAGATTCACTTACTCGGTAATGAGGAACCTCAACATCGCCATGTAAAAAATGAAACACAGGTCCATGTGAAACTCCGGGAGACCCGGCGATTCCATAAAGTACAATCTCATTCTGATTTTCAGTCACTATTAGGTTCTACTATGATCGAAAACTCAATGGATTGGAAACAAAAACCTCGTAGTTATTCCTAGATCGAAATTCGTGCATCCCAAAACAAGGTCCCTTCTCCCAATAAATCTGTAATAAGATCCTGAACTGTATCAGAATTTAAACTATTTGGCACAAAGCTAAAACAACAAGACCCACTTCCTGAAACTAGAAATGATAAATCAAAGCGGCTTTTCAACTCTTCAAAAAGAGGTGCTAAAAAAAGAAATTTGTTCAGAATTATTGATTCAAAGCCATTAAAACAAAATTTGTTCATAGATAGCTGATCTTGATTCCATTGATCAATTTGATTATTAGCCCAAGTTGGATCGTCATATGCCTTCTCTACCGCTAGAGAACGATAAAGTTGAGGGGTCGAAAAACCAATTGGAGGTTGAAACAAAAAAATCCTTTGACCATTTAATTCATCGTTTTTCTTACCAATAATCGAACTTACTTTCTCCCCGCGTCCACGGGCATGACATAATCCATCAATCAAAAAGCTTGGGCAATCAGAGCCTAATTTGGCTGCAACCTCAATAAGCCCGGTCAGATCAAGAGGTTGGTCATTAAGCAAGTTCAGAGCCTGCAAAGTAGTGACCGCATCAGAACTCCCCCCACCTAACCCCGCCATTGACGGAATATTCTTGTGAATGGTAATCTTTACTCCAGCACGATCACCAGTAACCTCACGCCATTGCTCAACGGCTTGCCATGCAAGGTTATTTTTCCCTGATAAAGAACGATCCCCATTACAAATACATTGGATCTCATCTCTTTCATCAGTTTTCTCAACAGAAACCTGATCGCAAAGATCAATCTTTGCTAAAACAGAATTTATTTCATGAAATCCATCGCTCCGATACCCAGTAATGGCTAGAAATAAATTAATTTTTGCTGGCGCTGAAAGAGAAATTTGATCAATGGATTCTTTTACACTCATCAAGTAAAGTAATTCCTAGCAAAAAAAAATGATCGAAGCCATGAGAAAGAATAGGATTGGCTCAACCTATGTTGCAAGCATGATAAGAGAAATGGCAGATACCAAAACCGAAGTCATACTCGCCTTAGATGTCGAGAGTCGAACTAAAGCTGAAGCTGTACTTGAAGCAGTTGGTGATAAACTAGATTGGGTCAAAATTGGATTACAAACTTACCTTCGAGATGGGCCTGATTTTCTATACGATATTGCATCAAGTGGAAAATCAATATTTCTAGATCTAAAGTTACATGATATTCCAAACACAATGGGAAAGGCGATCGAAAGTCTTGCGGCACTTCCAGTCAAAATGCTTACTCTTCACTCCACTGCAGGACCAGAGGCACTGCTCAAATGTGCCGAAACTGTAAATCAATTTATGCCAGAGACGAAGTTACTCGCTGTGACCGTATTGACTTCAATGAACCAGGACAACCTTGCTTCTGTTGGAGTAAACAACTTGATACCGGACCAAGTTGATCGATTGGCAAAAATGGCCACGGAAGCAGGAGTTAATGGAATCGTATGCTCTCCTTTAGAACTTGTGAGGCTCAGAAAAATACTTCCTCAATCAACAACTTTTGTCACCCCAGGCATCAGACCAACAGGATCTGCAAAAGGTGATCAAAAGAGAACCATGACGCCCTTAGAAGCTTCGAATGCCGGGGCAAACTTTCTCGTTATCGGAAGGCCTATCCTTACTGCCAATAATCCTGAGCATGTTTTGTTTGAGATACAGTCTGAACTGGAAAAATGAAACACATTGCGATTCTGCTTGCCGGTGGAAAAGGCACAAGGATGAATGATGAAGGGATGGACAAACTCCTACACCCAATTAAGAACACTAATGCCTTTCAATTGAGTTACCGAGCATTCCTGGAATCTTCAATCATTGACAATGCAGTAGTAGTATATCGTGAAACAGAACAAAAAGACCTTTTACTTGAACAAATAGAACTTGCTCATACTAATCTAAATCGAGCTTTCAAGCCGATCTTAGTTCGTGGAGGTATTGAAAGAAAAGATTCAGTTGCAAATGCATTAGCAAATTGCCCTAAAACCTGTAAATTTGTGTATGTGCATGATTGTGCACGCCCAATGATTCAGGCAAAAACAATTAATGAATTAGGTACAATTGTTCAGGAAACTGGTGCGGTTGTGATCGCCAAGCCAGTACATGATACACTTAAACAAATCCAAAACCATAACACTGCCAAACCGCTCTCTCCTTGCCATACAAGATCTGTCGACCGATCTAAGCTGTGGATTATGGAAACACCTCAAGTTTCGAGAAAAGACTGGCTTGAACATGGAATGAAACTAGTAAAAAAAGAAAAGGTTTTAACAACAGATGAAGTATCAGTACTTGAATTAATAGGTAAAAAAGTTTCGTTATTTAACCCGAATTACCCAAACCCAAAAATTACATCTTCGGCCGACTGGCCCTATCTGGAATTTCTTTTATCTTAATGAAAAATAATGAGCTACCTATTCGTATAGGGCATGGATATGACCTACATCGCTTGATTGCAGGCAGAAAATTAATTTTGGGAGGAGTTGAAATACCATTTCATCTCGGCTTGCTCGGACACTCGGATGCAGACTGCCTAACACATGCGCTTGCAGATTCAATTCTCGGAGCATTAGCACTCCCTGACATCGGACACTACTTTCCGGATACTGATGAGAAAAATAAGAATATTGATTCAAAAATAATACTAAGAAAGGCAATCAATGAAGGGCTCGACCGAAAATATCAGATAGGTAATGTTGACCTTACAATTATTGCAGAAAAACCTAAGCTTGCCAAACATGTTGCGAAGATCAAAAAATCTCTTTCTGCCACTATGAATACACAAGAAAGTAGTATTGGCCTTAAAGTTACAACAAATGAAACAATCGGTGCAATCGGCAGAATGGAAGGAATCGCGGCTTTCGCCGTTTGTACCCTTATCCAACTAGGGAGTTAAGAAACAATTTGATCTGCATCAAAAAACCTGTTGATTTCTGCGAGAGCAGAATCAGGGCTATCAGAGGCGTGGACGACATTTTTCATTCGATCTGTACCAAGGTCTCCTCGAATAGTTCCTTTAGGTGCAACTGTGGAATCGGTTGGTCCAATAAGATCCCGAACTCCTTGGATAACATTTTCACCTTCAAGTACTAATGCTAGTACTGGACAGGAGCTCATAAACTCTGCGATTTCAGGAAAAAATGGCAATTCAGCAACATGGGCATAGTGCTCATTGAGTAGTGTTTCATCAAGCTGTATCATTTTACAAGCAATTATGGAGTAGCTAGAATCTTCAAAACGGCTAATAACTTGGCCAACTATGGCTTTTTGAATACAATCAGGCTTTAAGAGAATAAGGGATCTTTGCATAGGTACAGTTACACTTTAGGTTAATGAAAAAGGCAAGGGCTTCGTAGGAAAAACAATTAAGAATCAGCAGATTTTTTATCTGCTTTAGAAGATGGGGCAACAGAAACTTTGTCTCCTCCATCATCTTGACTGAAATATAAGCTAGGCTCTTCTTCATCAGTAATTAAAACACTAATGGCTTTATTCTTCCTCAAACTGCCAGCAAGAACTTCTTCGGCCAAAGAATCTTCAAGGTACTTTTCAACTGCTCTACGCAAGGGACGGGCTCCAAGCTTGTTGTCATATCCCTTTTCAATCAAAAACTCTTTAACTTTATCAGATATTTTAAGTTTAAGTTTCTTGTCCTTTAATCTGTCAGTTAACTTTTTGAGTTCGAGATCTACGATCGCACGCATGCTTTCCTTTACCAAAGGACGGAAAATAACAATTTCCGTTAGCCGGTTGAGGAATTCAGGCTTAAATGATTTTTTTGCTTCGTCCATGATTTTGTCTTTGGTCTTATCAAAATCATCATCTGCATTTCCTGCAGAAAATCCCAATGAACTATTTCTTTGAAGAATGTGAGCTCCAACATTGGAAGTCATTATCAAAATAGTGTTCCGAAAATCAACTTTCCTACCTAAACTATCCGTAAGTCTACCATCTTCAAGAATTTGCAGCAGAATTTGAGTCACATCAGGATGAGCTTTCTCAATCTCGTCAAACAAGATAACGGAGTATGGTTTGCGGCGAATCGCCTCAGTTAACTGTCCACCCTCTTCATGTCCAACATATCCAGGGGGAGAACCAATCATACGAGAGACAGCATGCTTTTCCATGTACTCGGACATATCAATTTGAATGAGAGACTCTTGGTCACCAAAAATTCTTTCAGCTAATACTTTTGCAAGATGAGTCTTGCCTACCCCAGTTGGTCCAAGAAACATAAAGGATCCAATTGGGCGCTTGGGGTCTTTCAAATCAGCTCGCGACCGGCGCAATGCTTTGGAAACCACTTCAGTAGCAAAATCCTGACCAATGATTTGCTTACGAAGTTCCGTTTCGAGTTTGAGAAGCCTTTTGGATTCTTTTGCTTCCATACGGTTCAACGGTATGCCAGTCCAGTCTGCAATAACTTGAAGCATATCGTCCTCGTCCACGGATGCTCTTTTCTCTTCTCGAGTCTTTTTCCAATTTTCTAGAACCCTATCCCTTTTAGCACGTAATTTTTTCTCCTTATCTCTAGCTTCTGCAGCCTCTTCAAAATTTTGATCAGAGATTGCGGATTCTTTCAATGCACACACCTCTTTTATTTCATCAGATAAATTCTCGATTTCAGGAGGTCGGGAAAGGGACTCCATTCGTGAGCGAGCACCTGCTTCATCAATAGCATCAATAGCTTTGTCAGGCAAAAACCTACCCGTAACATAACGATCAGTTAATTTTGCTGCGGCTTCAAGGGATTTATCTGTGAAATTGACATTGTGATGTTCTTCATATTTGGGGCGTATCCCCTTCAATATCAAAACTGTATCTGCAACAGATGGAGCCTCAACTTTAACTGATTGGAACCTACGATCCAAAGCACTATCTTTCTCGATGTATTTCCTATATTCGGCCAATGTTGTTGCACCGATACATTGAAGTTCTCCTCGACTAAGTGCAGGTTTAAAGATATTCGATGCATCCATTGCACCTTCAGCTGCACCCGCACCAACAATGGTGTGTAACTCGTCGATAAAGATAATAATGTTTTTGGCTTTTCTCAATTCGTCCATGACCGCTTTGATGCGTTCCTCGAATTGACCTCGATATTTTGTGCCCGCAACCATTAATGCCAAGTCCAAGGTAACAACCTTTTTATCCAACAGGTTTTCAGGAACCATCCCGGAGGCGATTTGTTGGGCTAAACCTTCCACTATTGCAGTTTTTCCAACTCCCGCCTCTCCTATCAAAACAGGGTTATTTTTAGTCCGGCGACAAAGGACTTGAGTCATACGACGGATTTCTTGCTCACGACCAACAACCGGATCCATTTCGCCTTTTTTGGCAATCTCAGTTAAGTCACGACCAAATGCTTTTAAAGCAGGAGTTTTTTGATCCTTTCCCTTGTCATCTCCTGCATTACCGCTTCCGGCAATAGAAGCTTCCGACTCTTCGCTTGAAGAGAAATTCGGATCAAGTTCAGAGAGAATCTCATTCCTACAACGCTCAACATCAATATCTAAGGACTTAAGCACTCGAGCAGCAACCCCTTCACCCTCACGAAGTAAACCGAGTAAAATATGCTCGGTTCCCACATAGCTGTGATTTAATGACTTTGCTTCTTTTCCTGCCAAGGCCAAGACCTTTTTAACTCGAGGAGTATAAGGCACATTTCCTGATGGTTTAGCCTCAGGGCCAAGACCAACCTGTTCGTCAACAGCTTGGCGAACAGTATCTAGGTCAAGCCCCATCTTCTGCAAGACATTGACCGCAACCCCTTGCCCTAAATTAATCAATCCTAGCAAGATATGCTCAGTCCCAACATAGTTGTGGTGAAAACGATCTGCCTCTTTGCGTGCAAGTGCTAGGACCTGCTGTGCACGAGGCGTAAAATTACTCATCGGTTCAGACATAATATAAATTTATAACTTTCAATTGTACAAAGTCAACTAGTGGCTAGATAAGTCAAGCAAAGGCGCACGCACGAAATGATTCCTTAACAATTCAGCACGCAATACATCTCGCTGGGATGGTTCGATTGCTTTCCCTGCAGACAATTGAACATGACCGGGCTGAACCTCAATGAACATCCGATCCGCAAGTCCACGATATTTTTCGGGTAGCATACCAAAATCTGTCGCTAGGCGTATGAGAGAAAGAAGATCCATTGCTTCAGCACTTTGAATAAGGTGGCATGTTTTCAAACTTCCAATTGCTCGGCTCATTTTATCAATTAAACGAGACCGGTCGTCCTGCAAAAGCTTCTCTCTGGCAAAATTCTCTTGGCTAACTAAGCTCTGCAAGGTAGAGTTTAAACGATCAATAATTGCAGATTCTGATTCTCCCAAAGTTTGTTGATTGGAAATTTGAAAAATGCTTCCGTTTGCGTCTGACCCTTCACCAAATAGGCCACGAACTGCAATTCCCAACTGATTAACAGCATTGATAACTTTATCCATATTTTTGGACATTACTAAGCCCGGTAGATGCATCATTACTGATGCCCTCATCCCAGTCCCTAGGTTTGTAGGACAAGCAGTGAGAAAACCCAGTTCACCATCATATGCATAATTTATTGCGGATTCTATTCCAGAATCCACTTCATCTACATGCTTCCAAACCGAACCAAAATCTAAACCGGGGCGAAGAACCTGTATTCGTAAATGATCCTCTTCGTTTATCATTATGCAACAGGAACGATCTGGGGTAAGTACGATCCCAGAACCTTCTTCAACTTGTGACAGTTCAGGGCTAATCAAATGTTGCTCAACTAAAATTTGACGATCTAACTCGCTAAGATCATCAACCTGCACGGAGATCGAATTATTTAGCCCTTTGATGCCACTCATTGCATCGATACACTTAGATAACACAGCACGTTTCTGGGACACTTCAGCACGACCAGGAAAAGGGAATTGCCTTAAGTTCCGAGCTAAACGAATACGGGTGCTCAAAGTCACGGGGATAGCCTTTGGCTGCTTTTTTCCCTTAGATTCCCTGTTTAAAATATTGTGAAACATAAATAAGTGACTTAAACAGCAGTCGACTGATTCTGCAAATCTCTTAATTGATCTCTTAATTCAGCGGCCTTTTCAAAATCTTCTTTTTCTACCGCGGTTTGTAACTTACCACGCAAAATTTCAATGGATTGCTCGAAATGAATTCTGGACTCAGAACCTGCTGGCACTTTACCAAGATGCTTAATTCCGGCATGCATACCATCAAGCAATGGGTCTAACACCGGACGAAAGACATGATAACATGCTTCACAACCTAAGCGCCCACCTTTCTTAAATTCCTGATGAGTAGTTCCACAGCTTTCACAGACCATTTCCGTCGTACCTGAATCGACCTCCAGCTCAACTTTATCCATTAGGTTGCTAATAGAAAGGTTTTCAGGGTTCGTTACTCCTTTGGCTTGAGCACAGCTTTCGCATAGATCCATCTTATGCATTTGTCCGTTAAGAATTTGCGTAAGGTGAACAGTGGCTTGTTTATCGCAATGGTGACACTTCATAAGAATTAATTTAAATATATACTAGTTCTTTTAATAATAAAACTCAACGCATATGATGCGCCAACTTTTAAAAACGGTAAAAGGTGACTGTAGAATTATGGATTTAATTGTACTCCATCAGTTAAAACCTTTTCACGAAAAAGTGCAATTAAGCGGCGAGTCATAATACCGGGACTTCCATTATCGATTTGTCGATGATCAACTTCCACGCAGGGAATAACCTCTGCAGCAGTCCCTGTTAAAAAACACTCGTCCGCAGTCCAAAGGTCGTATCTAGTCAACGCTTGCTCCTTGCAAGGCAAGTCAAGCTCTTGGGCTAAGTCAATAACCGAACCTCGGGTAATACCTCTCAGAGAACCGGAATCGAGAGGGGGAGTGTAAAGTATACCCTTTGAAATAATAAATACATTATCTCCTGTGCACTCTGCAACTTCCCCTTTATCATTAAGCATCAAAGCTTCCTGAAAACCAACCTTCTTCGCTTCTATCTTCGCCAATATATTATTCAGATAATTCAGACTCTTTACCGCAGGTGGAAGTGCGGAAGCATTAATTCGACGAGTTGGTACCGAAATAATTTTTAAACCTTTTTGGTAGAGCTCTTCCGGATACAACTGAATATCGTCTGCGATGATAATAACTCCCGCCGGTCCACATCCATCTGGCGTTAACCCGAGGTGCCCTGGTCCCCGAGTCACCACTAAACGAACATATCCATTTTCTAGGTCGTTAGCTCGGCATGTATCGCATACCGCTTTTTTCATTTGTTCACGGTCTAAAGGTAAATCGAGCAAAATTGCTTTGGCCGAATACTCCAATCGCTCTAGATGCTCATCTAGCTTAAAGACACATCCATTGTACAAACGAATTCCCTCAAAAACTCCATCTCCATATAGTAAACCGTGATCGAAGACAGATATCTTAGCATCTTCTTTTGCAACTAAATCTCCATTTAAGTAAATTTTCATTTTCTAATATCTTTCCATGAAGGAAATTTCTCAATTTGGCGAGTGCCAAGAAAAAAGGTTATTCACCTATTCGCAATTAGCTCTTCAACCACACTTGGATCAGCCAAAGTTGAGACATCTCCAATTTGATCAATTTGATTAGTCGCTATCTTTCGTAAAACCCTCCTCATAATTTTACCAGATCTTGTTTTAGGAAGTGCTGGAGCCCAATGAATTTGATCGGGCGTTGCAATCGGCCCAATAACCCTTCGAACTTGCTGCTTCAATTCCGACCTTAAGTCTTCGCTGTATTCGACACCTCCATTTAAAGTTACAAATGCATAGATGCCCTCCCCCTTAACCTCATGAGGAAAACCAACAACTGCGGCTTCGGCCACATTAATATGTGCTACCAATGCACTCTCGACTTCTGCCGTCCCCATACGATGACCTGATACATTGATCACATCGTCTACACGACCTGTAATCCAATAGTAACCATCAGCATCTCTTCTACAACCATCTCCGGTAAAATAATAACCTTTATACTGTTGAAAATAAGTACTCTCAAAACGCTCATGATCTCCATAAATAGTACGCATCTGACCAGGCCAAGGCTCTTCGATCGCTAAGACACCGCTTACTCCATTTCCTTTGATCTCCTCTCCAGACTGCGGATCAAGCAAAATTGGTTTTACTCCAAAAAATGGAAAGGTTGCAGAACCTGGTTTGAGGGGAGTTGCCCCAGGAATTGGCGAAATTAGAATGCCACCGGTTTCAGTCTGCCACCAAGTATCCACAATTGGACATTTCTCCTTTCCGGCGTTCCTATGGTACCACCTCCATGCTTCTGGGTTTATAGGCTCTCCCACGCTGCCTAAAATCCGCAAACTTTCCATTTTATACTTTTTAGGCCACTCCTCCCCTGCCGCTGCAATTGCTCTTATTGCAGTGGGAGCGGTATAAAATTGGTTAACTTTCCATTTTTCAATTACTTGCCAATACCGATCGGGGTTTGGGTAGGTAGGAATACTTTCAAACATTAATGTAGTCGCTCCGTTCGCAAGTGGCCCATAAACAATGTAAGAATGCCCAGTTATCCAACCAATATCTGCAGCACAAAAGTAAATATCTTCTTCGTGATAATCGAATATATACTTATGGGTAGTCGCGGTATACACCATGTAACCGGCCGTTGTATGTAAAACTCCTTTAGGTTTTCCGGTGGAACCGGATGTGTACAAAATAAAGAGGGGATCCTCCGCACCCATCTCTTCACAAGGGCACTCTTCGCTTGCCTCTTCCATTGCTTCATCCCACCAAAGGTCCCGTCCGTCCCTCATTTCACACTTAATTCCAGCTTCTTCTCCCACCCGGCGTACAACAATACAAGTTTCCACATCCTCTCCCATCTGCAAGGATGCACGATCCATAGCTTGATCAGCATTAGGCTTCATTGGGATAGCTTTTGCTCCGCGGAATGTTCCATTTGCGGTTATTAAAGTTTTGCAAGTCGAATCCACAATTCGATCTGCCAGTGCTTCTGCGGAAAAACCGCCAAAAACCACCGAGTGAATTGCCCCAATCCGAGCACAAGCCAACATTGCGACTGTGGCCTCAACGACCATAGGCATGTAAATAGAAACACGATCCCCTTTTCGAACTCCTCGACTTTTTAATACATTGGCAAACTTACAAACTTGCCGATGAAGATCCCGATAACTCATCGTATTATCCTCGCCCGGTTCATTACCCTCCCAAATTATAGCTGTTTTATTTGGACGGATTTCGAGATGTCGATCAACGCAATTAAAACAAACATTAGTTTTTGCCCCCTCAAACCAACTAATATCTATTCGATCCTTGTCCATATTGTAGTTGTATGACCGAACTTGATTCCATTTTTTAAACCAATGAAAATTTTCCGCGATCTCTCCCCAGTAATCACTAGGTTCTTCAATACTTCTTTTGTACTGCTCAAGATAAGCATGCATATTTCCGATGTGTGCATTACTGGAAACGGATACAGGAGGGTGCACTAAATCAATGGACTCTTTTTCACTCATAAAAGAAAACAGGTTAAAGGTTGAGTTTGAATTGTTAGGCGATTGATCTTCGCTTGTCGATGAGTTTTAAAAGATAAATTCATGTTTACCACAGAACTAAGTTACCAATTACCAAACGAATTAATTGCTCAATCTCCAAGTAAATGCAGAGATCAATCGCGTTTACTATTATACAATCGCGATAGTAATCAATTCAGCCACCATTTTTTTAGTGAACTCAAAGACATACTTCCTCAAGGGTTAGCTATTTTTCGAAATGATGTTTCTGTGCTTAAAGCTCGCCTTTTTGGAGTAAGATCGAGCGGAGGGTCAGTTGAATGCCTATTGCTCCGTTGTGCCGATAAATCAACAAATACTTGGAAATGTTTACTCAAGCCTGGTCGAAAAACTTCGAAGGCTCAATCGTTTGGACGCCCCAACGAATATTCTGCCAAGGTGATTGAATCACTCCCTGGTGGAGAGTACTTAGTTCAATTTCATTTAATTAAAGATATTGATCCCCCTGCACTCGCTCAGCGACTTGGAAAACTACCGCTTCCACCTTATGTTCGAAGACCAGCAAATGAAGAAGATGAACTGAGATATCAGACAGTCTATGGAAAAAAGGAACATCGAACAGCTATTGCTGCCCCAACTGCTGGACTTCACTTCACTCCCCAAATATTAAAAAGTCTTGTAAAAAGTGGGCACTCAATTCACGACCTGACGCTTTCTGTAGGGATAGGCACTTTTCGCCCGATTGAGAGCGAAAGAGTCGAGGACCATCCGATGCATGCCGAAGACTATACATTAATCCCAAGTACCAAGCGAGTGCTTCGGGATACTCAGATAAAAAAACTTGCAGTAGGTACAACAACAGTTCGAACCATAGAACACTTCTTATTAAAAGATGATGCCCACCCAGAACAAACAACCCGGGCTGAAACTAATCTCTTTATTCGCCCGCCCTATTCTTTTTTGGGCGTCGATCACTTGCTTACTAACTTTCACCTTCCAGGTTCAACTCTACTTTGCCTGGTCGCTGCTTTTATAGATAATGAAAACACAGATGGGCTTGCCAAACTTAAGGAACTTTACAGCGAAGCAATTGAAAAAAAATACCGTTTCTTCTCCTATGGCGACGCAATGCTTATTTTGTAAATATAAAATAAAAATTTAGCAGGAAAATTCTTTTTCAAAGTATTCGCTACTTACATTTCAATCTTCACAATTAACATCTAAGTTCAGTCTCTGCATTTAGCCAGGATCGAAGTGAGTGAACTAAATTGAGCACCTTATCAGCCTTGGGCTCTTGTTCAGCTAATGGTGTATTTAAAGTAAAAATTGCAAACTGGTTTTCATCTCGGTTAAGATTTGCCAACCAATCCTGCTTAACTGGCAATCCCTCATTACGACCAAAACGAAAAAGAGTTTTCAACCAAATTGTCATAGGATCCAGACCAGACTCCAATGCACTTAATGCATTGAGCAAAAGTTGGTATACGGGAATTGTATCTTGCAAGTGATAGCCATTATCGAGAAATAAACGAGCTAAGGATGATGCGATTTGAAAACGTAAATGATGATGAGCAACCTTTGCCCTTTTTTTAATGATTTGAAAATCCTTTACGAAAGGAAGTCCACTACCGTTTCGGGGAATATTTACATTAAATTCAACATCATCAAAAAGATCGGGAGGGGGAACTGAACGATTTCGTTTATAAATTCTAAGCAAAACTAATTTTAGACCATTTTTCCCAGAGAACAAAGAGATTCGAAGATGAGACTCCCCAGTTTCAACTCGATTGAGAATCGTGCCCTCAATAGTTTGCGCTAAAGCGGGCATCAAAATTTAATCTGAAGATGGAGAAGTTTTATGCTTATTTTTAATGGAAGCAGAAATCTCTTCGTTTGCTTTCAATTTTTTTGCAGTTGATGGAGGAATAACCGCACCTCCTGAAATTAACATTTTCATACCATCACCAACCGACATGTTAAGGTTAAAAATATCTTCTGGAGGAAGCATAAGTAGAAAACCACTTGTTGGGTTTGGCGTTGTAGGAACAAAGACATTTGTAAGGGGTTGTCCAATAACCTCGACAGTTTCACCAGATGCATCGTTTGTAAGGAAACCGAGCACAAAGCAGTTGGGTCTAGGGTATTCAATTAATACAACCCTCTTAAATACAGCTCTATTTTCTTTACCAAAAGTTTCGACAATTTGCTTAACAGAACGATATACAGTATTGATGAACGGGACTTTACCAAGTGCCTTCTCGGCAGAAGAAATAAAAAATTTCCCCAACACATAGTTAGACAAAAAACCAAGGACGGTAAGAGCTAAAACTCCAACCACCAAGCCCAACAATCCAAGCAGGGATTCAAGCCCAAAAAAAAAGCTTTCTTCACTCAACCCAAATTGAGTAGCAAGTCGGGTGGCAGGATCTTTGAACAGATTAAGAAGAAAATCTAATACAAAGATCGTTGTGCCAAGAGGAAGAAAAATCAGCAACCCCGTGAGAAACGCGTTGCGAAATTTTCTTGAAATAGTTGTTTTAGAAGACACTCCTCTTTTTGCTAATCCTCAATGCTGAGTGGTGCGAGAAGAAAATCAGGCCACAGTTCATCTTTTTCTATTACGCTCAGGGCATTTGCTTCTTCACATCTCATAATTTTACGGTCATCTTCATTTTGATCGTCAAAACCAACAAGGTGCAACCAGCCATGAACCAAGTAAAGGCTAAGTTCCTGAGCAAACGGCAATTCTCGATGGGATGCTTCCTCGATAGCCTGATCAACGGAAACGCAGATTTCTCCAATTAATTCATTATCTGGATCAGCTGGAAAAGTAATTACATCGGTGGGGCGAAAATCTTGTAAGAACTCACCATGAATTTTGGAATGGGCTAATTTATTGAGGAATGCAATGGATAACACACCCGAAACATGATGATCGTGAAGAAGGAAAATTCGTTCAAAAAACCTCCTCACCCTTTCTTCATTAAAGGAAAGATTAGGATAGAAATTCCCAATTTCAATGGTGATCAAGATTTATTTGGTTGAGAAGGGTGCGATGCTCCCTTGGAAGAATTTTCAATTTTATCTTCTTCTGGGTACTCGATTCGGGAATGAAGCATATTTAAGGTCGTTGTCGTAAAACTTCTCTTAATTTTTGCCACCTCCTCCAAAGTTAGCGGACATTCATCTAATTGATTATCATCCAACCGGTCTTGAAAAATCTTCTCAAGTAATTCCTCAATACTATGTTGAGTAACTTTAGGCAGACTTCGTGCAGCAGCCTCAACAGAATCTGCAAAAAAGATAATGGCACTCTCTTTAAACCTCGGTTTTGGTCCATCGTAACGATAGGTCGATTCATCTGGCTCTTCGACATCAGGTTCGCCGTAAGGCAATTTTTCCTGACGGATTTTTTGTTTTGCTTGATGATAGAAATATTTCACTAAGGTTGTTCCGTGATGCTGCCGAATTACATCCCTAATAATTTTAGGTAATCCGCTATCACGAGCCATTTCAATTCCCTCCTTAACATGACTTTTAATAATCAATGCACTCATGGCAGGGTTTTGACGATTATGTGGATTCCCAAATTCTCCCTGATTCTCAGTAAAATAATGAGGTTGAGTCATTTTCCCGATATCGTGAAAAAGAGAGCAGGCACGACATAAAATTGGATTGGCTCCGACCGCGAGGGCTGCATTCTCTGACAAATTTGCAACCATTAGGCTATGATGGTAACTACCAGGTGCCTCAACTTGCATTCTGCGAAGAAGAGGGTGATTAAAATCAGTTAATTCAAATAAAGTTGCATCTGTAGCAACCTTAAATCCATTCTCAATTAAAGGCATTGCCGCAAGCACCAGACCGCCGGTAAACACTCCCATTAATAGAGAAGCAAGAGCATGATGAATAGACGAAATGCCTCCACTTCCTGATGCAAAAGCAACCCCCAGTGCAAGTAAGGCCCCTGTGAGACCGGCCATGGCTCCCGCTTTCAGGGCACTTCCACGCAGACGCATGTCCCTACAAAAATAAGCACCCGCTAATGCCGCGCCCAAGGAGATGGCAAGAGCTTCAATTCCAGCATTTTGCATAGTTGCATGAAATACGCTGGTCATTAAGGCTGAAAGTGCAGCCATCCTAGGTCCAACAGTTATCATTACAATCATTGGAGCGAATGCGACAGGGATTAAATAGGGAATCAAGCCAACGAGTAGCGAATTCCCTCCAAACAATTCGGTTGACCCAAGCTCAAGTATAAATCGTGACAGACAAAGATTAGCAATGATAGCAACTGCGACAATGGTCGACCGAATGGTATCCCTCCAAAAATTGGGAAGAACTAGACTGATATAAAAAACCGCAATTAAGAATGTTCCCAAGGTAATAAAAATTCTTTTAGGCAAAAGATCTCGATCTTCTTCCGTTAAAGAAAGAAATTCCCTAAATTTCTCAAGATCACTCTCGGTAAGCATATTCCCTTTTTTGAGAATCAAATCACCCTCTTCCACCTCAACAACAGGTCGATCCATTTCAGCAATGGCACGATTTTGTGCAGCAGTAGTGGCTTCACGGTCGATATCTCTTAGAAATAAACCTTTCTTCACGAAGGATGCGAGATGATCTGCAAAGTCATTCCTAAATTGTTGAGCTGAAAATGATGAATTTTCGTCTCCGCTTTCAATAAAGTCCTCAAGCAATAAACCTGATTCAGGAAATGGTCCATCATTACTCAAGTGTTCCTTCAATTCGATCAAATGCCTGGAGAAATGAGGGTATATGGGTGAAAGAATTTCCGCTACAAGATTAAACCTTAATCCATTGTCAATTCCTTCAATAACTATCAGATTATTTGCAAGGTTAAGCATTGTTGCATTAATTCGACTGGTAGCGTTCGATTCTGATAAGAACTTCTGATCGACAGAGGGAAATTTCACCACCCCGGTTAAATGCAATTCTCCCAAAAGGTTTGTAATAATTTCAAAAAAACTATCGGTGCTGGCAAAATTCCGCCATTGGAAAAGGGCGTCAAATTCATCCTGACTAACTTTCAGGTTGAAATTAGAACCCAACTCCTCTCTTAATGATTCTCCCGCAATTAATCGAGCATCCTTATCCATCGAATTAAGTAAAACCAATCCTTCCTCTAAGCGAATAATGGCTTTCTTAAAACTTTCTTCTCCGGAAAAATTTATTGAGAATTCTCTAGGCGTACTACTGCGAATCCACTCCTCCGCTTCAAGCCTTCTGATCTCACTTTCATACGAAAAAGAACGGTCCGAATATATATTTTCAGGCGCAACCTCACCAAGTGATCTTAAGCCCGGAGGATCTTGACCAACGAAGCAAATAAAAACAATAGAAGTCGCGAAGATTAAAGTAAAAAAACCTTGCTTACCAAAGCTTTCCCAAAACAGACGAAATCCTTTGAATTGTTTAATGTCATCATTTCCCTCTTCTAAACTTTTTCTCCGACGAGCAAGCTCACGAACACTTTTCTTACGTGATGATTTATTTTCTTCCATAGGTAAAATCAAAAGTTAAGATTAAGACTCGTAAGCTGAAATAATTTTACTCACAAGTGGGTGACGAACGACATCCCCATGATCAAATTCATGAAAATGAATTCCATCGACTTTCGAAAGCAAATTACGAGCCTCCACCAATCCTGACTCTTGCCGGGGTGGCAAATCGATCTGCGTAACATCTCCAGTCACAACCATTTTACTTCCCTCTCCTAACCGAGTAAGAAACATCATCATTTGAGATCTGGTTGTATTTTGAGCCTCATCGAGTAGAGCAAAACAATTGCTCAAAGTTCGACCTCTCATGTATGCCAAAGGCGCAATCTCAACTACACCAGTTTCGATCAACTTTCGTGCATCGACAGGACCAAGAACCTCGTCCATAGCATCGTAAAGCGGTCTCAAATAAGGAAGGAGCTTTTCTTCTAAATCACCAGGTAAAAAACCTAAAGCTTCTCCTGCTTCAACAGCAGGGCGTGCAAGAACGATTCGCTGAACTTGTCCTTCAAGTAAAGCATGTAAAGCAACAATCATAGCTAAAAAGGTTTTCCCTGTGCCCGCTGGTCCAATGCCAAACACTAGGTCCTTTTTTAGAATCAGGTCAAGAAAATGCCTTTGGCCTAAATTTCTAGGTACAATTGATCTTTTTCGTATCTTTAGCACCAATGGGTTTGAAAGTAATTCGTGAAGTTCTTTGGACTCCCCAGAAGCAATTTTTTCTAAAAAGCGTAAAAAGTCTGCCCCCCGAGGAGTAAACCCGTGCTCTGTTCCTAATTTGAGAAGAGCGAAAAGTTCTTCGCATTTTTCTATGCTCTGATCAGTGCCCCTCATTTGAAGTGAGCAACCACGAGCAACCAAATTCACACTAAAAATCTGCTCAATCGATGTAAGGTTGCTAGGCTTTTCATCGTAAAGCTTATGAAATTCTCTTTCAGAATCGAATTCTAAAGTTCGTTCAGCCATAGACAGAATTCACATTAAGAAATACAATCAAGTAAAGTAGTCCTTAGCATATGCAGAGAAATTGAGTTAAACTTTGTAAAATCAGCACTTTGCCAAGCAAAGTTGCCGGCTGTGCTTCATTTTAAAATATGAAGGAATGATACTCATTTTATTCTGTAATTATACAACTTCTCATTCACCCACCGCAAGTCTGGAATATTCATAAAAGATCGATTCAAGTTGCCAAGCCTTCATCTTATCTTTTTTGAGTTTCTTTTATTAAGATAAAAATCAGTCATGAAAGTTCTTTTTGTTAGCCCAGAAGTTGGTCCCATAGTTCGTGCAGGTGGATTGGGGGATGTGGTGGGTGCCCTCCCCCTCGCACTTCATGAAATCGGTGTAGATGTAAGGGTCATATGCCCTCTCCATCGAGAATGTAAAGAATTACCCGCTCAAACATTGCCTACTAAATTTAAGCTTAAATATGGTTCCCGCACATATGAATCAAAAATTAAGGAAACACGACTGGGTGAGTCTAGCATTCCAGTTTATTTGCTAGAAAATGATATACTTTTTGATCGTCCAGGAATTTATGCAGATGAAAATGGTGATTACCAAGATAATCCAATTCGTTGCTTTGCATTGTGCCAATCTGCATTATTAATTGAAAAAATAACAGGTTGGTCACCAGATATCTTTCATGCACATGATTGGATGGCTGCATCTTTACCAGCCTACCTGAATTTTAAAAATTCTCGATTAAAGAAAATTAATCAAGCTCGCTCAGTTCTTACAATTCACAACTTAGAGCACCAGGGTTCGTTCCACAAAGAAACATTTAAATTATCTGGACTCCCTTCTCTCTACTCTGGAATTGATGGATTTGATCACTTTCAATCGATGAATTTATTGAAAGGTGGAATCCAGCATGCGAATAAAATCACCACTGTTAGTCCAACATACGCAGATGAAATAAAAACTGAACATTATGGGCATGGTCTTGAAACTTGTTTACAATATCGTGCTGCAGATTTAATTGGAATTTTAAATGGAATCGACCAGAAGAGTTGGAATCCAATGACCGATCAGGCGCTCAATAATTTCATTTCACCTTCTGATCCTGATAATGGAAAAAGAGAAAATAAAATCTCCCTACTTAAAGAAATGAAACTACCATACGATGAAAAAACTCCAGTTTTTGGGGTCGTTTCTAGATTATATCATCAAAAAGGGCTCGATTTACTCGCTGATGTGATCCCATCCTTAGCCTCAGGCTCAACTGCTCAATTTATTTTACTGGGAAGTGGATGTAAGGAGGAAGAAGAATTGTTCGTCAAGTTGGAAAAAAGGTTTCCTAACTGTATCAGCACATTCATTGGTTTTGATGATGGCCTAGCAAGAAGGATCTTTGCTGGTTCTGATTTTTTTATTATGCCAAGTAGGTTCGAGCCTTGTGGATTAGCACAGCAATATGCAATGGCTTATGGTTCCATTCCTATTGGACGCAAAACCGGCGGACTTGCGGATACAATTAGAGATCTAAAGGGAGAAAATAAGAACCCAAATGGTTTTCTATTTGAGGACGCATCATCAAATGCGTTGCTCGAGGTTATTCACAGAGCTATTGAGCTGTACCAAGACCAATCGTTATTTAAAAAAACCAGAAAGAATAGTCTGCATTCCCATTGTTCATGGGACTTAGCCGCAAAGCACTATGAAGATGTCTATAAATGGGCATTAAAATATTAAACATTCCTGCCCCCCATAACATTCCATTGTTGATAACTTTCTAACCTAAATACACATTTCCACTTGCGAATAAAGTGGAAGAAAAAGTAAATTGAGGGGTTTACTATAATTTTATCCTCTTACTTTATGATCTCTAACGGCCCTGCAAGAACCTTCACCAGAAATGCGGTGGAGGCATGGCTATTCCGACTTTCAGAATGTGATTGGGAAAGATTTATTAGTAAAGAAAATTTGCAAAAAGGCAGGGTTTTCTACCGAGAAGGAACACTATCCTCACTTGATATTCAGCCCAGCCAAATCATTGTCACTCGGAAGGTCAATCGAGTAGAAACCTACTCTGTAATTGAATGGAACCAGCAGAAACCCGAAATCCGAACTTCTTCGCAAGATGACAGTGTGGGAATCGCCCTTGGCACTGCCGGCCTTTATGAAATCGAAGAATTAGTTGCTGAGATTCATGAAGAAGACCCCTTGCTCGAACAACCTTCTTTACCCGAAACCGAAAAGCAAGAAACTAACTCAGATAAACAGCCTGTATCTAATAATAGTTCAGAAACAGAAAATAAGAATGGTTCAACTATACCGCTCTTAATCCTTATCGAAGTGTCTTCAGCAAATGGATTAACAGCCACCCCATTTTGGCAAATTTCCCCAAAAAATAAACAACAGGCATATGCATCTTCTGAAGATGAAAAGCTCGAAAACACAGATCGCCCAAGCTTAATGAATTTTGTCGCTGAAAGCGGAAAGCAAAACTTTATTTTTGAAAAAACAAAAGGTTTGTTTCGCTTGAAAGACTGGAAAAAAATAGCTCTATTCGCTGATGACATTCTGCCTCTCTGGGAAAAAACATTCGCACTCCAATTTGAGGGAGACGCACAATTACTTCGCCACGGCCAACGAAAATTAACCTGGGAAATTGAAGCAAGAAGTAAGAAAAACGAAGAGATGACTCTTCGTGAAAACTTTCAGATTGGCGCTCACCGTCTAGGACGTGAGCACGGCAAAAGAATTGCTAAAGCTCGTAATGGCACTACCTTTATCCGTGGTCATGGATTAGTTCGCTTGGATAAGGACCAGTTAGAAGACTTTGAATGGTGGCAGAGGAATCGTGGAGACTCAAAACGGACAAATTGGCCTCGCTACATGTTATTTTCTCTCTTTGCACGAAAGTACTTAACTGCTAGACCAGACGGGAAACTAGCTGATTGGCAATCCGCAATTACCAAACCTCAGAAAAATAAGGAAAACAAGAAGTTTTCCTTTCTACGGCCTTATCAAAAAGATGGTATTGCTCATCTTAATAGCCTACATGATCTGGGTTGCCATGGTTTGCTTGCTGACGAAATGGGCTTAGGAAAAACCGTTCAGACATTGGCAATTCTCGCAGGCAACTCAAAACAGGAATTACCTGACTTAGTAACCTGCCCAGCATCCGTCGTTCCTGTTTGGGTAAAAGAAGCAAAACAAAGATTTCCTAAAATTAAAATCAAAATTCTGAATAAGGAAAATCAGTTTTCACCAAATATTGCCCCCTGCCTTTGGATTGCAAGTTATACCCAACTTCGTAGGCATAGACACCTGCTCGATCAGAATAAATTTCGATATGCGATCCTCGATGAAGCACAATTAATCAAAAACCCAAAGGCAAAAGTTACTCAAGCATGCTTATCAATCCAAGCTAATCATCGACTTGCTTTATCTGGCACTCCAATTGAAAATACAGCCTTAGACCTATGGACAATCTTTAGATTTCTCATGCCCGGTCTGCTAGGTGGTAGAAAAGAACTCGAAAATGACTTAATCTCAGACCCCGATGCCACTGGATTACTTCTTCGTAAACAGGTCACCCCCTTTGTCTTAAGAAGAATTAAAAGTGAAGTGGCCACTGAGCTTCCACCAAAAATAGAAAATGAACTTACATGCGTCCTTAATGACGAACAACGTAAAGAGTATCGCAAACTTACTGAAGGTGCGATTGAGGAGCATGGTAATAACTTAAGAGAGGCGATCAAACATGCACCCACTCATGTTTTTTCATTACTCACCCGCTTAAGACAGGTTTGCTGCGACTTAGCTTTGCTGCCATGGAGGGAAGGGTTGCCTCCATCAGGAACTAAAAGCGAAATTCTACTGGAAAAATTAAGTGATCTATCTAGTTCAGGGGCTAAGGTTATTGTATTCAGCCAATTCACCTCATTTCTGAGCGTTTTAAAGCAAGAAATATCTCAAAGCATTCCCGATTTAAAAATCCTTGAACTAACTGGATCAACACGCGATCGTACATTACCGGTAGAAACATTTGAAAACCACCAAAAATCTGCGGTTATTTTAGCATCCTTAAAGGCAGCGGGGCTAGGAGTAACCTTAAAGTCTGCTGACTATGTATTCCTTATGGATCCCTGGTGGAATCCAGCAGTGGAAGAACAGGCCATTGATCGAGCACATCGCTTAGGGCGCACGAAACCAACATTTATTTACAGATTAGTAGCAAAAGGAACAGTTGAAGAAAGGGTAAGGATGCTCCAAAATTCAAAAAGGGAAACTTTTCAAAAAATTATTGGCGATATGAATCGCCCGACTGAACTTGCAGAACATTTTACTTCACTGAAAGATTTAGTTGAGCTAACTGAGAACTAATTTCCTTTAATACTAAACCTACAGAGTAATATAAGAAAACTCAGACTTCATCTTTCGATTCTTGTTTTGAATTTAAACCTTTACGAAATCTCCTAATCCAACGATATCCAGGAAGCATAAACAATCCAGTCACCATGATATAAGTAGAAGGTTCGGGAGCGGCAGAAAACTGAAGGTAAAAATCCCCGCTATCATAATGAACGCTCCAT
>CBFHYW010000002.1:55126-55399 GCA_965660135.1 Opitutales bacterium
GCTGCCCCCAATTATTATATTGGCCATTGTTGCTAATGTTGTATGCGAGGTCGTCATACCTAAATTCAAAATAGTCATTTATATTTCCCGCATTCCATGCTCCCCAAGTAATACCACCACCGGATCCCCCTCCATCTGTGAGAAACTTAAATCCATTGGTTGTCTGCCTAGACTTCCCCCAAACGCTAGCTAAATTATCTGGTGCACCTTCTGTTCCATCGCTTGACTGAATCCCCATAATGTTAATAGTGAAGCGATCACTACTTGAACCAA
>CBFHYW010000003.1:0-55184 GCA_965660135.1 Opitutales bacterium
TTTTTTCTCTTGAATCGCTTCGACAAATTCAATTATAGCCATGTCAGCTGCATCACCCAATCGAGGAATCGCAAGTTTATAAATTCTCGTATATCCTCCATTCCGACCTGCAAATTGTTCTACCAGTTCATCAAATAATTTTTTTACTGCATCCTTATTTCTTAAACGGGCTATTGCCTGCCTTCTATAGTGAACCTTCTTAGCAACATCTTCTGAAACATGAGCTTTCTTTGCTAAAGTTATTGCTTTTTCAATAGCTGGACGTAATGCCCGAGCTTTTGCAAGGGTAGTCTTAATGCGTCCATTCTCAATGAGCGAACAAGACATGTTTGCAACTAAAGAAGTTCTATGAGCTGTCTTTACACCAAGAAGATGATTGTGTTTACGATGTCTCATCTTTTTTTAATTATTTTTATATATATTATTTAACTGGTAACAGTTTCAAGCAAGCGACTTTCAAATTTCATCCCTAAAGATAAACCCAATTGCTCTAACTTGGCTTTTATCTCATTTAAAGATTTCTTTCCAAAATTTCTGTACTTTAGCATTTCAGGTTCTGACTTAGTAGCAAGTTCACCAACTGTTGTTATATTGGCATTATTTAGACAATTAGCAGCTCGAACTGATAACTCAATTTCGTTAACGCTCATGCTAAGTAAATTTTTCAAACGGTTTTGCTCTTCGCTCACTTCTTTCGTATGGCTCTCGAACTCAATTTGTTCTTCGCTAATTTGATCAAATACATCCAAATGGTGCCTAAGAATTGCAGCAGATTGTTTAAGAGCATCTTCAGGAGTAATTCTACCGTCTGTGTTAACTTCTAGAATCAACTTATCATAGTCTGTCATTTGACCAACACGAGTGTTTTGTACATCGTATTTAACCAATTTTACTGGACTGTAAAGTGCATCAACATTAATCATACCAATAGGCTGTCCATCGATCTTGCTATCCTCTCCTAAACAAAAACCACGACCTACAGAGACGATCATTTCGGCAAAGACTTTTTGTTTACGATCGGTAGTAAGAATTAATTGTTCTGGATTAATTATTTCAATTCCTTCAATTGGAGAAATATCACCTGCTGTAATTTCACCGTCTTTCTCAATATCTAAAGTTAATGTTACTGACTCGGCTTTATGACTGACTATTAGTACCTTTTTTAAATTCAAGACAATGTCAGTAACATCCTCTACTATTCCATCTACACTCTGGAATTCATGCTGCACACCCTCTAATTTTATAGAAGAAATCGCTGCACCTTCTATTGAACTTAATAGTACACGCCGAAAAGCATTTCCTATGGTATGACCATATCCAGATTCAAAAGGGTCTGCAATAAACTTTGCGTATTTAGTCGTTGCGGTTTCCTCTTCTTTAATGAGACGGTTTGGTAATTCAAACTTTCCTAATCTTGTTGCCATGATAATTTGGGGGGGTTGAGCGTAAGCGATAAAATATATTGATTAACGACTATAGAATTCAACTACGAGTTGAACATTAATGCTTTGTTCCAGCTCATCAGATTGTGGAAACCGGGTAACAATTCCTTGTAGAGAATCTGCATTAATTTCAACCCATGGTGGTGGGGACTGGTATTGAGATCCTTCCAAATTTTGGGTCGCAACTTGGCGGGATGATGTTTTTTCCCGCACACCAATGACATCTCCAACTGAAACGAAATAACTAGGAATATCAACTTTTTTACCATTCACAAGTAAATGCCCATGGTTTACAAATTGGCGAGCTGCTTGCCTAGTTTTAGCAAAGCCTAGTCTGTATACTACATTATCCAAACGAGTCTCTAGCATTGTTAGAAAAACCTCACCCGTTACACCTTTTTTTCTTTTTGCACGTTCGTACATGTTACGAAACTGCTTTTCAGTTAAGCCATACATCATCCGAAGCTTTTGCTTCTCAATTAGACCTAACCCATAATCGCTTACTTTTCTACGAAAACTTGGACCATGCTGCCCTGGGGGGTATGATCTTCTTTCAAAGGCTTTATTTGCAGGAAACAAAGCCATTCCAAAACGGCGATTTATTCTTGTGGTTGGACCAGTATAACGAGACATAATAAATTTAAGTTAAATAGAAAATAAGAAATAAAATTAAACCCTTCTTCGCTTTGGCGCACGACAACCATTATGCGGGACAGGAGTTACATCTAAGATAGATGAAACGCTAAACCCAAGGCTCTGCAATGCACGGATAGCAGAATCACGGCCCATACCTGGACCTTTAACTTTAACAAGGACCTCTTTCATGCCATGCGACATGGCAACTTTTCCGGCATCTTGAGTAACAACTTGTGCAGCATATGCGGTTGACTTTCTAGATCCACGAAAGTTGCATTTCCCTGAACTTGACCAGGAAATGACATTTCCTTTCATATCGGTGAATGAGACTTTTGTATTATTAAAAGTGGCTACAACATAGCAGATTCCTGAAGTAATGTTTTTACTGCCTTTAGCTTTACGAATCTTTACCTGCTCGATATTTGCACCAAGTAAATCTGCTGCAGTCTCCTCTTTCTTAACTTCCTGATCTGGCTTTTTTTCCTCTGAGGAATCGGGGTTTTGTACTTCAACAGGTTTTTCAACCTTTTTAGTTTTAACCTCTGCCACCATATCTTCAGCAGATTTATCGGTCACTTTTTTCTTTTCTTCTTCGTTCATTTCAAATTTTGATTTGTTCTTAAGCCTTCTTTACGACGCCAACGGTTTTTCTACCACCTTTACGGGTCCTAGCATTTGTTATTGTCCTCTGTCCACGAACCGGTAAGCCGCGCTGATGTCTGAGTCCACGATAACAACGAATGCTTTGAAGGCGTTTTAAATTATTTGTAATTGCTCTCCTGAGGTCACCTTCAACCATTATTTTTTGATCTATTATATAATTAGTTATAAGACTTAACTCTTGTTCGCTTAACTCTTGGGTTCTTCGGTCTGGATCAATACCTGTAACATCAAGTATCTTCTTGGCACGTGTTGGGCCAACACCATAAATATATCTCAAAGAAAATTCGATTTTCTTTCTGTTTGGTATGTCTACTCCTAGCAATCTAGCCATAATAATTAATTTCTGTTGAGGTTAAAAGTTCAGTTTCAGGTACCCTTCAAAGCAAAGCCTACAAGACCCAGTATAAAAAGAAGTATGGAAATAATGATTAAAGGACGCCATTGTGCCTCGAAATCTTTGAGTTCTAAGGACTCAATTCCTTGACTTGCTCCAGTTGCCCTTCCACGTATTCTCCCTTTGCGTAAGAAACCGTCGTAATGTCGTTGCAACAAGAAGGTCTCGAGTTGCCTCATAGTATCTAATACAACACCGACGATAATCAACATTCCGGTACCCCCAAAAAAGGTAGCAACATTATAGGAAACATTTGCAGTTTTAAAAATAAAATCTGGAAAAACAGCAATTGCAGTTAAGAAAATTGCACCAGCCAAAGTTAGTCGAGTCATAACAAAATCCAAAAACCGAGCCGTATGCTCTCCTGGTCTGACGCCAGGAACATAACCACCATTCTTCTTTAGATCATCTGCTATTTGTACAGGTTTAAACATTATTGAGACCCAAAAGTAGCTAAATACGAGTATTAAACCACCATAGACAATGTAGTAAAACCATCCACGACTAGCAAAAGCGTTTGCTAAATCAATTGCCCAGTTTGTTTCAGCTGGAGAGTCTGCAATCGCAGCACCAAGGGTTCTCAAGAGCTGGGCGGGAAACATTAAGATTGCACTGGCAAAAATCACCGGCATTACCCCTGCATAATTTACTTTCAATGGGAGGAAGGAACTTTGCCCGCCAAATACCTTCCTTCCTACCATTCTCTTTGCGTACTGAACAGGAATTTTGCGTTGGGCCTGCGTTACTGCAATTATACCACCCACAACAACGAGAAATAGACCCACCATAAGTAGAGCTTTGACAATCACCATATTGTCACCAGCAGGTGCAAGAAAAACCAAAGCATATGCGTCAGCTAAAGCTTTTGGTAAATCTGATAAAATCCCTACAGTTATCAATAGGGAAATTCCGTTTCCAATTCCACGTTGAGTAATTTGCTCTCCTAGCCACATCAAAATTAAAGAACCAGTGGTCAAGAAAATGATCGTGGTAATCAAAAATATCACTGGCGAAGATGCAACCACAATGGGCCCTAATGGTTTACCGTCCAATCCAATTTCGGCTGGATTGAAACCCTGTATTAAACTACCCGGACTATCCCGTAAAGCAATTGCAAGAAGCCCACCTTGTACTAGGCAAATTATAATGGTTAGGTAACGAGTATACTGGGAAATTTTTTGACGACCTGGTTCGCCCTCCTGCTGCAAGCGAGCTAAATGTGGAAATACCGCACCCATTAATTGCATGATAATTGACGCACTGATATAGGGCATGATTCCAAGAGCGAATAGGGCACCATTCAAAAGAGCCCCACCAGTAAACATGTTGTAAAACCCTAAGATATCATTCCCTTCAGATTCAGTTCTTGATTGCTCACGCAATTCAAAGAATTCCTTAATTGGAGACGGGTCCACTCCAGGTAAGGGAATATTGGCACCCACCCGAGCAATAAAGAGCAAGGCTAAAGTAAAGAAAATCTTTTGCCTAAGCTCAGGTATTTTTAAACAATTTGTAAATGCTGAAAGCATAAGAAATCAAAGATAAATTTTATTCTGAAATAGTACCACCCGCCGCTAAAATTTTTTCTTTTGCGGAATTAGAAATTTGATCGACTGAAACAGAGTATGCCTTTGTAACCGAACCAGTTCCAAGCAACTTAACCATTAACGAATTAGATCTGATTAACCCGGCTTCTTTTAGTGAAGCTAAATCCACCTTATCTGTAGATAGCTTTTCTAGTTCGAGCACATTCACGGTCGCACAAGGTGATTGAAATCTTTTACGATTAAAACCCCTTTGTGGTAATTTTCGGAATAGTGGCATCTGACCACCCTCAAAACCTGCCCTTAAAGAATAACCCGAACGAGCGCCTGCACCTTTATGACCTCGACCGGATGTCTTACCATGACCATTGCCTTCGCCCCGACCGATACAACGTTTTTTTCGATTAGCTCCTGCTGGTATTTCGTTTTCTTTCATGATAAATTAAACAGTTGCATCAGTTGATTCTGGTATCGGAGTAGATAAAACAGCAAGAGGTTCCATGTAAGAAGGACCCCTGACTTCTTCCCCTCGAATTGAGGAAATACTTTTCGCAGTTCGTAATTGGGATAGTCCGTTAATCGTTGCAGTAACTACAGAGAGTTGATTATTTGACCCGAGTGACTTAGATAATATATTTTTCACCCCAGCTGCCTCAAGGACGGCTCGAACGCCGCCTCCGGCAATGATCCCTGTTCCTTGCCTAGCGGGTTTAAGTAGAACACGGCCTCCATCATAACGACCTAAAATTGTGTGTGGAATTGTATCACCATAGATTTCAACATCCTTCATCGCTTTTTTAGCTTTTTCAGTACCTTTCCGTATTGCATCTGGTACCATTTGGGCTTTCCCGTAACCAAATCCAACTTTGCCATTCTGATCGCCTACGACAACGAGTGCAGCAAAACTAAACCTTCTCCCGCCCTTAACGACCTTAGCACACCGATTGATATGAACCACTTTTTCAAACAACTCAGGTTCATCACTTGGAAGTTCTGGGGTATTCTTTTTACTTTTACGATTAGGATAACTCATAGTAATTTAAAATTTCAGGCCTTGTTCTCTTAGTGCATCGGCAAATGCCTTAACGCACCCATGGTATTTACGTCCGGAACGATCAAATACAATCGCAGTATAACCTTTATCTTTGATCTGTTCACCAAGTGCTTTTCCTAAAGAATCGGCCCCCGCAAGGTTAGGTAAACAATTCTTAAAATCGGAATGTGTTGTTGCAAGACCCAGAATCGTATGACCCTGGGTATCATCGATACATTGGACATGGATATTCTTATTTGTAAATCGCACTGCAACACGCGGTCTCTCAGCTGTACCATTGACTTTTTTTCGTATACGCCAACGTCGTTTTTGTGCTAATTCTTTTTTCTTAGAAAGTTTCATGTTAAAATTTTAAGCTGATTTCTTACCTTCTTTTCTGCGAACATATTCACCTAAGATACGAACACCTTTACCTTTGTATGGCTCAACTGGATAATAACTCTTAATTTCAGCTGCCATTTGGCCAACTTTTTGTTTATCAGCACCCTCAACATGTATTTTTACATTATCAGCTACAGTAACCGTTACTCCATCGGCAATATCATGTAGGATGGGATGAGAAAAACCTAATTCAAGATCAATTTTCGTACCTTTAACAGTCGCACGAAAACCCACTCCCTCAATAAGTAAATTTTTTGTAAAGGGAGTAACAACACCTTGAACCATGTTAGCAATAATAGAACGAGCTGTACCGTAAACCGCTTGAGCTGCACGAGAATCATCAGCAGGAGAAACCACTAAAGTTTCTTCTGACATGGAAAACTTAGCCAAAGAAGAAAATTCTTGAGATAAATCTCCTTTGGGACCCTTAACGCTAATAACTTGCCCGTCGATCGTAACTTCAACACCGGAGGGGATTTTTACTGGAACTTTACCGATTCTACTCATCTTAATTAATTAATATTTGTTACCAAACACTGCAGAGTATTTCTCCACCAAGTTTGTTTTTCCTAGCAGTTTTATCATCTACTATTCCGTTTGGTGTACTTAGAATAGATATTCCCAATCCACCGAGAACTCTGGGAATTTCACGATAACCACAGTAAGTTCTTCTGCCAGGTGTACTAACCCGATTTATTCCACGAATCGCATGTTCACCCTCTACATACTTTAGGGTAATTTGGATATTTTTATGGCCATTGTCTACTGATTGCTCATCGCAATTTTCAACGAAACCTCGTGATTTAAGAATTTTTGCAATACCTACACGGAGATTCGAATGAGGATAGCTGCAAGTTGTTTTCCCTGCTTTTCCTGCATTTCGAATAACTGTTATAAAATCGCCTATAGTATCGTGTACTGACATAATGTATAGTGTTTAAGAATTACCAAGAAGCTTTTATGACACCAGGAATTTTTCCCTGAAGTGCCAATTCCCTGAATGATATACGAGACAGGCCAAACTTTCTTATGGTTGCTCGGGGACGGCCAGTTAGGGTACAACGATTAACTAATCGAACAGGAGAAGAGTTCTTGGGTAGTTTTGTAAGTTTAGCCTGAGCTTTATAAAATTCATCCTCAGGCGTATCTGGATTTGCTAAAATCTTTTTTAGAGAAGCTCTTTTGTCAGCATATTTAGCCACAAGCTTTTCTCTTTTTTTGTTTCGATAGATAACTGATTTTTTAGCCATAATAATAAATGGGTTAAGCTGCTTCTTTTTGGGATGAGGAATTTTTGCGAAATGGCATACCAAGGAGTTTCAATAGCTCAGTTCCCTCTATGTCATTTTTGGCTGATGTGACAATTGAGATATCCATCCCTGTATTTGTACGCTGCCGTTCGACATTAATTTCAGGAAAGATACTATGATCAATCACACCTAAAGTATAATTACCTGAACCATCAAGTTTAGAGGAAACTCCTCTGAAATCTCTGATGTTAGGAAGTGCAATTGCAATTAAGCGCAACAGAAAATCCCACATAACATTACCTCTAAGCGTAACCTTGAATCCTACGGGCATTCCCTCTCTTAATTTAAAGTTTGAAACGCTCACCTTTGCTCTCATCATGACAGGTGCTTGGCCAGACAGTGCAGTAATATCTTTACGTAATTCTTCAATGCCGTTTTTATCTAATTCACCGCCAAATGAACTATTAAGTACCACTTTTTGAATTTTAGGAATTTGATGTACATTTTTAAGACCTAAGTTCTTAAGTAAAGCCGGAGATACATCATTTAAATAAATCTTTTTAAGTTCAGGGATATTCATAATTTCAATGATTTAAATTTTCTAATAAACGATCTATTAATTGGATGAAACTTCAGACTTTCGAACATTTGAGAAATGTATTGAAGCTTCTCTTTCAACGATCGAACCTTGTGGATTATCCTGAGACTTCTTTTCATGTTTCTTTATCATGTTTACACCCTCTACGATAACTCGATTCTTTTCACGTAAAACTTGCAAAATCTTTCCTTTACTGCCCTTATGATCACCAGCAGTAACAACAACCTCGTCTCCCTTTTTAATTTTTGTTGCCATAACTTATAGTACCTCTGGGGCTAGAGAAATAATTTTCATAAATTTTTGTCTTAGTTCTCGTGCAACTGGTCCAAATATGCGTGTACCTTTTGGCGTTCCGTCGTTGTTTACTATGACGCACGCATTTTCATCAAATCTTAAATAACTGCCATCTCTGCGGCGAACGGGTGATTTTGTGCGCACAACCAAAGCCCGAACCACTGAACCTTTTTTTACAGATGCTTCCGTAGAACTTTCTTTAACATGACAAACTATAATGTCCCCAATTGATGCGGTTTTTTTATTTTGACCAATACGTCTAATCATCCGAACTTTTTTTGCTCCGGTGTTATCCGCTACCTCAAGTCTACTAAGTAATTGAATCATGATAAATTTATGCTACAGGTGCTTTCTCTATTATATCGACCACTCTCCAGCGCTTGAGTTTACTCAATGGCCTTGTGGCAATTATTTTGACCTTATCTCCGACTGATGAGTCATTCGATTCGTCGTGAACATGCACAGTTGTTTTACGACGAATTTCTTTTTTATAAAGAGGGTGGGGAATTTTGTATTCGTAAACAACCTTGACGGACTTATCGCCTGTCTTCGATCTGACAACTCCTACAAGTTCTTTACGATTATTTCTAGATGATTCTTCGGACATAAGAGGTAAGTGTTAGGCAATGTTTGCCTTAAGTGAGGAAATTGCAGTCAGTATCTTTGCACGATCCCTGCGGAGACTTTTAATAAGGTGTGGTTTCTCAACTTGACCAGTTTGTTTTCTAATTTGAAGCTGTAAAAGTTCTTCACCTAACTCTCGAAACTTCTTAGTAAGTTCTAAATCTGATAATTCTTTAATTTCTGACATTTTCATGGTAGGTGCGACTAGAAGGATTGTTGACGCTGAACAAGTCTGCATCGAAAAGGTAATTTCGCATCAGCTAAACCAAGGGCTTCTCTGGCAAGCGTTAAAGAACATCCAGCAATTTCAAAAAGTACATGACCAGGCTTAACGACGGCTACCCAATGATCTACGGGGCCTTTTCCCTTTCCTTGTCTAGTTTCTGCAGGTTTTTTTGTCACTGGTTTGTGAGGAAAAACTCTTATCCATACTTTTCCTTTTCGCTTTAAATGGCGATTAATAGAAACACGAGCAGCTTCAATTTGATTGGATGTCATTCTACCGCGTGAAAGGGATTGAATACCAAATTCTCCAAAGGAAACAACATTACCTTTGGAGGCAGTACCGCGTACACGCCCTTTAAAGACTTTTCGATATTTAGTTCTAGATGGTAGTAATTTTGGCATATCTCAGAAAATTAGAAAATTTTGTCTTCGTCCTTAAGGCAAATCCAGCATTTAATACCAATGATTCCATATACCGTATTCGCTTCGACTAATCCGTAATCAATGTTTTCGCGTAGTGTATGCAAAGGAACTCTGCCTTCACGGGTCTGTTCCGTGCGTGCAATATCTGCACCACCAAGTCGTCCAGCACACTGAATTCGAATACCTTCAGCACCCATAGACATTGTTGTCTGAACGGCTTTTTTCATTGCTCTCCTAAATGCGATTCTTCTTTCAAGTTGAAGAGCAACATTTTCTGCAACTAAGGAAGCAACTAAATCAGGCTTCTTAATTTCCTGAATTTCTAAACGAATATCTTTACTGATTGTGCGGTTTAGAGAATCCCTCAATGTGTCAAGTTCTTGTCCTTTTCTGCCAATGACAATGCCAGGACGTGCAGTCCAAATAGTAACACGTGTGCGATTAGAAGCCCGTTCAATCACGACTCGAGGTACAGAGGCAAACCTCAGCTTCTTTTTTAGATAACCTCTTATTAAATTATCTTCTTCAAGAAATTTTGAATAGTCATGCTTGTTGGCATACCATCTTGCACTCCAGTTACGTCTAACACCTAAACGAAAACCTATTGGATTTACTTTTTGTCCCATGATAAATTATGCTTCGTCTGTTAATACAATGCGGAAATGACTCATACGCTTTTTGTAAGGGTGTGAAGACCCACGAGCACACGGTCTGAACCTTTTAAGGGCGGGGCCTTCTTCTACAATTGCCTCTCTTATGATTAAATCATCTGCGTTGAGATTCGAATTGTTTTCGGCATTTGCCATCGCTGAGCGCAATGTCTTGTCAAGAAATCGAGCAGCTTTTCTTGGTATATACTTGAGAATTGAAACCGCTTCTGTTGCTTTTTTTCCGGGTAGTATACGAGCAACTTCACGAGCCTTTTTAGGTGAAATCCTCATATACTTTGAATATGATTTAACTTCCATAATTACTTCTGAGTATGAGGATTGTGGGATTTGAAAGAACGAGTTGCAGAGAACTCACCTAATTTGTGGCCTACCATATTTTCAGTCACATAAACTGGTAAAAAGCTTTTGCCGTTATGAACAGTAAAGTTAAGCCCAACAAAATCTGGCGTAATTGTAGAACGCCGAGACCAAGTCTTGATCGGTTTCCTATCGCCCGCATTTTGAGCACTAATTACTTTTTTCATTAAACCTGGTTCTACAAAGAAACCTTTTTTTATCGATCGTGTCATAGCGAATTATTATTTTACTCTTCTGCCATTTCGGCGCACGAGAATTAACGAGTTGGATTGTTTCGATTTTTTACGCGTAGGAAATCCCTTGGATAATTGTCCCCATGGTGAAGACGGATGACCCCCACCAGATGTACGGCCTTCACCACCACCCATTGGGTGATCTACGGGATTCATCGCCACACCCCGAACTCTTGGGCGACGACCCTTCCAGCGATTCCTACCTGCTTTGCCTATCGTTGCTTTTTGGTGACTGGCATTTCCAACGGAACCAATTGTAGCTCGGCAATTCTCTTTAACCAAACGAATTTCACCGCTAGGCATTTTTAAGGAAGCATGATTACCATCAACCGAAATTAAGCGTACTTCACAACCTGCAGAACGGGCAAGTTTTGCTCCTGCACCAGGTAAAATTTCAACGCAATGAACTTTCGATCCTAGTGGGATTAAATTTAATGGCAGAGCATTTCCAGGATTAAAATCAATTTTGTTATTTGAACTTATCAGAACATCGCCAACAACAACAGAAGTGGGAGCTAAAATATATGTTTTTGTTCCATCTTTGTATTCAAGCAATGCAAGGTGAGCTGTTCTATTGGGATCATACTCTAGAGCTATAACAGTGGCAGGGACATCGATAATTGATCGTCTGAAATCAATTTGGCGATACAACCTTTTGTGGCCACCACCGCGTCTTCTTGAAGTAATTCGACCGTATGCATTTCTGCCCTTTTTCCGGTGAACCCCCTTTGTTAAGGAGGACTCTGGGCGTTTAGTATCGAGTTCTACTTTATTTTTTAAATAAAATCGGCCAGACGGCGTAACTGGTTTCTGTTGTACAATTGGCATATTGGAATTCTCCTAGGCTAAATCTATGCTATCGCCAGCTTTAAGGGTTACTATTGCCTTTTTATAACCACTCTTAAAACCAAGTTTGTTGCGACGAGCACGGTCACGCTTAGCTTTGGGTTTTACATTTAAAGTGTTAACATTTAGAACCTTAACAGTGAAGGTTTTTTCAACCGCATCACATATATTCGATTTGGTTGCCATGTTTGAAACAGAAAACACGTACTTATTAAATTGAGAAGAAAGCATGGTAGCCTTCTCAGTGAGTAGCGTTTCCTTGAGAACGGTAACTGATTCTTTCATTATTTACTTTCCTCCTTACCAAATTTTGCTAGTAAAACATCAAGTCCCTTGAGACTAACTACAATTTGGTCTGTTTGCACAACATCCAAGGGACTTAGGTCTTGAGCTCGGCACAAGCGTGCTTTGGATAAATTTCTTGCTGCGAGAGTAAAACTATCTTCGAAGGAATCACCAATAGCTAGAATTTTTTTGGCTTTAGGAGCTATAGTTCCAATCAACCCGTTAAAAGCTTTTGTTTTAGGTTGCGGTACAGCCCAATCTTCAATCAGGTAAATATTATCTAACTTAGCTTGGTCAATTAAAGCACGCTCCATTGCCAATCTCTTAATCTTTTTATTTAGCTTTTGATTGTAAGAACGAGGCTTAGGGCCAAATGCAACTCCACCTCCGCGTCGTTGAATAGCTTTTTTGTCTCCTGCACGGCCAACGCCTAAGCCTTTCTGACGATAAATCTTCTTGCCTGAACCACTGACTTCAGAGCGAACTTTAGTGGATGCATTTCCCTGCCTTTGATTTGCATGTACAGCAATAACTGCCTGTCTCAAAGCATCAACGCCTTTACCATCATCAAGAGTTGGGAAATGCTTAACTTCTCGTTCTCCATTAGCGGAGCCATCTGTATTAAATAACTTAAATTTCATGTAAATTATCCTTTTATTTTAGCCTTTTTAGCAATCCGCAAACTAAGTATTGAACCCTTATGCCCAGGTATACTTCCCTTGACTAATAATAGATTTTTTTCTGGCATAACCTTGACTACATCTAAATTTTGAGTTGTACGGCTAACATCACCCATGTGGCCAGGCATTTTCTTATTTTTGAATATACGACCTGGCCATTGGCACAAACCATATGAACCACCACGACGATGAAACATAGAACCGTGTGAGGCGGGACCACCAGCAAAGTTCCATCTTTTAACAACGCCTTGAAAACCTTTACCTTTAGTTTTCGAAACCACATCTACTACCTTAATATCCTTAAAGTCTTCTACACTTAAAATACGGCCTTTCTCAAAATCATGACCACTATCCAAACGAACTTCTTTCGAAATTTGCTGGGCGTCCACTCCAGCACTTTTAGCGTGTCCTTTGCGGCAAGCATTTGATTTGTTTGGCGATTTACCGTTGGGGTTATACCCAATCTGAATTGCTGAATAACCATCCTTTTCATCGGTCTTCACCTGCAAGACTGGACATGGCCCAGCTTCGATTATCGTTACGGGAACAAGATTATTGTTCTCGTCGTACACTTGGCTCATGCCAAGTTTTTTTCCTAGTAATTCAAGTTTCATACTTTAAGCGGCAGGCGGAATAATCCATTTGTGACCTGCTTTAAAGGTTTTTTATAACCTATATTATACGTTAATGTTTATCTCCACACCGGCTGGTAAATTTAATTTTTTAAGCTCGTCAACGGTCTGAACCGTGGGTTCAATTATATCAATGAGTCTTTTGTGAGTTCTTAATTCAAATTGATCCATAGACTTTTTGTCTACATGAGGAGAACGGTTAACTGTGTATCTCTCAATTCTAGTTGGCATAGGAATTGGTCCAGCCACACGGGCTCCGGTTCTTTTTGCGGTATCAACTATATCAATAGAAGATTGGTCTATTACGCGGTAGTCAAAACCACGGAGTTTAATGCGAATTCGTTGTCCGTTCATCAATAATAATAAGTTTAGGTACGAGCAGGTTCTCTGCTTAAAGTTTCTACGATAGACTGAACAAGGCTTTGCGGGACCTGTTCAAAATGGGATGGAGTCATAGAATAATCAGCTCTGCCGGAAGAAAGTGAACGCATATCTGTGGAATAACCAAACATATTTTCAAGGGGTACAAATGCTTGAATTATACAAGCATTTCCCTGAGCTTCCATCCCTTGGATTTGACCACGCCTACGATTTAGGTCGCCCATTAGTTCACCTTGGTACTCTTCAGGAGTTGAAACCTCTACCTTCATAATTGGTTCAAGTAAAATAGGATTTGCATTTTTCATTGCATCCTTAAAGGCGAAAATGCCTGCCATCTTGAAAGCCATCTCCGAGGAGTCAACATCGTGGAATGAACCGTCAAATAAAGTAATCTTGAAATCGATCACAGGATACCCAGCAACAACACCAGATAGTGCAGCTTCTTTAATCCCATCAAAAGTGGGCTTAATAAATTCTTTTGGAATGGAACCACCAACAATCTTGTTTTCTAACTCAACACCTTTGCCCTTCTCCAAGGGTTCCATCTTAATGACGGCATGTCCGTATTGACCGCGTCCACCAGATTGACGAATGAACTTTCCATTGCCCTCTGAGGACTTGAGCATAGTTTCCCGATAAGCTATTTGAGGTTTACCTGCATTAGCATCAACCTTAAATTCCCGAAAAAGTCGGTCTCGAATAATCTCTAAATGTAACTCACCCATTCCGGAAATGATAGTTTGTCCAGTCTCCTCGTTCGTGGATAAACCAAATGTTGGGTCTTCTTCGGCAAGTCTTTGTAAGCCAATACCCATTTTCTCCTGATCAGCCTTAGTAGCCGGTTCTATTGACATAGAGATGACAGGTTCTGGAAAACTTGGTGGTTCTAAGCGCAGATCTAAATCTTTGTCTGCAAGTGTGTCACCGGTAACTACATCTTTTACTCCAATAAGGGCACAAATATCACCAGAGTGAGCTTCCTCTATATCTTCGCGATCATTAGCCTTCATGACCATCAATCGAGAAACACGTTCTGTTTTACGAGTCCTTGGATTGTATAAACTAGAACCTTTTTTTAATGTACCCTGATAAATGCGGTAGAATACTAATTTGCCGACATAAGGATCGGACATCAACTTGAATGCTAACCCTGCTACCTTTGCACTGTCGTCAGGTGCAACTTCGACAGGTTTTTCGTCTGAGTCCTCACCTTTCATAGGGGGTAAATCAAGGGGTGATGGTAAATAATCGACCACCGCATCCATTAACATTTGTACGCCTTTGTTTTTAAAGGCACTGCCAGGAATTACACCAATAAATTTAAGTGAAAGTGTAGCTTTACGAATTCCTAATTTAAATTCTTCTTCAGTAATAACATCACCTTCGAGATACTTATTTGCAATATCATCATCGAAATCAGAAACTGCCTCTAAAAGCGCCTCACGGTATTCATCAGCCAACTCCTTAAGGTCAGATGGAATTTCCTCAACCGTAAACCTCACACCTGATTGATCAGTTTCGTCATAAATATACGCAACCATTTTAACAAGGTCAACTAGCCCTCTAAAATTCTCTTCTGCACCAATAGCAAGAAAAAGTGGATGAGCATTGGCACCTAGTTTATCCCTCATACTGCCAACAGCCTTGAGGAAATTGGAACCCATTCGATCCATTTTATTAATAAACCCAAGCCTTGGGACATTGTATTTGTCCATTTGCCTCCAAACTGTCTCAGATTGGGGTTGAACGCCCTCTACAGAAGTAAATACACCAACCGCACCATCAAGTACACGCAATGACCTTTCAACCTCGGCAGTGAAGTCAACATGCCCAGGTGTGTCGATTATGTTAATTCGATGAGGGATAGACGCAAATGGCCCATCTGCAGTTGTCCAACCACAAGAAATCGCTGCCGACGTTATAGTAATACCTCTTTCACGCTCTTGCTCCATCCAATCAGTTGTAGCACCTCCGTCATGCACTTCTCCTATTTTGTGCACAACACCTGAATAAAATAATACTCGCTCGGTACAGGTAGTCTTACCGGCATCAATATGTGCAGCAATACCAATGTTCCGAGTGTGTTCTAAAACAGTTGGTCTACTGCTAGAATTTGCAGATGAAAATTTGTCGGGGTCGCTCATTAACAAAAATAATTTTTACCAACGCAAATGGGCAAATGCTCGGTTGGCCTGAGCCATTTTGTGAGTTTCCTCGCGTTTTTTTACAACAGATCCAGTATTGTTGTAGGCATCAATCAACTCGCTAGCTAAAGAGTCCGCCATTGGTTGACCTTTTCTTGCACTTGCTGCTTTCACAACCCAGCGAAAAGCAAGACTTTGTTGACGCTCATATGGCACCTCAATCGGTACCTGATAAGTTGCACCTCCGACACGACGACTTTTAACTTCAATTTTTGGTCGGATATTTTCTAAAGCACCTAATACTAATTCGACTGGATTTCCCTTTTCAAGCTTTTCAGCCATTTTTTCAATGGCACCATAAACTATACGTTGAGCTAATGCTTTTTTTCCACTTAGCATAATTGCATTTACTAGTGTACTGACTAACGGACTTCCGTGCCGTGGGTCTGGCATGGTAGGTCTCTTTACTGCTTTTCGTCTACGTGACATAACTAAAATTATTTACGAGGGCGTTTAACACCATATTTTGAACGACTTCTACGTCTCTTTTCTACTCCCTGACAATCTAAGGTCCCACGAACAATGTGATACCTAACACCATTTAAATCTTTAACTCTACCACCACGAAGCAAAACAATACTATGTTCTTGCAAGTTATGCCCCTCATCTGGAATGTAAGCAATAACTTCGTGACCTGTTGTTAAACGAACCTTCGCAACTTTACGTATGGCAGAGTTAGGCTTTTTTGGAGTCCGTGTAGTAACTTGAACACATACACCCCTGCGGAATGGGCAAGCTTTCAAAGCAGGTGATTTAGTCTTTGCTTTCTGAGGGCGACGACCTTTACGAACCAATTGATTTATTGTGGGCATGGAGTAGATTTTTAAGGAAAAGTTGCTAAAAGTAACAGGTTTTTAAATTTTCACAAGATTTATTTATTAATGTGAGAAAATAATTATGCGCTTTTATCGGATGCTGGTTCTGCTTTGGAAGAGCCAAGAGTATCAATCTTCAATCGACGCCACTTGGGAAGCCCAGTTCCAGCGGGAATAAGGTGTCCCATTATAACATTCTCTTTAAATCCTTTTAAGTCATCAACTTTACCCAGCGTTGCAGCATTTGTTAAAACTCGCGTGGTTTCCTGAAAGGAAGCAGCAGAAATAAAACTATCTGTTTCAAGTGACGCTTTGGTGATCCCAAGAAGAATAGGCTCACCTTCAGCAGGCTTACCACCTTTCTCGGAAATATTCTCATTTGCGTCCATGAATGCGAACCGATCGATTTGGTCGCCCCAGAAATATTCTGTGTCTCCAGGATCAGTTATACGTACCTTGAAAAGCATACGAGAAATAATTACCTCTAAGTGCTTATCATTAATCGTAACTCCCTGAAGCCGATAAACTTTTTGAATTTCCTCAATTAGATATTCTTGAACGGCTGACGGCCCTAATATTTCAAGTATTTCATGAGGGTCTTTAGCCCCTTCTGTAATCAGTTGACCCTTTTGGGCAAAATCACCTGGTTGAACGAGAACATGTTTACCATGGGGGATTAAATGCTCTTCCACTTGGCCAGATTCTTCATTGGTAACTAACAACCTCTTTTTTGAGCGTAATGTACCTGCTTCAGAGACAATTCCGTCAATTTTAGCCATCTGTCCTACATTGCCCTCTTTAGGTCTACGAGCTTCGAAAAGTTCCGCAACACGAGGAAGACCTCCTGTAATATCTTGGGTTTTGGATGCCTGTCGTGGTGTTTTTGCGATTATGGAACCAGCATCTATTCTGGTACCTTCGTCAACCGCTACTTGTGCACCTGTTGGAACTGAATAAGTAGCAATGGGATTACCGCTTGTATCTTTAACAATTACTTGTGGGTTCAAATCCTCCTTATGTTCGATAACAACCATAGAGCGTCCACCTGAAGCATCTCGCTCCACCTTAGTAGTGACTCCTGGAAGCATATCTTCAAAAGAAATTATTCCTTTCTTTTCAGATAAAATAGGAATATTATACGGATCCCATTGGGCCAGTAATGCTTCATCGCTTACAGGGTCACCGTCCTTAAAATGCAACAGTGCACCGGCTGGGATTGGATAGTCATCCACAATTCTGTCATCCTCATCCAGAACTTGGATAGAGCCTGTTTTATTCAATGTTACTTGTTGATTATTGGCTAGCGTTACAAGCCTTAATCCCTTAAATCTCAACTTACCTGCTTTTCTTACATTTATCACAGGATCTTCTCTACCGGCACTGGCAATTCCACCGATGTGGAATGTTCTCATGGTAAGCTGGGTACCAGGTTCACCAATAGACTGAGCAGCAATAATACCAACAGAGGAACCTTGTTTGACTAAACTATTTGTAGAGGGGTCAATTCCATATTCCAAAGCTGTCAAACCATTTTTAATTCGACTAGATAATGGGGACATTACGCGTACTCTGGTAATTCCAAGTGCATCAATTTCAGAAGCTATTTCTTCGGTAATAAGTGAACCTGAGGATATAACTAACTCACTAGGGTTTGAAGGATTACTAATGTCATCAGTCGAGTATCTACCAATAACTCTATCTCTCAAAGGAACGACTTCATTGTCTCCTTCCATAATAGCTTTCTTTACAACTCCGTCCCTGCGATCATCATCATCACATACGATGATGCAATCCATTGCGACATCACATAATTTTCTGGTTAAATATCCAGCATCTGCTGTTTTAAGAGCAGTATCTGCGAGCCCTTTACGAGCCCCATGAGTTGACATAAAGTATTCCAATACTGATAATCCCTCACGAAACGAAGCCAAAATAGGTTGCTCTATAATTTCACCAGATGGTTTAGCCATTAATCCGCGCATACCGCATAATTGTCTAACCTGCTGACGATTACCCCGTGCTCCTGAGTCCATCATAAGGTAAACTGGATTTATTGTATCTTTGCCTAGATTTTCTTCCAAACAAGTAAATACCTCTTTTGCAATATCATCGGTTGCAGTAGTCCACACATCAATAATTTTGTTATGCCTCTCCCCTCTGGTAATTATACCTTTTTTGAATTGATCTTCAACCTTGTCAATTTCCTTTCGGGCAACTTCAATTCTTTGTTTTTTCTCAGGTGGAATAATCATATCAAATATACCAATTGATATCCCAGCTTTTGTTGCATATTCAAAACCCATTTCTTTTAATCGGTCAAGAGACTCAATAGTCTCCTCTTTACCCCGGTTACGATAAGTTTCAAGAATAAGATTACCTAAGTCTCCCTTAAGGGCAGGCTCATTAAAAAATCCCAATTCATCTGGCCAAATAGTATTAAAAAGGACTCTACCGACGGTTGTGCGAACAACTCCCTTCTTGCTTATTCCAAATAATGTTTCTTTGCCCTTATCTGGATTTTTCATATCAATCCAGTCATGTAAACTAAGTACATTATCATGTAAGGCACTAAGTGCTTCCTCTAGGCAACCAATCAGGGGAACTCTTTTACTTTCACTTGCTTCCTTTTTGGGGTTCATTGTTAAAAAATATGAACCTAGTACAATATCTTGGGAAGGGGTAAGTATAGGCTTACCGCTTGAAGGTGAAAAAATATTGTGCGTCGCCATCATGAGTAACTTCGCTTCCATTATAGCTTCAACGGATAAAGGAACATGCACAGCCATTTGATCGCCATCGAAGTCAGCATTATAAGCAGTACAAACGAGTGGGTGAACCCTTATCGCATTACCTTCAATAAGAACTGGTTCGAATGCCTGTATAGAAAGTCGGTGAAGGGTCGGGGCACGGTTCAAGAGAACAGGATGTCCTTTGGTGACTTCTTCCAAAATGTCCCATACTTCAGGCGATCGGCTTTCAATCATTTTTCTGGCACCTCTTACAGTATGAACAAATCCTAATTCTTTAAGTCTGCGAATAATAAAGGGTTCGAACAAAATTAATGCCATTTTCTTGGGCAGACCACATTGGTGAAGCTTTAGTTCGGGACCTATAACTATGACTGAACGACCTGAATAGTCGACACGCTTACCAAGTAAATTTTGACGGAACCGTCCTTGCTTACCCTTAAGCATATCGCTTAATGACTTTAATGCACGATTGCCAGAACCAGTAATAGCTCGACCATGTCTACCATTATCAAAAAGTGCATCAACAGCCTCTTGAAGCATGCGCTTTTCATTATGAATGATAACATCGGGAGTTTTAAGCTGCAAAAGGTTCTTAAGTCGATTATTGCGATTTATAACTCTACGATAAAGATCATTAAGATCGCTTGTTGCAAAACGACCACCCTCTAATGGAACAAGTGGACGAAGATCGGGTGGTATCACTGGTATGCTATCCAAAACCATCCATTCTGGAGAAGCCCCTGAATGCAAAAAACCTTGAGTGACCTTTAGCCTACTAGCTAATTTTTTCTTGATTTGCTTCGACTTTGTGTCGTGCATTTGATCATAGAGATCTTCAAGTTCGTCTTCTAAATTAATACGACCGAGAACATCACGAACAGCCTCCGCACCCATCTTGGCCTCAAACTCGTCGCCAAACTCATCTTGAGCTTCTCTATACTCCTTATCCGAAAGTAATTGCTTTTCCTCTAAAGGTGTACTGCCGGGATCGGTGACCATATACTGCTCATAATATAAGACTCTCTCAAGACTTTTAGCAGTCATATTCATTAATAATCCCAAACGGCTGGGCATGCTCTTCAGGAACCAAATGTGAGATACTGGAACGGCCAATTCAATATGACCCATACGATCACGGCGTACGCGGGAAACTGTAACCTCCACTCCACAACGGTCGCAAACAACACCTTTATATTTTATACGCTTATACTTTCCACAAGCGCATTCATAATCTCTAACCGGGCCAAAAATTTTCTGGCAAAATAAGCCCCCTGGCTCGGGTTTAAAAGTTCTGTAGTTTATGGTCTCGGGGTTTTTTACTTCACCTTTAGACCATGATCTTATGACATCTGGGGATGCCACCGTTATGGAAACCCGATCCATGGGCCCAACTTCTACACCTAGTGCTTCATTAACTGCTTCAACGCTCATGATTTGCTTTATCGAGGGGTTATTTTAAAATAAAAATTAAAGGGAATCTTCACCCAAAACTCTAATGTCAAGGCAGAGACTTTGCATCTCTTTCATTAAAACATTAAAAGATTGAGGTGTTCCTGCTTGAAGGGAATTATCGCCTTTAACTAGATTTTCATAAATCTTTGTTCTTCCAGCAACATCGTCTGATTTAACGGTAAGAATTTCCTGCAAGGTATAAGCAGCACCATATGCCTCAAGTGCCCAAACCTCCATTTCCCCAAACCGTTGACCTCCATACTGAGCTTTTCCACCTAAGGGTTGTTGCGTTATCAAACTGTAGGGGCCGACGGCACGGGCGTGAATCTTACTTGAAACCAAGTGATTCAGCTTAAGCATGTACATGTATCCAACAACGATCTTTTGATAAAAGGGTTCGCCAGTACAACCGTCGTGTAACACAGTTTTACCTGTTTCAGGGAGTCCAGCTTCCTTTAGGTAATCTCTTATACGATTCTCTGAAATTCCATCAAAAATTGGGGTTGCCACTTTAAAACCAAGTTTATTGCAAGCCCACCCTAAATGAGTTTCCAACACTTGCCCTACATTCATTCGACTGGGAACACCAAGTGGGTTCAGGCAAATTTCAATAGGGGTTCCATCGGGTAAAAATGGCATATCCTCTTCAGCTACAATTTTAGCTACGACACCTTTATTTCCATGTCGACCAGCCATTTTGTCACCCACACGCATTTTTTGTTTTTTAGCTACAAATACTCGGACATTTTTTATTGCACCTTGATTTATGGAATCTCCTTGTTCTATGGATTCCATTTTTCTATCTCTATCGTCTTCAAGATCATTAAATTTGGACTCGTAACTCTCTATAATTTCGAAAACCTTAATTCTAACTGGAGAAGGAGGTATTTCGATAAAACGATGAACAGAAGATAATTTTCGCAATAGAGTTTTGGTAATCTTACGATTAGATGGAATAATAATATCCCCATTCTCGGAATTAGTTACATTTAATGGTATCTTCTCTCCAAGAAGGATATTGGATAAAGATTCCGTTAGTTGTGAACGGAGTTGGTCAGACTGGTTTCTGTAGTCCTCTTTTATTTGTTTCATCTGACGACGAAGATCTGAAGGAGAAAGCTTTTCCTGCTCCGCATCAGTTCGGCTAGAAACTTTAACATCCATAACAATTCCCTGAGTACCAGAGGGGACTTTCAGAGAGCTATCTTTAACATCAGCAGCTTTTTCGCCAAAAATTGCTCGTAGTAGCTTTTCTTCGGGTGCTAAATCTGTTTCACTTTTAGGGGTTATTTTACCTACAAGAATATCACTAGGTTTAACTTCTGCTCCAATACGCACTACACCCAAATGGTCTAAATTTCGTAATGCTTCCTCACCAGCGTTAGGAATATCCCGAGTGATTTCCTCCGGTCCTAATTTTGTATCTCGAGCATTGACTTCAAACTCTTCAATATGAATGGATGTGTAAATATCATCCTTAATCATTTTCTCGGAAATAAGGATAGCATCTTCAAAATTATATCCTTTCCATGGCATGAATGCCACGAGGATGTTTCGTCCAATTGCTAATTCTCCAAGATCTGTGCAAGCACCATCAGCCAATGCTTGACCAACCTTAACCTTGTCACCCTTTCGGACGATTGGTTTCTGGTTAAAGCATGTGCCTGCATTTGAACGTAAAAATTTTCTTAATTCATAGCAGTAGATTCCACGCTTATGATCGCTTCTAGGCTCTTTCAGAAATCGTGGAGGCAAAGTCCCGTCATCAGTAACTACAATCAATTTGCCATCTGCAATAGCAACAACACCTTCAGATTCTGAAACGGTAACCGTTTTAGAATCTTCAGCAACTTTCTTCTCAATCCCCGTCCCAACCAAAGGAGAGTCTGATTGCAATAGCGGAACTGCTTGGCGCTGCATGTTTGCACCCATTAAGGCACGGTTCGCATCATCATGCTCCAGAAATGGAATTAACCCAGCAGCAACCGAAACAACTTGCTTGGGAGAAACATCCATGAACTCTACATCGTTCGGGTCGTATTCACTAACTTGATCTCGAAAACGACAAGTTACCCGACCAACAAGTTTGCTTGATGCTTGATCAATTTCAGTGTTGGCCTGGGCAATTAAAAAACGCTCTTCCTCAAATGCATTCAAATATTTTACATTTCTAGGATTCTTATCTACTACACCGTTTTTGACAGGATGATAAGGTGCCTGTAAAAAACCGAACTCATCAATTTTAGAATATGTTGCTAAAGTGTTGATAAGACCGATGTTTGGACCCTCAGGGGTTTCAATAGGGCAAATTCTTCCATAATGAGTGGGATGTACATCCCTAACTTCAAATCCTGCACGCTCACGGTTAAGTCCTCCAGGTCCCAAAGCAGACAATCTTCGCTTGTGAGTCATTTCTGCTAGAGGATTAATCTGGTCTTTAAACTGGCTCAATTGACTTCTAGCAAAAAAATCTCGAACAACTGTGGTGAGAGCTTTTGGATTAATAAGTTTGCCTGGAGACAAAGACTCAACTCCCTGATCATAGAGTGTCATGCGCTCACGCACAACCCGCTCTGTACGGGATAAACCACTACGACAAACATTAGCCAAAAGCTCGCCAACGGTTCGAACACGGCGATTGCCCAAGTGATCGATGTCATCGATTCCCATGTCAAATACGGTACCAGCATCTTCGCGAGCTTTTTGTTCGTTAGATTTGCCGCGTTTAAAATCTGTAACTTTTCTAGTAGCTGCAACCAAATCCTCAACAGTTGTAACCCGTACATCAAGTGGAGTATCTAAGTTAAGTTTAAGATTAAGCATGTGTCTACCGACCTTGGCTAAATCGTAACGCTTTGGATCAAGAAAAAGTCTTTTAATAAGAGCCTCAGCATTAGCACGGTCAGGTGGCTCACCCGGACGCAATTTTTTGTAAATTTCTTTAAGAGCCTCATCCTTATTTTTAGTAGTATCTTTTTTAAGACAGCGGATAATTGCACCTTCATCAACTGATGTATCTATCGCTCGTAGCGAAGATTCACCTGCTTTCTGGAACGCACGAAGGTAAGTTTTAGTCAACGGCTCAAAGGCTTTAGCTAGAACAGCTCCCTTGGTGCGATCAAACATCGGCTCAACAAGAACATAATTAGAAACATTTTCCTTTTTAAGCAAATCATCTATAGATAATTTTTCTATATCATAAAATAATTCGATTATCTTTTGATCTGAATCCTTCTCTTTATCTGAATCTGAATCTATCAGCGCACGCAAAAATGTTGTGATTAAGAATTTTCTCCTTCTTCTCCTGCGATCTAAGTAGACATAAAGAAGATCATGCTGGTCAAACTGAGCTTCGATCCAAGTTCCACGATCTGGAATAATCCTAAAAGCGTGTAAAGTTTTGCCACTAGTATGGACGGATTCTTCAAAACTAACTCCTGGGGAACGATGCAGTTGACTAACAACTACACGCTCTGCACCATTAATTATAAAGGATCCACGCTCAGTAACCATAGGTAACTCACCCATGAAAATTTCCTCTTCACTGTAGAAGGGCTTACTTTGCCCTTCAACCTCTAAGCGCAATCGGAGCTTAACCTGCAATGGAGCAGCATATGTACAATTCTGATCAATGCAGTCCATCTCGGTTAATTTAGACTCTCCAACAGTGTAACTTACATATTCTAAGCGGGACTTTTCATCATAACTGATGATAGGAAAGACCTCACTAAAGACTGCTTCTAATCCTGCCAATTTCCTGTGCGTGGAAGGAACCTCTCTTTGTAAAAAATCATGAAATGAATCGACTTGATTTTGGAGCAAGTTAGGTGGTTCGATGGCTTCGGTTAATTTGCCGAAATTTTTACGAATGGCAGTATCCATAATATTGTAAGATGACTTGTTGGGTAGTGTGAGGTAGAGAACAAAAAAAGCCGCAGGCTGTTACACAACCATACGGCTTTGTCTTAAATCTAAAAGAGAAAAGGAAAGTGCATTATTTGATTTCTACTTTTGCACCAGCTGCTTCTAGTTTCTTTGAAACATCAGCTGCTTCGTCCTTCGAAACTCCTTCTTTAACGGGCTTTGGAGCACTTTCAACAAGCTCCTTCGCTTCTTTGAGTCCAAGTCCGGTAAGACTTCGAACTTCTTTAATAACTGCAATTTTGTTGCCGCCAAATTCAGTTAAAACAACATCGAATTCGGTTTTTTCTTCAGCTGCTCCGCCGCCGGCATCTCCGCCAGCAGCTGGTGCTGCGAGGGCAACGGCAGCTGGTGCTGCTGCACTAACTCCCCATTTTTCTTCGAGTTCTTTAACGAGATCTGAAATCTCTATGACTGACTGGCCGCTAAGCCAATCAATAACTTGATCTTTTGTTATATCTGACATGTTTATTTATCTCCTGTCCTGAATATGATTAGTACCTATTGGTGTTTAAGGGTATCCCCTAATTTCTTCTAGGTGGGTGGATGATTTTGTTATTTCGGATAGAGTATCCGGAAAGTTGTAATTTGATTATGATTTATCTGCCTTTGCTTGTAAAACGGACACCATTGACCGTGATGGTGCACTCAATACCGACACTAATTGAGTAGCGGGGGTGTTAAGCAATGATAGTAATTGAGCTTTCAATGTTTCTATATTTGGCAAGCTTGCTAATTGTTTGACCTCAGATGCACTTAATGCACGGTCGTTAAGCGTTCCAGCTTTGACAGGAACTTTCTTTGAATCCTTGTGAAAGTCAGTCAAGGCTTTAGCAACAGATGAAGCGTCATCACCGCCACTAATTATGGCAGTATGACCAGTCAAATGTTCGGATAAATCAGGAAGGTTTTTCTCTTTTGATGCTAAAAGTAATGAACTGTTTTTAACAACATGAAACTCCGCTCCGCGTTCTGCTAACTTTTTTCTTAGAGTAGCGGTTTCCTGCGAGTCTATACCTTGATAGTCAGCAAGAAAAAAATAATCTGAATTCGATAAATAATCTGAAGCTTCTTTGATTAAGTAGGCTTTCTCTGGTCTCATATTATGTTAATTAAGATTTAGTGTGGAAGCGTTAATTTTAACACTTGGACTCATTGTGCTACTTATGTAAACACTTTTTACAAATTTTCCTTTTAAGCCATCAGGCCTGGAGGAAGCTACTGCCGCAATAGCCGCTTCAGCATTACCAGCTAATTGCTCCAAGCTAAAAGAGCGTTTTCCTACGACAACGGAGAGAGCACCTGTTTTATCCATTTTGAATTCAACTCGACCGGCCTTAACAGCTTTAACAGCATCAGCAATATTATCGGTTACAGTACCGGCTTTAGGAGTTGGCATTAAGCCCCTTGGCCCTAATACCCTTGCAATACTCCTTACGCTCTTCATCGCGTCGGTAGTGGACAATGCAACATCAAAATCCATCCAACCGTCTTTTACCTTTGCAATTAATTCCTCTAAGCCTGCATGATCAGCTCCTGCAGCTTTTGCTTCATCAGGGTTATCAGTGAAAACTATTACTCTGACTTTTTTACCGCTTCCATGGGGCAAGTTAACTATTCCCCGAACTGCTTGGGCACTTTGCTTTGGGTCTACACCAAGTGCACATGAAATCTCAATTGTTTCGTCAAAATTAACCTTTTCGAAACTAGAGAGCTTCTCTAAAGCTTCTTGTAATGAAACTGGATCATCAGAACTTAGCTTTTCCAAAGACTTACGATATTTTTTACTGCGAGCAATCATAGTTATATTCTAATTAGAAACTTCAATTCCCATGCTCCTAGCAGTACCCTCAATGATCTTGCAAGCTGCATCGTCGTCATTAGCATTTAAATCATTTTGCTTAATTTTAACGATCTCAAGGATTTGATCACGGGATACCGTTCCTACCTTATCTCGGTTAGGTACACCAGAACCTTTTGCCAATCCAGCTGCTTTCTTTAAGAGAACAGATGCTGGAGGGGACTTTAATATGAAACTAAAAGACTTATCAGAATAGACTGTAATAACAACGGGTAAAATCATACCCGCCTGATCCTTTGTTTTTGCATTAAATTCCTTACAAAAACCCATGATATTCACTCCCTGAGCACCTAAAGCGGGACCAACCGGGGGTGCTGGATTTGCAGCACCTGCAGGTAATTGAAGTTTAATAAGACCAACAGCTTTTTTAGACATATGTAATTATTCTTGATCGGCTTTTTCTACTTGCCAAAATTCTAGTTCAACAGGAGTAAACCGACCGAAAATTGAAACTGACACCTTTAATGTACCCTTTTGAGCGTCAATTTCTTCAATCTCACCGGTTAAGTTAAGGAATGGACCATCTAATATTTTTACGGATTCACCAACTGAAAATTGAACCTTAGGTACTTCTTTGCCTTTAGCGTCATCAACTTGGCTCAAAATTCGGCCAATTTCATCTTCACGAAGTGGGGTAGGACTCTCACGACCGATGAAATTAATAACCCCATCAGTGTCTTTAATTTTGTACCACGGTTCCTTCTTGAGTGTACCTTGGTCGTCATAAAGTCTCATTTCAACAAAAACATATCCAGGATAAAATTTACGATCCCGTTGTTTTTTCTTCCCGTTTTTTACTTCCGATACAGTTTCAATCGGAACTAAAACTTCGTTAAGGTCTTTAGCAAAGCTTTCATCGTCTTCTTTGTATTTAGCAAAATAACGCTTAACCTTGTCTTCGTGATTCGATAAGCACTGTACGGCGTACCATCTCATACCAGCTGATAATGTTGTGCCCATTTTAGTTAACTTGCACGTAATTTTTGGGTAATAAATTCAACCCAATTTGACAATGAAAAATCAGCAACTGAGATAAAACATCCTAAAATTGCAACCCCAATTACAACAACTATTGTAGATTCACGCAGCTCAGAAAAGGTAGGCCAACTTGCTTTTGCAAGCTCAGACATAGTTTCCTTATAGAAAGTTCTAACTTTTTTGAATGGGTTCACGAATTAAATAATTTTGGCGGGAGAAGAGGGACTCGAACCCACAGCCTACGGTTTTGGAGACCGGTGCTCTACCAATTGAGCTATTCTCCCAAAATTTTCGGTGCGGGTACGAATTTTATCTAGATTTAAGAAATTTCAGTAATATTTCCAGCTCCGATAGTTTTACCTCCTTCGCGAATCGCAAACCTTTGACCAGGTTCCATCGCAATTGCTTTCTGAAGTTCGATTTCAACACCCAAGTTATCTCCAGGCATCACCATTTCAACGCCCTCAGGTAAATTTACATTTCCGGTAACATCAGCGGTACCAAAAAAGAACTGCGGACGATAACCTTTGAAAAACGGTGTATGTCTTCCGCCTTCATCTTTGTTAAGGACATAAATTTGTGCTTTTGCTTTAGTGTGTGGCTTAATGCTTCCTGGAGCGGCGATAACATGACCTCTTTGAATGTCAGTCTTTTCTATTCCGCGTAAAAGAATACCAACATTATCTCCAGCTTGTCCCTCTCCTAATTCTTTTCGGAACATTTCAACTCCCGTACAAGTTGTTTTGCGTGAATCACCAAGTCCAACAATTTCAATTTCTTCTCCAACCTTAATAATACCACGTTCGATTCTACCTGTAGCAACAGTGCCACGTCCAGTGATTGTGAATACATCCTCAACTGCCATTAGAAGAGGTTTGTCAACATCGCGGACGGGTTCAGCAACCTCAGAATCAATTGCATCCATTAATTTTTGAATCGCAGGTAAACCGAGTTCACCTTCATCATTATCCAAAGCTTTTGTAGCTGAACCGCGGATAATAACGGCATTATCACCATCAAATTCATATTTGCTAAGAAGATCTCGTATTTCCATATCAACAAGTTCTACTAATTCTTCGTCGTCGCCTGACATTAAATCACATTTGTTAAGAAATACAACCAAGTGTGGAACATCTACCTGCCGTGCTAACAAGATATGCTCTCTTGTTTGAGGCATGGGGCCAGTTGTTGCATCAACAACTAAAATTGCACCATCCATTTGAGCTGCTCCAGTAATCATGTTTTTCACAAAATCAGCGTGACCCGGACAATCAACATGTGCGTAGTGACGACTGTTAGATTCGTATTCAACATGGGAGACTGCGATTGTAACAATTTTCTTATCGTCACGCACGGTTCCGCCTTTGGCTATGTCAGCATAGCTTTTTATCTCAGCAAGACCAAGTCTTGCTTGAGCATGCAAAATAGCAGTCGTGAGTGTTGTTTTACCATGGTCTACGTGACCTATGGTACCTACGTTAACATGAGGTTTAGTGCGCTGGAACTGTTCTTTGGCCATTTAATTTGACTAGTTTGAATGTTATGTGGAGCCCACGAGCGGATTTGAACCGCCGACCTCGTCCTTACCAAGGACGCGCTCTACCGACTGAGCTACATGGGCGGGGGCATGAGGGGTTAGAAAAATGGTTCAAATTAAAGTAATTTATATTCTTGTCAAGAAAAACCAAAGATTATTGCGTTTTATATTATTAATAATTAAAGTCTTGATCTTTAATACCCTAATTGTTTTAAGAGTTTTTGTTGCGGGCGTAGCTCAGTTGGTAGAGCACCACCTTGCCAAGGTGGATGTCGAGGGTTCGAATCCCTTCGCCCGCTCCAATATCATTTTAAAAAAAGTTTCTTCATTTCACCCTCTAATTCAGGTTTACACACCACAACTGAGGAGAAGTTTTTCTTGATTGAAATGTCGATAACCAATAAACCCGCACCATTTACAATTGGCAATAAAGGTAATATGTCATACGGTTTAAGATCAACATCAAGCATGATATCTGCCTTGCCGATGCACATTAAATAATAACCGTAACAATCTCCCCATGTACGAAAACTAGCTCCAGTTGTTTTAAGATAGTTCCAATTTTCTTTAAATGGTGATTGAGATATTCTAACTTCATCGGTTGTAAGTATTAGCGAATTCTTCCACCCATCATAAGGAACACTTGTTATTAAGTTATTATTCAGGAATGATTGCTCATTATCACCAGATAGAAAATCATTGTTAATCAAAGGCATACGAAGAGATCCATAAGCTGGTTTATTGTTTTCCAAAAATCCAATTAATGTCCCGAAAAATGGGACTTTATTTGTAAAACTAAATGTTCCATCAATTGGATCAATAATCCACTTATACTGTGAATGACTATTTTCGTCATTGAATTCTTCACCAATAATTCCATGGTTTGAAAATCTACTTCTGATTTGCTTGCGTATAAAAATTTCACAGTTTAAATCTGCTTCAGTTACTAGGGATCCATCAACTTTTCTATTCCGAATGAATTTGTTAGAATTGAAATGTTCAGATAAAGCTTTAGACGATTCGAAGGTTAAACCACTAACGAATTCATTAAATTCTAAAAATGTAGGTTTCATATAACTATAAAATGCAAATGTTAATTCTAGACTTTGAGGGTTGCCACTCGAAAGGAATCAGAGAAATTGGAGCAGTCTTTACCCAAGGTATAAAAATAACAAAAATAAAAGAACTCTCTGTGGACAATGTTGGTACATGTAGAAAAACTTTAAGTCAAATTTTAGTTAACAGACCAGAATTATTCGTATCTCATAACATTCAAATTGAAAAAAATTTGTTGAAAAAATATTTGCCATACCCGCGTATCATAAAAGACAAAGATTCGCAGGAATGGGGTCCCTGGTTGGATACGATTAAACTTTACAAAACTTTGTATCCTGATTTGAAAAAATACGAACTTAGTTCACTCAAGGACATATTTATAAAGGATGAAATAGAGATTTTAAGTACTAAATATTGTACGAAAGGAAAAGGAAAACATCATAACGCACTTTATGATGCAATGTGCACCTATCTACTTGTAAAAAGGCTATACAGTAAAATTGATTTAAATAGTTTTATTCAATGAGATCACCATCCTCGGTCTTTTCAATAACTTCTTCAGAAGAATCTACTTGCTCATCTTCGGATTCTTGATCTTCTCCCTCGTCTAATTCAACGACCTCTGAAATCGCAATAAGTCGATCTTTACCAGAGAGATTTACAAGTTTAACACCTTTTGATCCGCGATTTGTTTCTCTAATGTTATCCACAGGACATCGGACTGCCTGTCCATTACTAGTTATCATCAGAATTTCACTATCTGGATCAACACTAAGAGCACCAATAATACAATCTGTATTCATGGCAGTGACTCCCTGTCCGCCTCTTTTTCTAGGTGTGACATCAGCGACATTTTCATCTTGTACATTTCCACCATTTGGAAGGAAGGCACTAAATCGCGTTCTGATACCAAGCCCATTTCTTCCAGCAATAAGTAAAAGTTTTTTATCATCAACAACTAGGAAGGTATCAACCGAATCTTTCTCTTTTAATCTAATTCCACGTACTCCTCGAGTAACTCGACCCTGATCCCGTAATTGATCGCAACAAAAACGTAGGCCCTTACCGCTTTTAGAGAGAATTAAAATATGATCGTCAGAGTTGGTTTTTATCGCCTTTAACAAAGTATCACCTTCATCAATATTTATACCGATTATTCCACCTTTACGATGATTTTTGTATGCACTAATTTTTGTCTTTTTAACAACTCCTTTTTTTGTACATAAAACTAAAGATTGTTCGGACTCGAAAGATTCTATAGAGATTAAGGCTGCAACTTTTTCGTCTTTTGGCATCTCTAAAAGATTAATTATATTTCGACCCTTTGATGTTCTACTGCCTTCGGGAATATCATAGGCTTTACCAACATAAACCCTTCCATTTTTCATAAAAAACATAAGAGTATCATGCGCGTTACAGGTTTGTAAAATTGTTACTGGGTCTTCCTCTTTTTGTCCACTGCCAATTACACCTTTTCCTCCTCTATTTTGAGATCGGAATTCTTCTACGCCCGTTCGTTTTATAAAACCACTTTTGGTAATCGTAATCACACATCCATCGTTAGGAATAAGATCTTCCATTCTAACATCACCTTCATAATCAGTGATTAAACATTTTCGGTCATCAGAATAAACTTCTTTTAGTGTTAACAATTCATCCTTTATCACATTTAAAAGAATATGTTCATTATCTATAATTTCTTTTAACCCAGAAATAATATTCATTAATTCCTGATATTCTGCGTCTATTTTTTCACGCTCCATACCAGTAAGTTGATACAATCTTAAATCTAAAATAGCGTTAACTTGTCTATCCGAAAGTGTATACTTTGCTACAAGGTTCTCTTTTGCTTCATTGCGATTAGCTGATGCACGAATTATACGAACGAAATCATCTAAATTATCCTGTGCTATTTTGTAACCCTCTAGAATGTGTGCACGATCTTCAGCTTTTCTTAGTCTAAACTGGGTACGCCGTAAAATAACTTCTCTTCTATGTTCAACATAGCATACTAAAGCTTCTTTGATATTCATTTGCTTTGGTCTTCTTTTGTCCAAAGCTAATAAGATCACACCAAAACTACTCTCAAGAGCGGTAAGTTTGAAAAGCTTGTTAATTGTAACTCGCTCGATCTCACCTTGTTTCAACTCTACCACGATTCGAGTTGTTTCAGTCGATTCATCTCGTAGATCGCTTACGCCATCGAGAATTTTTTCTTTTACCAAATCAGCTATTCGAGTTACCAAAGTTGCACGATTTGCATTGTAGGGAATTTCAGTAATTATAATTTGCTGTTTTCCGTTAGGTAAATCTTCAGTATGCATTGTTCCACGCATACGAACAATTCCACGACCAGTGTGCATGTACGATTTAATGCCTGATCTACCAGCAATTGTACCACCGGTAGGAAAATCCGGACCAGGTAAAACATTCATTATTTCATCTATTGAACAATTTGGCTGATCAACTAACAGGCAAACCGCATCGATTAATTCCCCAAGGTTGTGGGGAGGTATGTTAGTTGCCATTCCAACAGCAATGCCAGATGAACCATTCATTAAGAGGGAAGGTAAAGAAGAGGGGAGAACGGTGGGTTCAGTTGAACTTTCTTTATAATTTGGTTCAAAATCAACCGTATCCTCATCAATATCTTTAAGGAGTTCCTCCGCAATTTTTGTTAATTTACATTCAGTATATCGATAGGCAGCTGCGGAGTCTCCATCCACTGATCCGAAATTTCCCTGACCATCTACTAGTGGATAACGCATTACCCAAGGTTGTGCCATTCTAACTAATGTGTCATAAACTGAACTATCTCCATGTGGATGGTAATTCTTTAAAACTTCACCTACTACGCCTGCGCATTTATCATAAGCTCTATTGTGCAATAGACCCTCTCGTAGCATTGCATACAATACCCGGCGATGAACTGGTTTAAAACCGTCACGCACATCTGGTAACGCTCGGCTTACAATGACTGACATCGAATAATCGATGTAAGCAGATTGCATGATGTCTGAGATATTTCCTGAAAAAGAGATTTTGTTATTATCTGTCATTTTTAAATTTTATTAAGCGTCTAAAAAGGAAACATTTAATGCATTGTCTTCGATAAAGGCTCTTCTTGGAGGAACCTCCTCACCCATTAACATCGTAAAAATATTATCTGCTGCAATTGCATCTTCTATTTCTACTTTAATTAAGCTTCTTTTTCCAGGATCCATTGTGGTCTCAAAAAGTTGCTTTGGATTCATTTCACCTAGCCCCTTATATCTTTGTATTTGAAGGCCCTTGCGACCTTGTTTTCTAATGATTTCTAGAAAATTTGTGATTGAAGAGATTTCCATCATTTCTTCTTTTTCCTCTGACCCACTATTTGTAATTATATGATAATTAGTTTCATCATCATTATTTTTAAATAGTGAATAATTAATGCCCAATTCATAACATTGTTTTAGAACTTTCTCTATTTCATGAGATTCATATATTTCATGGATAGAAATTCTTTGGCTTATTTTTTGTTCGTTTAATTCTATTTCTTTAGTAAAAGTCTCAAGTTCATTTCCTTCATTTATGTTTTGTGAGAGCATAAAGCCTGATTTAGCTTCTAAGTCTTTGAAAAATCTTAATTCTTCTTCGTTTCCAGTTCGAATACGAGCCAAAAACCTTGGTAATTTTTCTGTTTCTTCATCTAATTGTGCCAATAATCTGGTAAGTGTACACCCATATCGCTGAACTCCTTTTCCTAGAGCTTCAATTTTAAGAAAATGCTCTATTAACATCTTAATTTGTTCTTCAGGAAATTGAAAGCCATCACTCTTTCTTTTAAATTCAATGTCTTCGCAACCCAAAGATAATAATATCCTACTCATCTCCGCATCGTCTTGAATGTATTGCTCTGTTTTCCTCCTTTTAATCTTATAAAGGGGAGGTCGTGCTACATAAACAAAACCACTCTCTATTAATCCCTTCATTTGCCTAAATAAGAATGTTAGCAAGAGGGTCCTGATATGTGCTCCATCCACATCAGCATCTGTCATAATTATAATTTTATGATAACGTGCCTTATTCGCATCAAAAGAACCCTCGCCTTCATGATCACCAATTCCGGTTCCAACTGCTGTAATTAAGCTTCTTATTTCGGCATTGTTAAGAACTTTGTCTAATCTTGCTTTTTCAACATTCAAAAGTTTTCCGCGTAGTGGAAGAATAGCTTGCGTCAGCCTGTCTCGACCCTGCTTTGCAGATCCCCCAGCTGAATCTCCCTCAACAATATAAAGTTCACTTTTGGCAGGATCTTTTTCTGCACAATCTGCCAACTTTCCTGGTAATCCTCCACCAGACAGGGCCCCTTTCCTCACTGTCTCTCTTGCCTTTCTTGCGGCCTCCCTTGCCCGTGCGGCATGTATCACTTTTTGAATCAGTGACTTAGCAATATCAGGATTCATTTCAAAGTAATATTTCATCTTCTCACCCACAATCTTCTGAACAATTCCATCAACTTCTCGATTTGAGAGTTTAGTTTTTGTCTGCCCTTCAAAACGAGGTTCTGGAACTTTAACAGACACAACCGCAGTTAATCCCTCTCTTACATCGTCTCCTGTTAATGATAATTCTTTTTCTTTAAGTAATTCATTTTGTCGTGCATAATTATTAATTACCCGTGTTAGAGCAGTTCGAAAACCTGACAAATGGGTGCCACCCTCAACATTGTGTATTGAATTTGCATATGCATAAAGTTGGTCTGCGAAAGAATCATTATAAATAAGTGCGACATCTAAAATAATTGTTCCATCACCAGTTTCTGCAGGGGCTTCACCTGAAAAAGAAATGGGTTGAGGGGTAAGAATATTCTTATTTTGGTTAAGATACATTACGTATTCACTGATTCCTTCCTCAAAAATAAAATTTTCTTCTCTGCTGCTTTTATCTTCATGGAGCGAAATTTTCACTCCAGGATTTAAAAATGCCAATTCTCTTAATCTTTTAGCTAGTAAATCAAATTTAAATTCTCTTGTTTCAGTAAAAATTTGCTCATCTGGCAAAAATGTAACCTTCGTTCCCGTCGTTTTACAAGATCCGACAATTTGCATCTTTTGAGTTGTTTTTCCTCTAGAGAATTCCATTTGGTGAACTTTTTCTTCACGTCTTACCTCGGCAATAAACCATTCCGATACCGCGTTAACGCATTTTGCACCCACTCCGTGCAATCCACCTGACACCTGATAAGCACCTTTCCCAAATTTTCCTCCCGCGTGCAGATTAGTAAGAACAAGTTCTAATGCCGGCATATTATGCTTGGGATGAACATCGACTGGAATTCCCCTCCCATTGTCCTGAATGGAGCAAGAGCCATCTATATGAAGATGAACCTTTATCTCCGAGCAATATCCAGCTAAAGATTCATCAATAGAATTATCCACAATTTCAAACACACAATGATGCAAGCCTCTTTCATTTGTGTCTCCAATGTACATATCAGGACGTTTTCTTACGCCCTCAAGTCCTTCCAATTTTTGAATTTGAGAGGAATCGTATTTTTCTTCTTTTTTATTACTATTTTCTTCTGACATAACTTACATTTGAATAATTACTAAAGATGCGAGTCTTTACCCGATAGGTAAAGGGATTGCGATGTTTTAAATTTAAATTTAAAGGGCTAAAATAAACTAATTTTTATAACAATTTTATACCTTTTTTTTTGTCTTTCAGTCAAGTGAGGATTTCAACTTTTTAAGTATGAAAATGAGAATTTGAAATAAAGTTTTTTTTGATGATTGCTAACACTCGCAAAACTTTTCTTAAGGCAATAGTAGTCAACGCTTTACCCTGAGCATCAATTTCCATATTTGATAATTCTCCCTAAACTTATTTCATACATGCTGATACATAAATCAATTTTACCGAAAAAGTTAGCGGCCTGTTACAAAAAGTTAGCAATAACAAAATTAATTAAAATATTAAAATGGTACAAAATCCCATAAAAATGAAATGATTGTTATCGTACCAATAAAATAAATTAAATTAAAATAAATACCAATCTTTAGAAAGTCCCTAAAGTGGTACCCGCCAACAGTGTAGACGAAAGTATTCGTCTGGTATCCAATAGGTGTTACAAAACTTGCTGATGCCGCAATACAAGCAGTCAAAATATATGCCCGAGCATCATAAGCTGTCATTTCCATTACACTTGCTAATTCTAGAGCAATTGGAGCCATGATTACAATCGTTGCATTGTTTGATAAAACTTCAGTCAAAAATGCAGTGCATAAATATAAAATGATTAAAACTGCCAATGGTTGCCATTGGGGTTCAAAAAATCCCATACCAGCCCAACCGACTATAGATGCGATAACAGAAGAAGCACCAGTCGCTTCCATTGTAATGCCAAGTGCAAGCATTCCGTAAATAAGGATTAATATATTCCACTCAATTGCTTGATAAGCTTCCTGAGGTTTTAAACATCCACATAATAACAAAACTGAAACGCCAATAATTGCAGTTATCGATATAGGCAATATCCCGAACGATGCTACTCCAATGATTCCAACTAGAACACCAATAACGATAGGTGCTTTCTTTTTCATATTCTTCATCGGTGTTGTTGCTTGATCAAGCAGAATAACTTCCTCCGACTTTCTCAGCCGTTCAACTGCCTCTTCTGAGCCCAAAATCAACAATGTATCACTTGGTTGTAATCGAATTTTCTCAATTTCTACACCCAGGTTTTTTCCCCTTCTATGAACTGCAAGAATAGTTAAATTGAATCGGGCCCTAAACCGAGCATCTGAAAGACTTCGTGAAATTAAAGAAGAGGTTGGTCCAACAACACACTCAACCATAACTCCTGTTTTTGATGAAATTTGTTCTATGCCAAGCAAAGTTTCATTTAACAAATTTACTCCCTTAAATTCGCTCGTTTCAATAATCCCCTGAGGTTTACAGGAAAGAACGAGACGGTCATTAGGCTTTAATTTTTCTTCTACATTTCTTGCTGAAATAACAGAGCCGTTTCTCACTATCTCCAAAAGGCGGACATCTGAAAGCTTTGTAATACCCGAATCTTTTATTTTTTGACCGACTAAGGGAGAATCTAGCTGGACAATTGCTTCTGTTAGGAATTCCTTACGATCTAATTCTGGAATTATATCCGACAAAGCCTCCCTGTTTGGTAATAGTTTTCTCCCAAACAAAACCAAAACGCCCAGTGAAATCGCTAAGAGGGGAAGCCCTATCTTTGAAAGCTCAAACATGCCCAAGGGTTCCATTTCTTGGTAAATTTCTGAGCTATTTATTATGCCGCTTGCCAAAATATTCGTACTCGTTCCAACTAAAGTACAGCAACCTCCAAAAATAGAGGCATATGATACAGGTATAAGCATTTTAGAAGAAGGTACGCCCATTTTTCGAGATAGGCTAATTACCACCGGCAGAAGAACTACAACGACCGGAGTATTATTAATAAATGCAGATACGAAGGCAACGAGTGCCAATAAAAAAAGCATAAATCTTCGATAGCCATATTTACAAAATCTGCCCAGAGACTCAGAAGCTTGTTCAATTAACCTACATTGGTTTAAAGAGGCACTAATAATGAACATAGCTGCAATTGTTATAGGTGCCTCATTTGAGAAGACGCTGAGTACCTTTGGCACAGTTGGCCAATTTTCGCTTACACCTAAACCTGAAAAAATTAAAATTACACCAAGCAAAGTAATTGCAGTTACATCAACACTTACCTTTTCTAATACAAAAGAGCATAGTGCGGATAATAAAAGTCCAAAGGCTAAAATTGTTTCCCACTCCATCAGTTTATGTAAATTCTAAAAAGTTATTAAATTATGGCTGATATGAAAATTAGCTTACGGATTGTCTATTTTATAAATTTCCATTAATATTTACTAGTATTTCATTTTAACCCTTCTCAATCAATGAATTTCAAACTAACCCACCGTCCAAGGCGTTTAAGAAGTAATCCAATTCTAAATTCTATGATTAAGGAACTCAGTCTAGATCATAGTGACCTTGTATTACCTGTTTTTGTAACAGAAGATGCCGACATTCCTGAAAAAATTGATTCCATGCCCGAAACCTTTCGGTGGCCAATTCATTTGCTACCCGAAAAAATTAAAGAGTGGAAGGATCTCGGAATAAATGCATTTGCTTTATTCCCTAAAGTTGACATCTCCAAAAAAGACTTAACTGGCTCAGATTTTATTAAACCAGACTCTATTGCGTATAAAGCAGCACAAGAAATTAAATCTTTTAATGATAAAATTATTCTAATTGGAGACCTTGCTCTAGATCCTTTTACTTCTCATGGCCATGATGGAATACTTAATGATAAAGGGATAGTCGATAACGACGCCACTGTTGATATTCTCACAAAAGGAGCTGTTTTAGCGGCTCAATCAGGGTATGATTTAGTCGCACCCTCAGATATGATGGATGGAAGGGTTAAAGCTATCAGGAATGAGTTAGATAATAATGGTCTGCAGGAAACTGGGATAATTTCATATTCAGCTAAATTTTCTTCAGCCTATTATGGCCCCTTTAGAGAAGCAGTTGGATCATCGAATAGTATTCCTATTGATAAATCTTCGTATCAACTATGCCCAACTAATTTTAGAGAAGCAAAAAGGGAATTGACATTAGATTTCGAAGAGGGAGCTGATATACTCATGGTTAAGCCTGCAGAGCCATATTTAGATGTTATTAATTATGCAAAAAATAACTTCGATATTCCTATAGCTGCGTATCAGGTTTCTGGAGAATACTCTAGAATATGGGCTGCCCATTTACAAGGATGGTTAGACTTAGAAACTTGTGCACTCGAATCCTTACTTTCCATCAAAAGAGCAGGAGCGGAAATTATTTTTACCTACTTTGCTGAAATAATTGCTAGGAAAATTTAGTTTAACTATCTTCATCAGGAGCCCCACCTTCGTAGGGAGTTGTGTCTTCCTTTTCTTCTTCCTCTTCCCACTTAAGGTCAGAATCGGGTAATAATTTTTCTTCTTTATCAGAAACTTCGATAAGGTCAGTTTCAAGGTCGGAGTAATCCTCTTCTTTATCCTTATTTTTTTCAGATTCATCCTCAAGGTCGGTATCAATTGCAAAACCATCAGGAACAAATTCTAAAATAGAAAATAGTTCATCACTAAAATGCGAGCGCTTTCCTTCTAAAAAATCATTATTATGTTTTTCAGATAAAACTTCTTCCATTTCTTCTTGGGTATATGGTTCGGCAAATTCTATCAATTCGTTTAACATCGAAACTCGCTTTTGAAATACATGATTTAAAAAATCAGCGTAAGGCCCTTTTTCTTCATCCAAGACATCAGGTAAAGCAAAAAGCATATCTTCAGCCTTTAATAAAGAATCTCGAACGCGAACGAGTTTAATTAATCCGCCATCCATCTCATCTTCTATCGCAAAGGTAAAGAAGGCATCATCAATGAACTGAGAATCCAAACCAAACTCTGTCATTGAATCAAGTAATTCATTGATGTGGAGGAATTGCTTTGGGTCAATAATCCCGAGGTTATCGACATCCCAATTTTCGTTATCGCTAATAGAATCGACCCACCAGTTCTTATCTTCACCGACTCGAACAATGCACCAATCTAAACTAGGTCCTGTTTTTTTCATTAGTTTGTCTTATGAATAGTTGTTTTTATATGACAACCCTGTTTTTTAATTGTAAGGTAAGTTTTCATTCTTCATCGCTCTCTCGTTGTTTCTTTTTTATAATATAATTTAATCTGTGAATCTAATCTATCGAAAATTATTGCGGCCTATTCTTTTTAATCTAGATGCCGAACATGCCCATGATTGGGCATGTCGTTGTCTTTCGTTAACAGAACGATCAAATATATCGAGAAAATTCATTCAACTAATTTCATCTCAAAACTCTTGTGAGGTAAATTTGTTTGGCGTTTCTTTTCCTAATCGACTTGGCTTGGCTGCAGGAATGGATAAGAGTGGTAAGTTTCCTAAAAGTATTGCCTCGTTAGGTTTTGGACATACTGAAATTGGTACTATAACCCCCAAACCTCAAATTGGAAACCCCAAACCCAGACTCTTTCGTTACCCAAGATATAATGCGCTCGTCAACCGTATGGGATTTAATAATGACGGGGTTGAAACGGTAATAAAGCGAATTGAAAGTATTTATCCAAAGAAAAATCGGGTTGCACCTCTAGGTATAAATATTGGAAAAGGGAAGGATACTCCACTCTCAATGGCTCACGAGGACTACTTGCATTGTTTGAAAGTTTGCTACAACCAGGCAGACTATATTACTATAAATATAAGTTCGCCCAATACTCCGAATTTAAGAGAATTACACAAAACTACACTGGTAAAACCATTGCTAGAAAAATTAGTTAAAGCGGGTGATGAATTAGCAAAAGATTTCAATATATCGCCGGTTCCACTTCTCCTTAAAATTTCGCCTGATGAAAGTTATAAATCTTTGGAAAATATAGTGTGCAATGCCAAAGAAATTGGTTTTTCAGGAATAATTGCCACAAACACCTCGATTTCTCGATTTGAAAATATCGACTTTGAAAATTTTGAAGCAGGCGGCCTAAGCGGTCAACCCATAGAAAAAGCTTCAACAAATGTCATAAGATTCATTGCAAAATTAACAGATTATAAATTTCCAATTATTGGAGCTGGAGGAATCTCCTCCAGAGATACGGCGCTCAAAAAGCTTGATGCAGGTGCTTCACTTATACAAATTTACTCCTCGTTTGTTTATGAGGGTCCATTATTTCCTTCAAATTTAGTAAGCTCTCTCAATCATAGAAATAAGGTCTGGATATAAAGATTCTTTTCCACTTGATCTTAAAATTTCAATATACAATTATTTAGTTACTTACTTGATCATGAAAAAACTAATTATTACCTTCCTTACCATTTGTTTAGTTTTCATCGGGTTCGCATTTCTTATTCTTTTCGAAGGCAGTTTTGATAAAACATTTAATTGGTGGTCGTCTTACTCTAGAGACAATGAAGGTCTTCCTTACAGTCCCTATAAAATTAGAAGAGAAGACTCGGCTAAAATAAGAATTGATGAAGCAAACCAAGTTAAGTTTATAGATGATCACATATTTTGGAAAGGTAAGGGTGCGATAGCGCTGCCTGAAATTACAAAAAGTGGTGAATTGGTAAAGCTCATCATGAAGTCAAAAGGCAATGGCTATTCTGAAAATGTTAAAGCGATAGTAACAGGAAGTATGGGTAACGCATTTGAATTAGGGCAGGTACAAGTCGAGAACGGTGAAATACATGGAATTAAAATAGCTAAGACTTCTATATGGCACAGTTCCCCAAAGTTATTTTGGGGAGAAGAAGAACTTCCATTTAGTGGTACGATAGAGAAACGTTTTCCTAATGGACAAATTTTAACACAAAACCAATACTTATCAGGTGAAATGCATGGTAAATCAGAAAGATTTAATGAAAGCGGTATTCCGGTCTTCTCAAAAGATTATAAAAAAGGCCTAAAACATGGAACTCACATTTATTGGTTTAGTGAACCCATGGATCCAGAAAGTTATGTTCAAATTAAATATGAGACTCTATGGTCCAAAATTCTGGATAAGGCGAAAGAAAAATTTGGTGGGGAATATGGAAAAGAAGAATCAAACAAATGGATCATACAAAATTATAAATTAGAGGGCGGAAGCTTCCAAGTCAGGCTTTTGGAACATTGGGAAAACAATCAAAAGCATGGGTTGTTTGAGGGATTTGACCGTTTCGGAAATAAAACATTTAAAGATGAGTATAAATATGGACTTCGCATTAAACATCGCACTTTTGACAAAACCAAGACTAAATCATTTGACCGAAAGGTGGAAAAATAAATGGTGCTCAAGGGGGGACTCGAACCCCCACGCCTTTCGGCACTAGATCCTTAGTCTAGCGCGTCTACCAATTCCGCCACCTGAGCAATAATTGTTAGAATGGTAAAGGAACTTAGAGAAATTGCAAGGCGACTAGTTGTTGTAACTTAAAAAAATTTATTATATTTTTAAATAGAAATGGAAGATGATAAAAACCCAAAAACAGGGATAGACCTATCAGGATTATCAAATATAGATTTTGGTCCCAATTGGAAAATCGAAGATGAAGGCAGACATAAGTCTGCTTACCCTACAAAAGAAAAAAAGAAAGCTCGCTTCTCTAAGGAGGAAAAGAAGGGCAATAAGAAATACAAAAAAAAAGATAGAAGCGAAAACCGAAATCTTGATTTTAAAATCGAGATTAAACCAAATCCTGAAATACTTAATAAAACAAAGTCTTTAATGGCAAAAACGGGAGTTTCTTATAGCTTAAAAGAAATCTCAAATATATTCAGTGATAATGTGGATAGGTTGAAATTTAAACTGATAGAAGGTGGAAATGTTTTTTATATTTCAAACTTTGATAAAAAAATCTTTATAAGTAACGAAAAGGCAGTAGATCATACACTTAACAAATTTTTGAAGGAAGGAGTTATAGTTAAAGAAGTTGGCAGAGAAAAACCAAATGGGAATTTCAATTTTGTTTTCTCATGTCCTAAAACTGAAATTTTGTTACCACCTACAAATTTCCATGATTTTGAATCAATTATAAAAGAGCACATATTTCATAATAGAATTCTAGAAACATATGAAAATTATTGCAAAAAATTAACCAAAGTAGAGGATCCGAATCAAATTGAAAAATGGTTAGATACGCCAATAATGAGTTATGAATATTCGTACAATAACATTAATAAGGAAAATAAGGTATTTAGTTCAATTGAGGCATTAAAATCAGCTATCAAAAAGAATGAAGGGGGCCAATTTATCTCAAAAGAAAAAAATTGTATATTCCTAGGCTCAAACATCGATTTATTGAGTCCTGAATTAAAAACTTTTGTAGAAAATTTTGTAAAAAATACTTACAATTGGAAGAAAGAACTGTTTTTTAATATATTAATAATTTTAAAGAAAAGTAATTTCCATATTTTTAAGTACGGTAAAGAAAAACATTTATATGCAGTAATTTCGAAGCCTAAAAAAACTACTTCGATTAATTTATCACATAACTGTACGAAAATAATTAAGTTACTTTATGGAACTGAAGGAATTTCTAAAGCTGAAATAATTAAGATTTGTGACAAGGAAGATATAGAAAAAGGAATTATTATTAAGGAACTTAAGTGGCTAGTTAAAGAAGGATTTATCAGGGAGTTCTCAAATGGGCAACTTGTTCATAACTAAAGTTGATTGATGGTTATAAATCTTACATCATCATTTTTAATTTGAATATTTACATGAAAGCTCATTTCAGAATTAATTTGATCTAATTTATACGGCCATTCAATCATTAATAACCATGGAATAATCAAAGTGGGTTCAAGTTCATAATTAATAAAATCTTCATCTGGGGTTTTTTTGAAAAAGTCGCAATGAATAATGTTTAATTTACCTGGGTGTTGGGTAATTCGAGAAAAGGAAGAACTCTTAAGTTCGCAGAAACCAAAATACTTTGCTATTGATTGGGAAAAGAAGGTTTTTCCAGAACCTACATTTCCGCTAAGGTAAATCAAGGTATTAGGCACTAAATAACTGGAAAGATTATAGGCTAATTCCATCGTTTCAATCTCTGATCTACAAATTTTTTCTATATTTATCACTTATGAAAGAAATGTTAATATAATCATTATTAAATTAAATAAAAAGTGAAATATTATTGGACTGATAATTGAACCATCCCTTTCGTATATTATACAAAGTGCAATACTCAATGTGAACAAAATTGGAAAAGAATATATATTTTGATGAACCGTTGCAAATAATATCGAGCTACAAATAATACCAGTCAATACACCTAAATATCTTTTACATACACTGTATATTATTTTCCTGAAAAATATTTCTTCGATAAGTGGCGCAAAAATTAGAGCGGAGATTATTATTCTAATTAATTCTTCTGTAGTCTCAAGGTTTCTTAATTTACTTACAATTTCTTGTTCTTTGTACTCTTCAAATAACAAAGTCGTAATGATTGAAACAATAAATAGAATCGGCCAAAAAATAGCCATTCTTTTGGAATTATTAATTAAGTCTTTTGTTAATATTTTACCGCTAAGCGACGTTTTGTGACTAACTTCATTTATCTGCAGAATAAATATTGTAATTAATACATATAATGTACTATTTTTTAAAAAAAATAAAGCTGTTAATGGTATACTGACTAAAGAAAAACTTTTTGCTTTTACATCTATTTTTAACTCATTTTTTTTTTGGAATTAATTAATAAATAAATCCCAATAATGCTTATTGTAATATTAATTATTAAATCCATTTTTACTTCCTGATCATTAAATTAAGTTTCAAGTACAATAAACTTCACTTCCTTTAAAAAATGTTGTTACTATTTTTCCCTTAAATTTTTTGTATTCAAATGAGGAGTTCGTTGCATTACTGCTTCTCTCATTGGTCGAATAAATCCAATTCTTGTCTGGGTCAAAGATAACTATATCTGCATCGCTTCCTATATTTAATCTACCCTGATCAATGTTAAGTATATTAGATGGATTAAGTGACATTGCACTGATCAACTTGAGCCATGAGAAACCGTTTTGAGGATTTAGGGTTTGATAACATACGGATAATGCAGTTTCCAACCCGATAACTCCTGTTGGTGCCAAATCAAACTCAACATTTTTTTCATGTTCAGGATATGGTTCATGTGCAGTTGCTATGCAATCTATTGTTCCATCCAGCAGACCTTGAACCAATTTCAATCTATCAGATTCCTCTCTCAAGGGAGGCGAAGTTTTAAAATTCGGATTAAAATCTTTAATTGATTTTTCACATAAACTTAAGTGATGTGGTGTAACGTCCGCTGTTATTAATGATCCTTTCAGTTTTGCATCCCTAATCATCTCAACTGAACTTGAGGATGATATAGAAGTTAAATGAATTCTTGTATTAGCAATCTTTGAAACCGAAATTGCTCTTTGTACAAATAATTCTTCGGCTATCCTAGGATATCCACCCAAGCCCATTTTTAAAGATTGTGGCCCGTTGTGGGCATTTCCCCTTCTTGATAGTGACAGATCTCTTGGTAAATCAATCACAGGTAAGTTAAACATGGAAGCGTATTCAGATCCCTTTGTGAAAATTTGGTTATTTTGTGCTGTAAGCGGACAATCTGTAAATGCAACCACGCCTGCATCTTTAAGTGAGCCAAGCGGAGCTAATACTTCCCCCTTTGAACCCTTTGTTAAAGAGCCACTTAAAAGAATTCTTATCTTTGAATGCCTTGAAATTTTATCTTTTATAAATTCAATGGTTGCTGGGTTATCGGCGATCGAACCAAGATCTGGCATAGCCAATAATGTTGTATAACCTCCAGCTGATCCTTCTGTCGATGCTGCCAAAATATTATTTCCCGGACTTACACTATCATTATTAAGATGGCACCTTAAATCAACTAGTCCAGGAAAGATTATCTTTCCCTGCACATCAATATTTTCAATGTCAGAAGTAGATTTTCCCTCTGAATCGCTTACAATTTTACCATTCCTAAAGTATAAATCTTTTTTTTCATCTATTCCATTATACGGGTCAATTAAGCGACCTCCTTTTAAACATTTTACAGTCATTAAATCTTAACTTGTAGTCGAATTGGTGCAGAGATAAAGAATCGCCATACGAACGGCAATTCCATTACTTACTTGATCAAGAATTGCTGAATTTGAAGAGTCGGCTAACTCTGAATCTATCTCTACACCTCTGTTAATTGGGCCGGGGTGCAAAATTAAAGCTCCTTCTTTTAACCATTTACTTCTATTCTTATTTAATCCAAAGATTTTTGTATACTCTGCCAAAGATGGAAAGTGAGATGAAGATTGCCTCTCGTGCTGAATACGTAGAAGTATAACCGCATCTGCGTCAGATAATGATTCTTTTAAATTATGACTTACCTTAGCCCCCATGCTCTCAAACCTCTTTGGTACAAGTGTTGATGGCCCTGCAAAAGTAACCTCTGCCCCCATTTTTGAAAGTGCCCAAAAGTTAGAACGTGCAACCCTGCTAAAAAGTATATCTCCTAAAATTGTGATTTTCTTACCCTTCACACTTCCCAGTTTTTCTTGTAAAGTATACAAATCCAACAATGCCTGGCTTGGGTGTTCATGAGCACCATCTCCAGCATTAATAATTGGTACATCTACAATTCGGGATAGGAACAAAGGAGATCCAGGTGAAGAGTGTCTTAAAACAATAGCATCTGCACCTAATGCTTGTATATTCATTGCAGTATCTCTGAGGGTTTCACCCTTTGTTAAGCTGCTTGATTGCTCTGCTATTGAAATTACATCTGCATGTAATGATTTTGCTGCAACTTCAAATGCAATTCTTGTTCTAGTACTCGGCTCCATAAATAAATTAACTATCCGCTTACCTTTCAAATGGTCACTTCTTTTCTCTACATCACTTAATTCATTTTTGAAAACTTTTGACAGATCAAGAACTTGATTAATTTCTTTATTTGTAAGCTCTTCTATTCCGAGTAAGCTTTTTCTGCACCAATTCGACTTTTCCATATTGGAATTATTTCGTTCGTACTTTATATAATTTCAAATGAACTATTCATTTTTATTTCCATAAAGTATCTTGTTTTGAGTCGAGCTTAAAGCTATTTTCATCGTTATCCTGAATATGTTTTGGAGGAGAACCGCCACGTTCTTCAAGGCGGTTTTTTCTTTTCTTTACCATTTGCCGAAGGATTTCCTTCGTCTTTTGCTTCATCCAGATTGATGTTGGTGAACTTTTCCTATAATCTGCGGGCCCATTATTATGTACCCTAGATCGTTCAACGAGGTCACATGTTTGTTCGAACTCCTTTTCATTTTTAGGGTCATATACAGCATAGGTTTTACCGCCCATTTGCTTAACAACAGTAAACACCGGCACATCACTGGGACCGTCGGCAACATATATCATTTGATCAACAGGCACTCTGCGATCTTCGTGGGGTATAAAAGTATTTACATCAATTGAGGAATTCTTATTTGAACCTTTGTTAATCTCAAAGATACAACGAGTCTTTATTGTATTATCCACAGCCATGCCTAATTGGGAAATCTCAAGATCCAATGGCAAAGATAATTCAGTTTGACTCATGAAATTCGGAGGGAGAGGGGATTCTATAAATTCACAAGCAAAGATACCCTCTACATAAGGTGCAATTTTGGTACCCTTAATTATTTTTAAGATACCAGTACTTATAATATAATGTTCAATTTTGAAATCATATGGCTTAAATTCCTGATCAAGAGCAATTTGAGATAATTCGTTAAAGAAATTTGGTAATCCTGGATAAAATTCTATTTCCTTTCCAAATTCTTCAAGCTTTTTATTTGTCAACCCCCTCATCGGGCCGTTTTTAACATAACTTAAAAGGTGATTTAAATAGATTGTGTCAGATGAAACCTTCATGCCACGTTTTAAATACAACGCGGGAAGTTGATTAACTTCAGCCCAAAATGCTTTTTCGTTTATCCCATAATGTAGAAATAAGGGTTTTTGCATGTACCCGGGTATAAGGGTCTTATCAAAATCCCAAACACAAGCTACGATATTTTGTCCATGTATTTGATGATTTTGTTGATTAGGATTCATTTACTAGTTTTAAAGAAAAAATCTTATGATATGGTTGAAAGTACAATGGTTGATTTACCAAACATAGAGCCCTTTCTGCAACGATACAATGAACTTGAGGTAAAACTTTCTGATCCAAAAGTTTTCAAAGATCAATATCTAGCTAAAGAAATTTCCAGGGAACACAGCAGAATCAAAAATATAATTGAGATTCACGATGAAATTAAAGCTGGACTAACCGCAATTGAAGAAAGTACTGAGCTACTTAATGATCCAGAATTTGCTGATACAGCAAAAGAGGAAATTGACGATTTAGAACAAAAGATTCCCAAGAAATTTAAGAATTTAATTTTGGCCATGTTACCGCCAGACCCAGATATTGGAAGAAATACAATAATTGAAATTCGAGCCGGTGCTGGCGGGGGTGAGGCGTCACTATTTGCAGCAGATCTCTACAGAATGTATTGCAAATTATCAGAAAATAAAAAATGGCAAATTGAATGCCTTAGCCAAAGTATTTCTGAAACAGGAGGCTTTAAAGAAGTTATATTCCTAGTAAAAGGAGAAGATGTTTGGTCTAAACTAAAATTTGAAAGCGGAGTACATAGAGTACAAAGAGTTCCCGTTACCGAAGCCAGTGGAAGAATTCATACTTCAACGGCAACGGTTGCAGTATTGCCTGAGGCTCGAGATGTAGAAGTTGCAATTGATACAAATGATTTGGAAATTAATGTATGCAGAGCTAGCGGTCCAGGAGGACAAGGTGTCAACACAACAGACTCTGCGGTTCAAATACTACATAAACCATCTGGCCTAACTGTTTATTGTGCTGATGAGCGATCACAATTGAAAAACAAACAAAAGGCTATGACGGTTCTAAAGTCTAGATTACTCAGGCTAAAACAGGCTGAAGAAAGTGAAAAATATGCTCAGGAAAGAAAACAACAAGTTGGAACTGGCGATAGAAGCGAGAGAATAAGGACATATAACTTCCCACAAAGCAGAATTACAGACCACCGAATTAATTATACATCTCACGCACTGAACGAAGCTTTGTTTGGCGATTTAGACCATCTTTTCGAAGCACTAAATAAAGAAGACCAGAAAATCAAACTGGAAAGCATGTTAGAGGATAATGAGTAATGAACATTTAACCTTCTTAGAAGTAATCAAACTTTCTACTGACTATTTAAACAAAAAGGGAGTACCTAATTCCAAAGTCGATACAGAATGGATTGTTTCATCCGTTACAGGAAAAAAAAGAATCGAGTTGTACTTACAATTTGAAGATTTAGTTAATAAAGAGGAGCTAATGCAAATTCGAAATCTTATAGTTGCACGTGGTAAAAGAATTCCACTTCAGCACATTTTGGGTAAGATAAATTTCGCAGACAATGAAATGCTGTGTGATAATAGGGCACTAATTCCAAGACCTGAAACAGAATACCTAACAGAATTGGTTATTGAAAAACTTGGAAAAAATTTTTGTGGTTCAATACTTGATCTTGGTACAGGGAGTGGAGCTATTATTCTAGCATTATGTAAAACTCTAAAGAGCGCTAGAGGGGTTGGATTAGACAAATCCCAAAATGCAATCTCACTTTCAAAAGAAAATTTAAAGTTAAACAATATTAAAAATGTCAGATTTGAAAAGTTAGATTGGTATAGCGATAAAATTGAAGATTCATTTGATGTTATAATATCAAACCCGCCTTACCTTTCAGAGGAGGAATGGGCAAATGCAGAACCAGAAGTTAACAAGTTTGATCCAAAAACAGCTTTGGTTGCTAACCAAAACGGAATAGCTGACCTCAAAAAGATTATAAAATTAAGCGAAGTAAACCTAAAAAAGGGTGGAACACTATTTTTAGAGATCGGTACTGATCAAAAAGATGCACTAAAAGAAAATTTAAAAAATAATTTTGAGAATATAGAAATACTCAAGGATTTGTCTAACTATGACCGCTTTATCTTTGCTCAGAAAATTTAAATTTCCTGAGATGATTTTCTAGAAACTTGCTTCTGTTCAATTATATTTAACCAGTCAGACATAATTCGACATGTCTCATGAAGTCTGATGTCTAAATTGGGTCCCTTTTTAAAAGAAATAGACGAATTACTATCTAAATTTTTATCTCCTCTAATTTCTTGAGACTTTTGCATTTGATCTTGTACGATACTTAAAGAGATTTCCTTTTTATTGAATGAAATCTTAGATAATTTATCAAATTGAGAAGATAGTTCAGAGGTAAAGTTTTGATCACTCCTTTTCTGTTTAATTCTCCTAGCTAAATTTAAAGAAATTAAAGTTTCATCTCTTTTAGTTTTATACCAATTAACATTATCATTTAAATACATGAATTCAGGTAGGTTTTCTTGCCTATCTAAACTTTTCTCTTTAAGTTTTCTAATACTACTGTCTTGATAAATAAATTCATTAGCAGGCCTTCTGAAGTTAACTGCAGCAATACTATCACAAGGAAGTGCGTTGTCTAAGTCAGATTCGCCGATTGGTAAAAATTCATTGATGGTCGGCATATTGATATCACTCAATACACCCTGTATCTGTGTGCTCTTTCCTGAAGGTAAATAATATTTTTGAATAGTTATTTTAGCTGCACTTTTCTTACCTTTAGTTATTGTATAATTAAACGGTAAATTCATTTGTATGAGGGACTGAACAGTTCCTTTACCATGTGTATTTTTATCACCTACAATAATTGCACGCTTATGATTTTGCAAAGCACCAGCAACTATTTCTGAAGCTGACGCACTATACCTAGAAACTAATACAATAAGAGGAAGGTCCCAGGAAAGTTTTGGATTAAAATCAAATTTTTTACGAATTTTTCCATCCGTGCTTTTAACTTGTACAACTGGTCCCCTGGAAATGAATAAGCCAGCTAAATTTACTGCTTCACTTAAATATCCACCACCATTTCGTCTCAAATCTAAAATTAGACCTTCTGTATTTTCTTGTTTTAGTTTTGTAATTAATTCTTCAACATCGTCGGTAGCTTTGGGCCCGCTTCCACTTGAACCATAAAATGAATGTAATGTTACAACACCAATGTTCCTCTCTGATTTTGTATTTTTCACCTTATAAATGGATGCTGTTGCTAAATTTGATGTAAGTTTTATTTTATCTCTGATGATCCTGACTATCTTTGTTGTTTTTGGATCTTTAATTGGTTTGATTTCAAGTCTGACCAAAGTGTCTTTGGGACCTTTAATAAGTTCAACTATTTTGGATATTTTCATATCGACCACATCTGTAAATTCTCCCTGAGCTTGTGCAACTTTGAGAATAATATCCTCTGATTCTAACTCTCGTGATGCCTCAGCAGGACCACCCGGTAAAAGCTCTTTTATTGTGCAGTAACCATTTTCGTCAGTTGTTAGGACTGCTCCAATTCCAACTAATTCGTTGTTCATTGCTTGATCAAATTTTTCTTTTTCTTTGATATTCATGAAAGTAGTATGAGGATCAAACATTTGCGTTAATGTGGTTAAATATAATTCCTGCACATCGGTTGCTTCAAAATCGCTTATATTTTTTTTCCACCTACTGTATCGCTTACTAACCTGAGCCTTTGATTCATTTATCATTTTATCTAAGTCTTGAAGGTAGTTATTCGAATTCGAGGAATTTGTTTCTATTTTAGAAAGTACTTCTGATAAAACCTCGTACTTAAGAAGTTTATTCCATGATAGATCTAGATTGTTTTGGGTTTGTTCCCATTTAATTATGTCTCTGTTCGTATCGTAAGACATATTAGAATCAAAATTAAAATCTGATGTAAGTCTTTTTACTACCCAATCTAAACGTTTTAAGGATTTTTCTTTATAAATATTATAAATTTCAAAACCCGGAAACAGATTACCCTGTTCAAAAAAAGTTATCAAGGTCGGTGAGTAAGCCTTAATGAAATTAGTAATTTCTGGTTCAGTAAAATAAAGCTTTTGTTTGTCCAATTTGTTAATGTAACTTTTAAGAAAGTTTTTTGGTTCTAATTCCTTAACAGAAACCTTATTAAAATGTGCCTGTTCTAAAGCTTGAACTAACCACTTTGCTTCTTGCTGCATAAATGGGGAGGGCTGCAGTTTCTGACTAAGCAGTTCAGATCCACATAGGCTGAAAATAGTGAGTAGCACTAATACAAAGCTGAAACAATTTTTGGGATAAAAATTCGTCATATTAAATTTCTAATGTAAAGATCAAGTTCATAGCAAACCTTTTGCCTTCTCTAGAGTTAATTTTTCTTCATGGGTCAAGGAACCAAAACCTTTATCATTTATTTTATCTAGTATTCTATCAACTTCTCGTTGTAAATCCACAGAATTAGAAATGTTAACCTTATAGCTAACTTTACTAATTTTTTTATTACTTGATTTTTCAACCGATTTAAAACTTTTAGATGTTGTTTTGAAGGTAATATGAGGAAACTCCTTGCCTGATTGAAGATAAAGAAACACAAAACAGCCACCAATCATTCCCCCTAAATGTGCTGAATGAGCAATTCCAGTAGATTGAGTTAACTCGGAAAATATAAATCCATAAACCTCAATCGCTAGAACACCCAACAATATCCACCTAGGTTTTAACCTACAGGGTAGAATAAAAAACAATAGAAGCGTAATTTCATCATCAGGTTTCCTTAAACAGAAATATGTAAGACAAGACATAACAATTGCAGAACAACCAACGAGGGAACTCCCAAGGGAATTAAAAAAAAACCAATTCAAAGCGCCTAGGATAGACCCGAATATACAAAGATAATAAAAATTTAAATTTCCAATTAAATTTTCAACCGAACGACCAATAAAAAAAAGACCTAAAAGATTCATTATTAGATGAATTGGTCCGTCGTGTAAGAAAATGTATGATAAGGGTGTCCATAAAAATAAACTAAAGAGACCGTCTGATGAAAAAGAGAAATATTGAAATATTAGATTGGAATAATTTGGGGAAATCAATTCTACTAATGATTGAAGGATAAATGTAGAAATTAAAATAATTATCAACAGGTCAACAGGACTTCTAGAATTATCAAATTGAGATTTCCTCATATATAATCTTTCATAAAGCATATTATTATAATACTAAAATTCTTTTGAGAGTAAATAAGTAATGTTACAAATTAACGATTTTAAATGCGGATTCCATTGTTAAGGATTATAGTACCGTTTGTAATGACTATTTTGATAGTCGAGTATGAAATAATGGATAATGAAAATTTATTAATTTTTTCAATTATTATTTTTTTCTTTGAGCTTATACGAATGAAATTAATTAGAAATTGTACAATACAGAAATTAATCATTTTAATAATAAACTTAATCCTTGTCTCCAATTTTTTATTAAAAGAACAAGAAAAACAAAAAAATCCAACATTAAAAATACCTAAAAGAGAGATAACATTAAAAATTAAATTTAGTGAGTATTTTAAGAGAACTGTAACAGATTATGGAATATCATATTATGCTTCAGGTATAGTTCTAGGGGCACCAACGATAAAAAAAGAAATAATTGGGAAAGAGATTATGTGCCAATTTAAGGATAATGAAATAAGTAATATTAGAATGTTTAAAGAAACAGAAATCTGTGGTTTGTTAGTTTCATATAAAAAAAATCTATATCTTGAGCGAAGTCGACTTTCGGAAAATAATAGGGTTAGTGATCTAGAAAATATAAAAGGATACAAAGTTTTAATACACGATATAATTAAAAACTCTAGTTCAGATAATCTAAAAATTCATGCCTTCCTAAACGGGGTCATCCTTGGAAATAAAAGTCTCATGGGGGAAAAACAAAAAAGGCTTTTTCAACTAAGTGGGACATTGCATTTATTCGCTGTAAGTGGGTTACATATTGGATTTATATATATCATTCTAAGTTTTATATTTAAATCATTAAGACTGGAAAATATTTTAAGGGAGTTATCTATATCCATAATATTATTATTATATCTTGATCTAGTTGAATACCCACCGTCTGCAATGAGGGCTACTTTAATGATATTGTCATGGCAGGTTTCGAAATTATTATATAAAAAAAGTAAAGTGTCTTCTACATTAAGTTTATCGGCAATAATAATTCTGGCAATAAATCCCGCAGAGTTATTTTCAGTAGGATTTCAATTATCTTATTCAGTAGTTATGAGCATAGGCATTATATGTAATAATATTAATATATTTGAAAAAAAGAATATAATTGCAACATACTTAAATAAAAGTATAAAAATTTCTTATGCTGCATTTATTGGTAGTTTAGTAATTATATATGATTACTTTTCAATTATTGTACCAGGTTCAATTATTATAAATGTGTTAATCATACCAATAACTTTTTTGGGGATAATTGTAATTTTCATACATCTTGTTATTTTCATGATATTTGATAGTCTAATTTTATTAATATTTATAGAAAAAATTTATCTTACAATAGAAAATTTTTTGGGTTATTTAACAATTGAAAACATCGCGTACTTTGAATTTGAAAAGAATACTAAACTTTTTGAATTAGTGCATTATATATATCCATTTTCTTTTATATTATATAAATTATATTTTAAAAACAATATTCTGAATTTTCTATCGTTATGCTCAATTCCTATACTAATCGTTTTAATCATTCAATGCATTTAAAACTGATGCATTTAAATTTGTGAAATTAACATAATCAATTTCCCCATAATTAAGCGAGTTATTCTTGTTTAATAATCTAATGAAGTGAAATTTACTTTCTTCTGGTTTTATTGTTTCAATATCTAATGTACCTATATCATTAGTATAATAATTTAGTGCTGATAATTCTGAATTCTTTAATGTTTGATGGATAGAATTACGTTGTTCTTCACTGCAAACGCACACAGTAAATACCTTTAGTCCACGTTTTCTAAATTTTTTAAAAATTTTACTAATGGTTTCTAAATTGCTTTCAACTAATTTTAAATTGCTTCTTGTGTCCCAGAAATAAAACAATTTTGGGAAATTTGTTTTTTGATTTAAAAAAAAGTTAATTCTTTTACTGTCTGCATAATAAAGGTTTACGGTTTCTTGAGAATGCCTTTTAGCTACTTGCTCAGCGATTTTCATATCTTTTTGAAATTTAATCGCTGTACCATATACCTTTGTTTTATTAAATTTTACATCTTCTCCATTTAATAAATAATTAATATTTTTTTCAAGGTGTGTTTTAATAGTATCATTTGGCCTCAAGTAGTTACCGATTTTTCCTGAATAAACCAACTTTTCATCTTTATTAAATAAATAACCGATTGGCGTAATTTTCGCATCTAAACTTTTTGTTATTACTTGCGTTTTACCATCGTAAATAAAGGGAAAAT
>CBFHYW010000004.1:0-46983 GCA_965660135.1 Opitutales bacterium
TTTGAAAACTTCACTTAATTATGAATTTGTTTAATTTCACTTATTAAATAAGCAAAAAATTTCGATATCAATATAAATAAGTAATTAAAAGAAAAGGACACAGTTTAAAATATTCCTATTTCAATCGTTAAAAGAAAATGATCTCATACCTTTAAGGATGAGATCTTTTATAAATTACTCCTCAAACTTGGATATGACCACTTCCGGTATCAGGATCGGGGTCATGGAACCACTAGCCTGATCAAAGCGCACGCATGCGGCAACCACTTCGCCGACAGCTGCTTTGACACGTTCACCATTCTCGTTCTTCCAAAATTGAAAGGCGTAAGCAATCGAACGATCCCGAATTTCAGAAACAATTAATTTTACCTCCACTTGCTCCTCAAAACGCAAGGGTCGTTTAAACCGGCAGGATGTCTTGACACGTGGCCAGCCAAAGCGGCCATTCTCATCCTCCATATCAACAGATAAGCCGACACTACGGAGAAATTCATGTTCGCAGATTTCCATCCAACGGTAAAAGTTGGTAAAGTGCATAATGCCCGCGAGATCAGTCTCACTAAATTCAACGCGTCGGGTGATAGAAAATTCAATTGCCATAATGATAAGATTTAAAAATTTGCGAGTGCCGGAGCGAGAATATTATCAATTAAAGAATGGGCCAAATGTTCATTTGAATACTTATGTAACACGGCTTCGCGACCTACCCGTCCCATCTCATTTAAACTATCAATATCCTGAAGCAATTCTCCTAGGCTCTGGGCTAATGCGGCTGAGGTGTTGTCCTCATAAATAATACCCCCATTCGTGTTTTCCACAATTTCAGGGAATGCTCCACTTTTAGGCAAAACAACCGGGGTTCCCGCAGCCAGGGCTTCTACGACATATAGACCGAAGGCTTCAGCATAACGTGAAGGAACCGAAAAGACACTTAAATCCCGAAGGAAAGTAAGTTTTTCTTCCCGCTTAATATTAGGATGAAATGTGCTACAATTAGAATACCCGGCATCGGCCAGTTTACTTTTTTGTTCTTTCACAAATGGTTCGTCTTCATCAGTCATTCCCCCAGCAATTTCGAGGCATAATTCTGAATGCTCGCCTGAATTTTTAAGAATGATAAATGCGTCAACCAGAATATCCAGGCCTTTCAATGGGCAAAGGCGGGCAAGAAACCCTAATGTGAGCTTGTGGGGTGAATCCTCGACGGGAAGGAAACCTTCAGTGGTTATCCCATTAGGATGATATAAAACCTTGGATGCATCCAAATTCAAGCGCTCAGCCATCAATTGACCAAAATACCGACTTGGTGCAATACAGCCATCCAATTGGAGAACATCCGCGGTAAGAAGTTTCCAAGCTTCTTTTTTATATTCTGGCAACAGAGAATCGAGAAAAGAATCTTCCCCCTGCAAAAAACCATAAACTGGAATTTTTAACTCACGCCGTAAGACTCTTCCTATACCAGCCAACATAATAGTTGATAGAAGAATAACATCAGGTTTTCCATGAGTATGAAACCAGTCAACCACTTTACGCACTTCCTTGACGAGTGGACCATCCTCACCCCGAAAAGTAGAGAGTGTAATTTCACCCAAATCTTTGCTGGAGGTCATTCCGCTTTTTGCGGCGGCCTTACGAAGCAACCATTTGCTGTCAAATGCCTTATCAAGCCAGGCGGGCGTATGACGAAAAAGAGAAAACTTATGCTGCAGGTAAACATTTATTCCGCCAAAGAAAATGGGTAACTCTTCAGCAGCTGGTTCTTCATCCAAAAAATGAGGAAGGTAAGTGGGAAGCATGGTCACCTCATGTCCGGCATCAATCAAACTACGGGCAAGCGAATTGTCGCGCATGCATACGCCACAATAATAATTTCCCGTTCCGGGAGTAAGGAAAGCAAGCTTCACGAAGAAGCAGTTGTCAATCCATGTTCAATTGGCTCAGGCAAATCAGCTACATCGGACATGGCGTCAAAAAGTTCACGAAATTCATTATCGTCTACATTCCCGATCAAACAGTCAGTTAATGCAGCCCGTAAATGTTCTCCACGCTTTGCGATATCGCCAAAACTAAAATCCTTATCGTAAAATGCATATACAATTTTTCTCATTGTTTCGATGGAAGACTGCATACGTTTACCGTATTGATCGAAGCTCTTAGCAGAAAGATCACCTTTACTTAATGCCGAGTCTATCTCATCAGCAAGCATCACTCCGCTTTTGAGAGCCAAAAATACGCCGGAAGAAAAGACGGGGTCAAGAAACCCGAGTGCGTCACCTGCAAGAACAAGACCTTCACTGGCACAATAACGATTACGGTAAGAGTATTCACCGGTGATTCGATACTCCCCAGTTTGCTCAGCTTCTGCCAAGTGTTCCTTAATCCACTGGTTGTTTTGAACTTCCCGTTGAAAAATTTCCTTATGGTCTTTGGTGGAACCATTAAAGAGGTAATCTCGTTCCGCCACAATACCGACACTGACCATGTCACCGCTCAGTGGAATATACCAAAACCAACCTTTATCGGGAAGGTACGCCACAGTGGTTGCTCCTTCGTCCAAGCCCGGATCACGCTTTGCACCCTTAAAGTATGTCCACAGTGCGATTTTCTTGAGCTGTGGATCCCGAATCATCCACTTTTGCTTGTGTGCAGCAAAACAGTCCCGTCCTGAAGCATCCACTACAATAGGGGCACGAAGTTCAAGTGCACCCATTTCTTTAGATTCCACTTTAATTCCTTCCACGCGATCTCCGTTTTTGATTAGTCCTTTGGCTTTTGTTTCCTCCATAACAGATGCACCGTTTGCACGGGCTTTGTCGAGAATCATTTTATCGAATTCAGAGCGCCAAACCTGCCAGGTGGTCGAAGATGGGTGGTCGAAATGTTGAAAGAAGTAAAAAGGCTGAGAGAGAAAACCGTCCTGCCTGACAAACTGAACGCAATACTTTCGGGGGTTAGCAGATTCCATTAAGGTGTCCACGAGCCCCAGTCGTTCCAGCGGGAAATAACAAAATGGCATCAGCGATTCCCCAACATGATAACGGGGAAATTTCTCTTTTTCCACGACCAGTACATCGTGTCCTTTTTCAGCTAAAAGTGCAGCGGTGGAGGAACCGGCTGGACCAGCACCTACAACGATTGCATCATAATTTTTTTTTAAGGATATCATTCTATGTATAATTCAAATTACGATTATCATTTTTACAAACAAAGAAAAGTCTCACAGGGAAGGTAATATTTCGACAATACGGGCTATCGTGTCTCCGTTGTAAGAGGTTATTTCATTACTTCTGCCATAGAGGTGATCCGCTTCGACTGCCCCGAATGCTTCCACCATAAAATTATCCGGAACTACTTTTAAAAATGCACGAGGTGCACTTGAATATGGAATACGGGCATCATTTAAGATTCCGCCCAGTGGTTGTTTACCCTCAAGAACAAGAGCCCTCTGCTCGTCCTCTAAATTTTTAAGGGTTATCTCAATTGCTCCATATTCTGTAACTTTTTTCGTGCCCACCGTCTCAAGCACCACTTCACGAAAATAGGCTTTTCCGTCATTGGAAGAACTCAATTTCCGTACTTTTACTTCTTCATCATGGTAAGCTTCCAAACGAGATGTCATATCGCCCTCATGAACAAGCAAGGAATAATAAGGATCCGGCATTTCATTCGGCTCAACTTCCTCGAAAACTAATTTTGGGATTCCGCGAACCATACGTATGAAACTGAGCGGGTAAAGAGGTTCTGGTGGAAATTTCGGTTGATATGCCATTATTAAAATTTATACATAACGGGCATCCTGATGCTTAGATAAGAAAAATCCATGGAGTAAACTGTCTACTCGTAAAAGTGCATCACGAGAAAGAACCAGATCGGCCCCATCTTTAGTTAAATCTCCATTCTTTTCCCATTCGGAAAGAATGGTTGAAAATCTTTTTTCTAAGGAGATATTAAATTTATTTGAAAAATACTCCTTATTCACGCGGCCAAGTTTCCATTGTAAGATGAGTTCTCTTATAAAGCGTTCTTCTTCCTGAGTCATTAATGCTCTTCGCACAGGAGCCTTTTTTTCTTCCACTGAGTCGCAATAATGTTCGATATTTGTAATATTCTGATAATGAATTCCACCGAGATGTCCAAAGGAAGAAACACCTAATCCAAGCATATCTGCACCCGCCCACAATCGATCTCTGTAAATAAATTTGGTGCTTTCCGGATTCTTAACTGCAGTGTAGGCACTGGTTACAGTATAGCCCGCTTCTTCAAGTTTTGCATATGCCTCCTTCACCCATCTTCGCTTAGTTGGCCAATCAGCAACAGGGGCAGTTAGCTTACCCGTTTCCTTCATGCTTTTAAAAATTCCTGTATTAAAAGGAACCTCCATTTGATAGATGGTAACACAATCAGGGGACAAATTAACAACTTGGTCTATACACTCAGCCCAATTATCGTCAGTCTCTTCAAGCATACCTGCAATTAAATCAATATTGATGTTATCAAACCCAAGGCCACGAGCAAATTCATAGGCACTAAAAACCTCCTTGGAACGATGTGCACGACCATTAGTTTCCAAAATATGATCGTTAAAATTCTCAACTCCTAGACTTAACCGGGTAACCCCAAAATTTTTAATTACTTCCAGCTTTTTTTCCGACAGGGTACCCGGCTCACATTCAAAGGTAACTTCTTCTGCTTCATCCCAAGGCAAAATCGCTTTCATCTGATCTGTTAACTCAGTAAGTTGTTGAGCAGATAAATAAGATGGAGTGCCCCCACCAAAATAAACGAATTTAGGTTTACGGCCTTTTATGTAAGGTGACTCAGCATAATTTTTTAATTCGGACAATGTCGCTGAAAGATATCTACGAACATCATTTGAATTTTTATCTGTATACACCTTAAAATAACAAAAATGACAACGCTTCCTACAAAAAGGGACATGATAATAAACCCCCAAAGGAGCAGTGCCTGGGCTAGGACTTTGTAATAAACTTGAAACGCAGGGAACATCTTCATCATTCCAAAAAGAAAAGGGGGGGTAATTTGAAACAAAATAGTTTCCCGCCTTAGTTTCATCCTCCGTTTGATAATCTGGTTTTATAAAAGTACTATCTGTCATTTGTTTGGGGTCGTAGTAAAGGCATAAACATTCCCGTCCTCACATCCAACTAAAATTCTGCCGTTTACAATAGCTGGCGTCGACGAAATAGGCTCACCGACTTCATAAGATACAATCTCGCTACCATCTTTAAGCGAAATCATATAAAGTTTTCCATCCATCGATCCAAATACAACTTTATCTCCAGCAACAACAGGAGAACTATCAATTCGACCACGTGCTGAAAAACGCCAAACTTGTTTGCCAGAAATTCGATTGATGCAATGAAGTCCTTTATCCCGACCTCCAATTAAAACTTGAGATGATGTAACCGCGGGAGATGAGAAATAAGGGAAATTTTTATGTCTGTAATTCCAGATAATATCGCCTGTCTCTAAGTCAAAAGCCATTACTGCACGTTCCATATTACCAACATACCCAATACCCTCTGACACAGATACCGATGCCGCAATAGGAGCTTCCACTTCAACGGACCGGATCAATTTTCCATCTTCTAAACCAACCACATAAAGAACGGAATCACACCCACCAAAAACAACATATTTTTCATCATAAATTGTAGGTACTCCATTAACATAATTCTGAGTTTCGAAGGTCCAAACAACTTTCCCACTCTTTGCATTCACACAGTGTACAAAATTATCATAACTTCCCACCACAAGAACCGAGTCTTTTGACTTTGGTCGAATTGCTTCGTTAGGTGCACCCATGATTTCACCACCAGTTTCGTACTTCCAAACCAATTTTCCGTCGGTGGCATTGAGGGCGTATAGAAAACCATCCGTTGACCCGACATAAACTTTTCCATTATGAGCCAAAGGGGGTGCGTCTATCCCTAGGGTTGTATCAAATTTCCAGACTTCTTTGCCATCTTTAATCGATAATGCAAAAACAGTTCCTGTATCTGCACCAACGAATGCAATTCCATTTGAGATTACAACAGAAGATTTTAAATATTCACCAGTCTTAAATTGCCAATCCAGTTTTAAACTGGTTCCAATTTTGCCAAAAGAAAGCCCTTTCAATCCAGAATCTCCCCGATGTCGAGGCCATCCGCTCCCTTCGATCTCTTTGTTCAGGGTTCCTTTTTCTCCAAAGGCCAAGGAAATTATGCCTGTGCATAGAAAGCATAATAAAATATTAATTATGGAAATCATATTAATTAACCTGCCTGAAGGAATCAGCTTTCGCAACAGATGCGGGAAAAAGAAGAGAATAAAGATTTTCGAAGTCCGTTACCCGCAACGAGCGTGGGTTGAAACGAGCAGTCCATTGCTCGGAAGCATCTGATGCCAAAGATTTAATATCAGAATACTCAAAGCCGAGTTCTCCTAATGAGGGTGGCATTTTGGCTAATTTTAAAATCGTAGATACCCGGTCAATCAGCCGTTGAGTGGACTCTTTATCGGGCATTCCCAAGGGTGCAAGACCAGACTTTCTGGCCACCTCGGCATACATAAAATTAACTTCTGGCTGCTCTGCATTAAACTTCATAACCGTAGGAAGTACCATACCAACCGCAATTCCATGCACTACTCCACGACTCGCAGTTAATGGATTGGCCATGGAGTGAACCGCACCTAGCATGCTTCTTTCAATCGCCGCTCCAGCATGAGAGGCACCAAGCAAAACATTTCCACGATGCTCCAAGTTCTGTGAGTCATCTAACACAAAAGGTAAGTTTTCCTGAATTAAATCAAAAGCACGCTGTGCATGCCGCATTGAATTCTTATTCCGTTTCTTGGTAACCGCGGACTCCAAAGCATGAGCCAACGCGTCAACCCCGGTACTTGCAGTAACTGAGCTTGGCTGTGAAAGCGTTAATTCAGGATCAAGAATAGTAACTCGTGGAAGTGCTTTCTTATCTCCGCAAGCCATTTTTTTATGGGTTTGATCATCCGAAATTAATGCAAAAGACTGACATTCGCTACCCGTCCCTGCAGTAGTTGGGATTGCAATTAAAGGATACATGGGCTTCTTAGCTTTTCCAACACCCCAATAATCTGACATTTTTCCTCCATTACTAAGAACAAAGTTGCAGCCCTTTGCGGTATCCATAGAGCTCCCTCCACCCAACCCGACTATTACATCAACTTTTGATTCTTCTGCAACTTGAACACAATCTTGAACACTTGATTCTGTTGGGTTCTCGACCGATTGATCAAAAAGAGTAACATTCAAATTCGATTGTTCCAAAATTTCTTTTAAATTTTGAGGATGACCGACCGAAGATAATCCTGAGTCTGTAACGAGTAAAATATTCCTGCCTAACTCTTTAGCGACCTCACCTACTCGATTTCTTGCACCAACTCCATAAATAATTTTTTGACCTGGCATATCGTCATCGGAAAAAAAAGTATCTCCATCCGGGTTGAGTTTAACTTTTTTTTCCATGACAAGAGAAATTTCTCTTTCTACGCAGCCATTCCTATGGATCGACGCTTGTAAAGAAATTCAAACATGTTTCCTTCATGAGGCTGGTCCCATGAAATTTTCATAGTCGAAATTGGCCCTAGATTTAAACGTTCTATGTTTGATGCACTGAGCAATTGTCGTTTAAATTTTTTATCCTTTGTAATTACAGTTGCAACTAAAGTGGGTCCAATCGCACGGAGCATATCTGCTTGGGGAACCTCAACCACACTTGCATAGGGACAAAGAAATTCACGGTTGGATAAAGAATGATCCATTGAGTCACAATGGACAATCGTTGGGCGAAGGTATGTTCCTCCTTCAGCCTGAACCAAACGAGGACCATCACGATATGGTGCAGTCATATCAGTAGCACCTTTTCCTGATAAATCAGCTTCAATTGCCCCATCAATCCATTCCCCCATTTTGGGATTCGCAAAGCCAGAAAGCACTGCACTTGGATTCTCTGCTGGCAAGGGCTTTAATGCTCCCAATCTCTTACCCAATGCATCAGCAATTTCTTTCGCATATTTAGGCACAATGACGGCGGAAGCATTCACGCAACTTCTTCCTCCATTATCAGAAATGGAAGATACCATTACATCAATAAAATCTGGCCAGTTTTCAATTTCATCTTCTCCGACAAGAATTTTACTAAATCCTGGTCCATGAACCTGAACTCCAGGGTCACCTGCGTACAGGTCTGTGGTACTTTTGTCCCCAAAAATCAAAGCTCGGTCGCATAAACGAAGTATATCCCCAGCACCTTCATGATCGGTGGGATAAAAACCAAAAGCTTCTCGTGGACATCCAGCTGCAATAAACGCCTGAATCAGACGGAATGGAGTCCACGGTTCATCACGTCCGGGTTTCATAACAATTGGAATTTTTAATGCAATCGATGGTAACCAAAGGGAATTAACCGCAGGAGAATTACTGGGCATGACCAGACCAAGGGCATGAGTGGTTGGATAAAAACACACTGGAGATCCCGCTTGTTCACCAAATCCACGATCCAATACCGATAAATCGATCCCCCGGGTTAATCCATTTAGAATTAATTCCACATGGGTTAAGGCGTAATGTATTTTATCCATGTTTCTCTTCACCATAACATGGGGTAGTCCACTGGTCGAAGAAAGTGTCGAGAGATAATCCTTCGCAGATTGTTTTTGTTCACCATCCCCAAGAGGAAGGTCACCGTTCAGAAATAATTCGCCCGCTTGAGCACTGATATCGATAAGTTCACGCGTACTCAATTTTTGCAAGGCATCTCGAGCCTTTTCAATTTGCAAAAGATCTCTGCGGATAACGCCGGCATTTACTTGACTCATTGTCGCTTTTACCGATCCGTTGCGGTAATCCTTTACTTCAGATACGTTAAAACTACGATACTCTTCGCCGAGTCGTAAACATGGAATATGAGGTGTTTTCATTTTAATAAACTCCTTCCACAATATTTTTTTCCATAGCTCCAAACGGTCTCACCTCTGCAACTCCATCCCAAGGTGCTTCACTCCACGGTTTTTTTCTCAACGCTTCATCACGTTCAAGAAAACGGGGCATGAAAAACTCCTTCGTTAGAGTTGTTAATTCAACCCTTCCCCAAGTGTCATATTCCACAGTTTGATTACTATTAGGATTAATTACTCTTAGAACTGCTCGTGGTTGAGGTGCATAGTAAGCAATGGAATAATCATTTTCCGGACCAAATGGGTGGTGTCTCGCCAAGCCCATTAATGTATTTCCATAAGTAGGTACAAATCCAATTTTTCCTCCTTCACAAACTTCCTCAACTAAAAAGCGGGCGTATTGTTTGTCCATTGTTGTGCCACCACAAAAAACTCCCTTAATTCCGGCTTTCACTAAATCTTTTCTTTCGGCCAAGGCTTCCAATAATTTAGGCGTAGTAAATAAAGCACTAACTTTTCGATGCTTAAGAATAGTTAAAGCTTGGTCAACCGCATGATCCATGTAAGCACGAGCCTGATCAAATTGTTTACTTGCAATTAATCTTTTTACCCAACGGGGATCCAAATCTACAAAATAGCAGGAACATCCCCGTTCATTAGCCAAGTGCTCAATGGCTAAGCGCAATCGACGTGGACCCGTAGGGCCTACCATCATCCAATAATCATCCCGAGGGAAATGGTCATCACTTAAAGTTTCGGAGAAGGCTGTATAATCAATTCGGAAATCATCCCATCCGATTCTTTGCTTAGGCATACCTGTGGTACCACCAGTTTCAAAAATATTGAAAGGCTTTCCTCGATAAGGTTTAGGAACCCAAACCTCATTGGGTAAATCCCTTAACCACTCATCCTGAAAATTGGGGAATTTTTCACAAATATCATCAAAGTTTGTAACCTCATCCAGGGGATTCCAATTTTGTTTTTCTGCCCAATCCAGCCAAAATGGAGAACCTGTTTCTGGCGAAAAATGCCACTTTATTATTTCTGCAACATGAGCGTCGAGCTCTTTTGCGGACTGCTTAGTTTTTTCATCCATGTTCATGATGTCTTCAATAAAGAAGGAATTGATAAAATTACAATTTTGGAACCTTGGGAAAAAACTTTTTTATTGTTTCTTCAGAAGGTGGGCGTGTAACGAGAGAAACAAAAACCATAGCGAGTGCCGCTGCTCCAAAACAAACCGCTGCGGGAATAATCCCTGGCCCGATTACCATCTCTCCGCCGTATCCTGATAAATGAAAAAAGTATACCCAGGTGACAAGAGCTGCAATGATACTAGCAACCGCTCCCTGCTTGGTTGCACGCTTCCAGTACAATGCGGCAAAAACCACTGGAAAAAGAGCAGAAAACCCACTAAAGCACCACACGGCCAGATCAAAAACATTCGCATTCTTTGCCCACATTGCAAGGGCATATGTTAACGCTACGATCACCACAATAAAAACCCGGGCAATAAAAATTATTTGTTTGTCAGAATACTTACCTACTCCAGCACGATGAACAACAACATCATTGGTAAACATCGTTCCCAAGCAAAGAAACTGGGAGTCTAACGAAGACATAATTGCGGCCAATACACCTGCGGTTAAAAGGCCAGTCAAAATCGGATCACCCACTAATAAATTCAACATTGCTGACAAAACTGCGGGTGGAGGAATTCCTGGTGGTAAAACGCCCGAAGCCCATGCACCAATTAACACGCAGGGAACCCACACGACCATAATACAAATTGGATGGGCAATAACGGTTAACCGAAAAGCTTTAGCACTTTTAGCAGTTAACCAATGTTGAAAAAGGTGAGGAAACATTCCTACGCTTAATGGAATAAAGAAATAAGATACGAAAGTAATAAATGGAATTCCAAGTTCTCTCTCAAACGCGGAAATTTCCCCGGTCTTGGGGTTCTTTTTCTTGAACTCGATCTTCACTGGCGTGCGTGAAAGATGAGGCTGTTTGTCGACTAAATTAGAATCTTCAAAATCGATTACCTGACCAATGGCCTTAGGTTTCTCATTTTTTACCAGAACGCCCGATTGTTTATCAAAACGATAATCCTGAACAACTGAGCCCGTTTCAGTTATACGAGCAGGTACTTTTCCAGTCTGGTTAAGTCCTCCTAAACCATTAATGATATAAACAAATGCAACCAACCCCATAACCATGAAAACTATTGTTTGAAAGGTATTTGCATAAGCTGCACCCCGAGAGCCTCCCATAAAAACATAAGTTAATACAACGAGGGATACCACTAAGCCTGTTAACCAGGGAGGCACACCTCCGAGCCATTGTGGGGCTGTTGGGTTTGTGAAAATTTCGGTAAAAGCACCAGCAGTTACTGGCTCAATCGTTTTGCCCGCTCCAATGATTCCAATTAAAAGATAAGGCACCACAAGCAAAACTAAAATAGGAAATAATAAATAACCCAAACGATCAGATTCAAAGCGAGCCCTAAAAAATTGTATCTGGGTTATGTATCCATACTTTTTACCAAAGGACCATAAACGAATTCCAATAAGAAAAAAGATTCCTGCGTGAACTAACCCACTGATGGATGCCATTAATCCATAAGTTCCAATCCCACGCTCAAAAGATTTTCCCGTGGAACCCACAAGCGCAAATGCAGTCATTGTTGTTCCAAAAACGCTCATTAAAAGAAGAAATGGGCCTATGCTATGACTCGCGACAAAATAATCCTTACTTGTTCCGCGAAACAATCGGTTACTAAAAAAACCCAAACCAAGGAGTAAGCAAAGATAACAGGAAATAACAATTAGAGTGGTCATGAATTCGACCCTTCTTCGCTTGAACCTTCTTCCGCAAACCGCTCAATTTCATGTGGCCATGCATACTTGATTGCCAACCAGCCTAAGATTGCACAGGCAATTGAAAAGAAAGCATGGAAGGCTAAACCCACAGGTAAAAAACCGAACATCAAAGACGCATCATCCCACCACCAAAAATCTTGGTGAACTAGAAAAAGTAGTAAAAAAAGAATCCAAAAAAAGTTTTTGCCCACAGGCTGAGCCGGTCCGTTCACTTTATTTTCCGATTGCATAAAGATGAGTTTGAGTGCCGATGTAAAGCGTTCCATTCGCAACAACTGGAGAGCTATACACTGGTGCACCCATATCAATGGTTTCAACTTTTGGCTTACTTTTACCGTGATCCATGATAAGTAAATCTCCATCCTCATTACCTAAGATAAGTTTTCCATCCACGACTAAGGTTGATCCCCAAATACGGCTAAATGAATCATGGGTCCAATACACCTTACCTGAATGAGCATCCAAGCAGTGAATAATTCCTGAATATTCTGCAAGATAAACCAAATCATCTGCCACCGATACCGTGGATATTGTACGACCCACATCAGTGTATTTCCATAGTACTTTTCCATCCTTTACATCAATACAAGATAAGCGCCCCACCCCATCTCCATGCTCAGGGTCTTGCCCGATAGCACAATAAACTTTATCCTTATATAAAACCGGTGTTCCAATCAGTTCACTCGGCCCGGGAGGAGTTGCATATGGTATTTTCTTTCCATCTTTATCTTTTCTGTAGCTAGGCTCATTGCAATCGACCTTCCACAAAGGTTGAAAGAGGTCGTATCCATCTGCATCTTTTACAGTTTCGTTCTTATACCCGTAACAAAACCCATCAGTCCCCCCCCAAATTAACATCTCAGTGCCATCGACATCTCCATAGGTCAAAGAGGACCAAGCCGCGTGCAGAGCACTTTCACTGGCTCCGGATCCATCTTCTCCTTTAAGTTCTCCGGAATTCTTATCCAATGCAACCCAACTCGGAGATAATGGACTCGGTATATTCGTGTGTGACCAATCTACCCCATTGGAAGTTGCGATATAAACAGTATCTCCAACAATAACTGGTGAGGAGCTGGTTACATTATGTGGAAATACACCCAACTCATCTCTCATATCGTACATCCAAATAATATCCGCATCTAATTTTTCATTCAATTCATCCTTCATTCCTTTCGGTTTAATGTAGGATGCCTCATCTTTAAACGGACCCGCATTTCCATCGGACAATCCATTAATGTCAAGGCAGACAACCTCACAGCGATTAGTAACCACATAGACCTTATCCCCATCAATTGCTGTTGATGAACAAATGCCAATGTATTCCCAATCACTTACCTTTCCAGCACCGAGCTTAGGTATCACGAGTTGCCATTTCAAATCTCCAGTTTTTTCATCCAGGCACATAACAACCCCTCGATCACCTTTCTTTCCTGGATCACGGGGAGATTCATTATTTGTGCCTACAAACACACACCCATTTCCAATTGTTACATTTCCATATGCCTGTGAGCCTAGTTTAGCTACCCATTTAATATTTTTGGTTGTTTTTAAATCAACAATTTCATCATCTGACATTTCCCCAGGGTTGAAATCAAAATATATATTTTTCTCATTTGAAACCATATTTCTGGTACCGTCTCTTCCCCACATTGGCCATTCATCTGCGAAAAGATTAGAGATTGTTAACATTAATAAGAGGGAAATACAGGAAGATTTCATTGGGAAATATATTTTCATGTGGTGATAAATTTTAGTTGTTATAAATTATTGAAAGGTTATCAAAATAAACCTTTTTCTTGCTTTGTGGAGACATTGCATAAACACCAGGAGCACCTTGTAGGTGTGGAGTGCTATGTGGAACTTCAATAGTCCATTCATCAGGTTCATCTCCCATTTTCGGCCAAGCTTTCGCTCGAATCATCCCAGTGCCATCTTCAAGAATATCCACTCGAGTTTTAAGTTTATACCAAATTCGTGTCTTAAAAGAAAATGGTACGGAATGTCTAAATCTATCATAATTCGAAATTATTTCTAGTTTTTGGCTATTTCCAATAAGTGCAAAAATATAGCGTTGATTGATAAGCCCAATATTAGATTTTGTACGTCGATCACCATCGGTCATTACATCAGCTTGGGCAGTGTAATTTGCCATATCTTTGTGACCTACAAAATTAATTGCTCTTTGAAACAGAACTCGATCAAGTGTGTTCCCGGCAACCAAATTACCCCCCATATCCTGTACCTGCCAACGCATCCTTGCCCCTAGCCATGGTAGAGGTGCATAAGAGAACGGAATTTGATCAGAACTTTTCTGCGTTAATGAAAACCCTTGTTCAAAATTCTCCTCGTATGGAAGATCCTGCAAGACTCTCCCTCGAGTTACGCCATGTAAAGTTCCATTGCTTACTCGCAAAGCACCCGCTGAAAGCTTTGCATCTCTTTCCGCAATTAACAGTCCGCTAGGAGTAATTTCCGCGTCAACTTTTGATTGAACCTTTGCAGTTGGGGGTATCCACTTTTCCCAACTTAAACCTTCTTTCAATTCTTCAATTCTGCGTCCATTCTTATCCAAGGAAAAAACTTTAAATGCAAGCGTTCCACCCGACTTAAGGGCAAATTCGGCTGGCACCACCTGCAAGGAAACCGCTTTCCTATCTGACTTTAAACTTTCTTCATTCTGTGAAATGAAAGCCGGAGCAATTTCGTTAGAACCAAAACAATAAAGCCGTTTTTTGGACTGAATAAAAACCCTCCCATGAGCAACTCCCGGTGCAGCAAGGCAGGAACCATCAAGTTGGACCTGACTAAGGATTTCTGCCTTATTTCCAGAATCTTTTACTACAGATACTTGTCCATCAAACATTGGAACATAAAGTTTTCCATCTGCCCAAGTTGGAGAAGCGTGCACTTGATCAGGTGCTAACTTTAAAACCCAAATCTCTTCGCCATTATCGGCATTCAAACAGATTAACTCTCCTCGCTTGATCGTGGAATACAATCTTCCACCTCGATAAACGGGGGAGCTGGTAAATGCTTCCATCGAATTGTTTCTCCATGCTTCATCTTCTTTGCCGAGAATTAAAATTTCCTCGTTTAGCCCTGGCAATTTAGCTGGTTTCTTAATCGCAACCATTCTTCCAATGGTCGAGGAGTCAATGTTTTCTTTTCCATGAATTGCAATAACAGTATCTTCATGAATAACCACACCCGAATTAACGCCACCATAGGACATTTGAAAACGCCATAAAGGTTGTCCGGTACGAGCGTCGATACAAACAACATGCCCACAACCTGTCCCACTGTAAAAAACCCTTCTCCCACTCGGAAGATCTTCAAAGGTAAGTGGTGAAAAAGAACTATCTTGGGGTGTAATGCCAGGAGTTGAAGCCCAAACTAAATCCCCCGTTTTCTTATCAAATGCGTAAAAACGGTCCCTTGCTGGGCCTTGTTTTCCCCAATTGGCAGTTATCGCATGAATAATAACTAAGTTTCCATCAACACAAGGACCACCAGTACGCCCATTGGGAAAAGTTAATCGGGCAAATTCCTCCATTAAAGATCTTTCCCAAAGCTTGTTACCATCAGAATCGTACCCAATTAAAAGACCTGGACTGGTCTGGAAATATACATTCCCACTCGCTGGGTCAACACAAGCAGCACCAACCCCATATCGGTTATAAACAATATCGCTAATAAAATCATTATGAGCACGCTTCCAGAGAACCTCGCCACTTACCGCATCAAAACAAACTAATGCCTCTTGTAAATCATCATCAACGCCATAATAACCAAACTGATAAGCTCTTCCGCCAGCAATTACAGGCACTCCTCCTCCTTGAATTTCATGATCCCACAATAGTGATTCTTTCTCCAAGCTGAGAAAATTTGGCATATTTGTCTGCTCGGATACCCCACTTCCTTCCAAACCCCTCCAAAATAACCAATTTTTCCCAACTGAACGGGAAATATTCTGTTTATTCGAAGTGTTTGTTTCATTCCGTTTAGCTTTGGGAGTACAACCGAAGGAAAAAACTAAAACTAAAAGATAGGAAAAAATAAGGTTTCTCATTTGTTTATACGGTTTTGATTGGAATATTTTAGAATTAGTACTTGTATGTACTATATTGTCAATTGCTGAAGGAAAAAAATGAGATTTTTTTAATTGAATGAAAAAAAACCCATCCAACTCGAAAAGCTTACCTCCCCTACTGAGGGAATGCTGGAATAGGCTGAACAGTACTTTTATGAAAAAAGTCAAAAAGGTTGGGCTTACTCCTGATCAATACATCGTATTGCGTTGGATCCATGAACTCCCAACAGGTACTGTTTCTCAATCCAAATTAGCGAGTCTAATGTCAACCGATGCCAATAATATTGCGGGTTTAATTAAAAGAATGAGTGGGTTAAGGTTAATTGATCGAAAAAAAAACCCCTTGGATAAAAGACAAAACTTAATTTCCACAACAGATAATGGTAGTAAACTTTTTAGGCAGGGGAAAAAGATTGCAGAAAAATTAGAGAAGGACTCATTAGCCTGCTTCACCGATCATGAAAAAGATCACTTTCTTTGTTTGCTCGAACAATTAACTCTAAAAATTAATAACGAGATTGCTCTCGATACTTAGTAATATCAAAATTAGATCGCTTTTCTCATTTGAAGGCAAACCCATTGACCTTTTGGATTTCGGCAATGCATCCTTCCATTCACATAGGTTGGTGGTGTCCAGATATTCTTGCCCGATAAAACTTGAAACCGTGCTAATTCAGTAAATTTATTTTGATTTGCCTGGGCTAAACATAATTCACCGCGATCACTTAAAATTACTAAGGTATCCCGTACGAGAAGAACAGTTCCGAGACCAAAACCCACTTCTTTCCATCGCTCTTTACCACTTTCTAAATCCAAACAAAATAATTTTGATTGATCTGAACGTCCACCTGCCTGCCCGTGTATTCCAAAACTATATTTCCCCTTTCGGACCATACTTGCCATTTGACAGGAATAGGACTCTGATTCCCAAACCGCAGATGGCATTTTTCTGGTTAAATCAACCAATGCAGAACCCTTTCCGTAGGCTGATGAAATTAATGCTTTTTTACCGAAAATTAATGGTTGAGAAGCATTTATCCCGTATCGCGTTTTATGCTGATATTTTTTTTGGATTTTTCCTGAATCTAAATCATGAATAACAATCCCAGATTCATTAAAAACTAAAACCTTACTCGGTGCCTCCCCATAGAGCATAGGTGAGGCATAGCCCACCTCACTTTCCCCACTTTTCCAAACAAGGTCGCCTGTTTTCAAATTTAAGCAGTGTAGAGACCCATTTTCAGATCCGGTCTCGACTATTAATTTTTCTCCTACAACTAAAGGAGAACCTGAATACCCCCATGTTGGTCTTTTACCATTCAAATCCTCAACTAAATTCTTTGTCCATAATATTTTACCACTTTTTGAATCTAAAGCATAAAAATCTCCTTCATGACTGCACAACAGTAAAACCTCGTTTGCAACGACTGGAGTTGCTCGGCTCCCACCGTCAAAATACTTGGGTGCTTTCGAGCATGGGTAACTATGTCGCCAAAGGATTTTCCCAGAATCAGCCTGTACGCAAAATAAAGTATTTCTTCCATCTGAATTACCTTGCGTGTAAGCCAAACCGTCAACTTCAATGATCGAAGAATATCCAAGGCCAACTTCCAACTTCCACAAGGTCTTAGGTTCCTCTTCCCCCCAATCAGTCCTTAAACCTTCTTCCTCGGAATATTGATTGCGAAACTGTCCACCAAAACTGGGCCAGTTATTGGCATTAAGCCCAACAGAAACAAAGAGTAAAACAACTAATAAGGAAAATTTCATATCCCCAAAGTTCTTTCATTTTAACGGTTGTCAACAAGAACCGCTTAACAAACTAAAGGATTGGTCAAAGTGGACCAATAGTATTTTGACCATCAATCAATAAATTGATAGAAAGTCCATCTGCATAATGTCCACCAATATCAGGCAGTAAAGAGTTTGGACCCTGCTTTCGGGCACTGACTGACACAACTACAAATTCTGTACCGGCAGGGATAGTGAAGTCCGTGTTTATTTTTTCCCAAGTAGAAGGGTTTAAATCACTATCAAGTGAGTTAGCTTGGTGTCCAATAGCTTGTTTTTCATTACTGGCAATGGCATGTAAGGAAAGTGAAAATTCGCTTGAACTTTCCGCAAAATTTACGCCTTTATTAAAAAAGATGCTCGTCTGGAGTTTGGCACTCAAATTTTTCAAACCAGAATTCAGGCTGCGAACATCAAGTACTTGGATTGTTTCAGAGACTTCTGCCTTATTAGCAGTAACATCAACATCCATTGAAGAAAGCTTAATCATCTGCTTTCCAATTTTAGGAAGAATGCCATTTTCAGTGGGGACTGATAGATGTTCTGCTCTCTTCCAACTTGCAAAATCCCCGTTAAATTCGACTATTCCGCCATCACCAAAATTCTTATTATCTTTTAAAATATTAATTCCATAGAGAGCGTCATTATGTGCTCTTGCAGAGTAAGCCCAAAGGGAATTAGAAGAAATGTTAAAAGAATTCGTACTTAAATCTAAACCTTTTCGTTCATCGATGAAGTTTTCATTCTTGCTTATTGAACCTTCATTCAAAAGTGAAGTGTCAGCAGTGTTATGACTAATCAAAGTACTAACGTCGGAATCCACACGATCTGACACTTCATTGTGAATCCACCAAACTCCAAACAATGCTACAATTGAAGCAGCAACGGAAGAAATGATTGGGAAGTTGAGAATTGAACCCCTTTGAGCTTCCTCAGTAAATTCAACTTCTGCGGCTGCCGTTTCCCAATGTAATAGAGAATCCTGCAAAGTGAGTTCGGAATATCTCGCCCGTGCCTCCTTGCTATTCCTTAAGAGAACGGATAACTGCTCAACATCATCATCTGAATGAAGTTCATCCAAAATTTTGATCGTAAGCACATCGACTTGCTTGATAGTTTTAAGATCTGAGTACATGGGATATAGTGGGGTATATCAATATCTTAGCACGAGTGTGGGTTTTCGTACAAAAAAATTATATTTTTTGGACTAACCTTTAAATTTCAGGCATCCATTTCAGCTTCAATCGTGGGAATTTTATCTTTCACGCAAGAAATTAAATTTAAACGAATTCGATGTAAAGTTGCTGAGACTGAACCCATTGGTCTTTTCAAAATTCTAGATATTTCTAACAAGCTTTTGTCCTCACGAAATCGTAACTTTGCCATTGCCTTCATATGTTTTGGTAAAAGTTCATAACATACCTGAAGTGCCCTTCGGGACAGATCCATTTGGATTGAATCAACTGCTTCTTCCGCAAGGTTTTCAATTATGTCCGGGCTAAAATAAAGCTTACTTCTTTTGTGCTTTGACATGTGGCCCATCACTTGAAACCTCGCAATATTAAAAGCCCATCCCTGAAAATGACCTTCAGGGTCGTATTCCCCGGCTTTTCGGCAAAGGATTAAATTTGTTTCCTGTAAAATGTCCTCCGCTTCAGTCCTGTTGGGTAAGAGCGTCAAAATGTAAGCATAAAGAGGTCTCTGCAGTGCAGTCAATTTTCGCGAAAAATCAAAAGGGATAGTATTCTCTTCCAAAACAACTTCAGGGAAAAAGGAATCAATTCCTTTGTCAACCTTTTGCAATTTAAATTTCTTACTATCTACCATTTTATATGGTTTATTATGTGCAAAATTAAACAAGTTGCACAATGGGAATGAACTATTTTAATGTACTGGTATGCAACCTTGGCACAGCATCTTGCTCATCATCATCACCATTACGGTTTTTGGAGCAGGTTTCTACTATGATCAGATTAAAAAAAATACCGCCTTTGCCTATGAAGGTTCATTTATAGAAAATTCAAATTCAACCGCGAGTTCTTCTGAAAATAACCATACAGCTCCTCTTAAAAATAGTGATTCACTACAACAGTCCTCAGCTTGGGCTGTCACAAAATTTATTATTCAAGTCCCGGAATCTTCAGTGCGCGGATCGTACCTGCACAAGGAGGCGATGAAAGGAAATACATTTCTTTCTAAAATTCTAATTGCACTAAAAGAAAACCCCACCGCAATGGAAATGATTTACAGTCCTTTTCAGAATGATATTTTTATTGAATCTGAAACTGAAATAATGCGTTCACTTTATTCTGTTGTACCAGAATATGAAAAACAAAAGCAATTGCTCTTAACTGTGAGGGGGCACTCAAGAAAGGCTTCTGAAATTCTCGCTAAATTGATCATAGAAACCTACAAATTCGAAATCAAAACAGAAACATCTGTTTTGCCCCTCTTACCAAAGCTCTTGAAACAAAGGGAGAATATACTCATTCTTGAAAAAAGAGAACTTGAGCTTGCCCAGCGCATACAAGATGAGAATGAAGGCAGTTCCGGGGAAACAATTGAAGATATTGCGTTAAGATCAGAAATTATGCAAATTTCTACTGAGATTAATTCCCATGTTGATGCATTGAAAAATATCGAGCAAATTCACAAGAAAAAAGAAGATCCAGCAAACTACCTAAGCATTTATTCGCTCGCTCGCTATGGCAATATTCAAGAAATTCTTTCTAATATCGATCAACTTAAAAGAATGCTTACCAATCAAGATTTAGAGCCAATCCTAAAAAATGAAGTTAATAAAAACCTGCTCAAACTAAGCTCTGCTCTTGACCTAGAATTGGCTAAGGGGATTGAGCATATCAAGGAGCTATCCAGAACCGCACTTAACCGCAAAATTTTACTGCAAAAAAGATTGGTTGATATGGAAATTAAAAGAAATGATATTCATTCCCTCCATCCTCATTTTAAATTATTAAAGTCTGTAAAAAAAGAGCTTGTACAATCCAAAGATAAATTCTCTATCGACTATAAAAAATGGCAGGACGCTAAGCAGGGCTTAAACTTCAAAAAAGCTTCTTAGGACAATAGATCCTCAACATAATTTCTCTGATTAAACAATTTATTAGCTTGGGCAAAAATTGCAGTCGTTGAATTCATTTTAATTTCCGTACGAGCTAACCTGCTTGCCGTGATCGCCATGTCCACATCCTCGATTCGGGATAGGGATTTTTCTGTCTCCAAGGTAAGATTTTCATTTCCTTCGATTTCCTTTTCTATGCGAGATAAAGAAGCAGCTCCAATTGCACGGGCATCCGAAACCCCCTCCAGGGCAGACTCCAATAAACTTAATGCTTTTTTAGAATTTTCCACTGTATCAAGGCTGATCATAGAGCTAAATATAAACTTTTGAAAAAGTGCATTTCCTATTTCAAAACCGCCTCCCTCTACATCATCATTTACTAATAAATTTCCCTGGTCTGTTTCGCGAACATAACCAAGAGGTTGATATACGAGGTTTGTTGTATTTGTATTCCACAAGTCATTCCAAGCACCAGTCGATCCATCCGGTTGAACCTTTTGGCTGATCTGTAGGTAATCTTCGGCATCGCCATTCGGTTCTTTATTACCCCAATTTTCAAACATTCCATTAACCGGACCAAAGGTTCCGTCGTCCGTGGTATGACCTTTAAATTTACCATACCAAAAAGGTGTTCCGCTTCCACCATTCGCTTCGCCCTCAGGCCCTTCGGTCCAACGCCAATCATTCTCAACTATATCTTGACCACCCAACCAAGCATTAATCCCTACTTCTCCAATTTGAAAAGCAATTTCTGCCTGTTCCAGTTCGGAAGTAATCGTTGCAAGATAATGGTTATTATTTGGATCAGATCTATTTAAAGCATCCACTTCAGCTTTAGAATCAGTCCAATTAATCTTAAAGCCTTTATTGATTAATTCATAAGCCTTATTTCTAAATAGATTGATACCATTAAATTTTTCCCGACTAATTTTTAAAGCCGTTTCCCTTAATTCCTGAAATTCCTTATTATAATTTTCGCGGTCAGAATCAGTCTTGGTAACATCCATGGCCATAGTTGATAATTGTGCCATTCGGTCGTATATTTTATGAACAGTAGATAGTGCACCGTCACGGACCTCTAAGTAAGATTTCGCATTTTGTAAATTTGAATTTACGCTCCTTAATCTCTTAAGTTCACTTGTCCGCTTTATTTTATTGGACAGTGCCCCAGCATCATCAGTAGATTTTTCTACCTTTAAGCCTGAAGATAATTTTTCTATATGCTTCTTTCTTTCTCGCTGAATTTGTTCCATATCGCGAGATATACTAGAGGCAAAGTTATGTGCATCTGATACAATCATGGGTTAATAATTAGGGTTTTGTTTATAAATACATGAAGGCAAAACAAACCTAACGATTAGATGTTGTGTAATTATTAGGATACTAAATTAGTAAACAATAAATACTTTAATATAATGACATCCTTGTCGCTGTAATTTGAATTTAATCAATTTTGGTCACGAATCTTCCAGATCGTGTACCAGGTATGCTCTATTTCATTACATATTTTGTATTGGTGTGATAGTTGTTAATGCACAATGCATTATTTAAAAAATAAATAAACTTTACCATACAAAGTCCTTCCGAACGCGGAATTGAGAATGTATGCGATAAAAAATGGATATTTGTGGGATAATTAAACGCCTAAGTTGATTTTGCCGGTGAAGGCACAGTTAGTGCGATTACGATTAACCTCCATGTCTATCGAAACCTATTTAAAAATGGTCACATCCTTGGGACAAATACATAATCGGTTGCTCTTATCTAAACTTTAGAAAAATTTTCTTTTACGAACCTTCACACTAAATGCATAGTGCACTCATTAATATTAATGATTTGTGAACCAACCAGAGAAAAAAAACGAATGTGAGCAGTTCAAAAATAACTTTGCTTAACATTTTTCCGCTTTTCCGAGTGCTGAAAAATTACTCGTTATTTTCCTTCAATGCTGATTGTCGGGCAGCACTTAATGTTGCACTCCTCGCCATACCCCAAGGCATGGCTTATGCGCTTGTTTCTGGTCTTCCCATACAATATGGGCTTTTAGGATCAGCAGTCGCTGCTGTAGTTGGATGTTTGTTTTCAAATTCACGCTTTATCACACTTGGACCAACCAATGCCACCGCTGTTTTACTTTTCGGCGTTTTTGCAAGCTTGGGAATGATTAATCATGCTGGCATGGCCTCAGAGCAGGCTCTCCTTTTGCTACCATGGATTCTATTTTTTTCCGGGATGATGCTACTCCTCGCATCATTTCTCAGAGTTTCGTTTATGATTCAATTTGTCTCAAGGACGGTTATTACAGCTTATGTAACTGCTGCGGCATGTCTCATCATCGCCAATCAGGCAAAACATGTCCTGGGTTTAGAATTAGATTCTAGCGCAAACCTCGCTACCTTTTGGCAAATTGTTTATGCATCCATTCGTGCCTTGGGGGAAATCTCCCCTCCTGCCCTTATCGTGAGTTCGTTTACCGCAATTTGCTACCTTCTTTTACAATTTAAATTTAAAACACTTCCTAATGTTGCCGTCACCCTGATCCTCGCATCCTTTGCCAGTTTCTTTTTTAAAGGTTCTATTGGTTCGGTTCATACATTAGCTAGTTTTGATTCTTCTGTGGGAATTATGTCTATGATTCGTTTTAATACGCTGACAGATTTCGGGGATACCATTCTTTGGTCATCAGTGGCAATTTCCTTACTATGCCTTTTGGAGGGTCTCTCTATTGGAAAATCCTTAGCCGCTCGGGCAGGAGAAAGAATTCAAACAAATCAAGAAACTTTTGCTATAGGAATGGGAAATATAGGATGTTCAATTCTTTCCGGAATGCCCGCATCTGGTTCCCTTACCCGCTCCACTCTAAATATACAATCCGGTGCGAAAACTAGTGCATCTAATCTTATTGCTGGAATTTTTGTGATCGCCGGATACTTTTTTCTGGGATCGATTGTTTCCTATATCCCAGTTGCTGCACTTGCGACCTTAGTAATATTTATTGGTGCATCCCTCATTAAAGGCCGACAAATACAAGCTGTATCACGAGCCACTCGATCAGACGCAATTACTTTTAGCGTAACCTTAACCGTTGGCCTTGTTTTTTCATTACAAATGGCCATTTTTGCCGGAGTCATGACATCTATTCTTCTATTTCTTCGTAAAGTTGCGGAACCTGAAATGGTAGAATATGGATACAACGAAGATGGAGAACTTGCCGAATTATCCGCCAAAACCCGTCGACCGGAACCTGAAGTTTCAATTGTTCATGTTGAAGGCGAACTTTTTTTTGCGGCTGCGGATCTATTTTATGAACAAATTAGGCGAGTTGGTGAGGATCCAAACTTACGTGTCCTTGTTTTAAAATTACTTAATGCCCACCATTTAGATGCCACATCAGTTATGGCTCTCGAGGAACTCCTAGATTATTTAAAAGAGAAAAACTGTCATGTTCTTCTTTGTGAAGTTAGGCGTGATGTCCTCCGAATACTTAAAAATTCTGGAGTTCTTTCCAGAATGAATCGAAAGAATATTTTCCCACATACAATGGGCAACCCGACATTATCCACTGCAAAAGCAATTAAAAGGGCAAAGTTTCTAACTTCGGGGGAGCAGGCTAAAGTTACTATTTATGCAGATCAACTATCAAACTCCTAAGAACAAAGAAACAAAATTATCTCAGAGCACTTTTTCTCTTCGCTTTCATTGATTCCAAGTTTTCAAGAAAATGATCATGGGTGAAATTCTCAATAGATTCTTTTTCCATTTCTAAAAGATGTAACTCATCTTTCAGACTTTCTTCTTCACCCGCCTTCAAATTCGAACCTCGGGCTAACTTTTCCTTGATACTTTTTATTTTTCCCTCAACTTCCAATAATTCTTTTGATTGCGTTTCACCTTCAGAGGGTAGGCTTTTTAATTCAACAAATCGAGTATGATTAAAATTTTCTATGGCCTGACGCTCTCCAGCTAAAGATTGAATTTGTGCTCTTAAATCATCAATAACTTTTGATTGCTTATTAATAAATGCCTCAGAGTTTCCTTCTTGCTTTAACTTTTTCTCAGCACTTGTAAGTCTTGTTTTTAATAATTTAGTTTTCCAATCAAGTTTTTTCTCTTTCGAAGATAAATTCTTTTTTGGCTCAAGCATCGTTTTAGCCTTAATAAAGGTGGTATGCCCACCATCCACAAGAGATTGTAATTCCTTGCGCAAAACCTCCATCTCTCCCTTACATACATCCACATCAGATTGCTTTGAGGCACCGGATTGGACACCTTCCTCTAAATCCTTTAATTTTTCTCGTAACCGAGTAATTTGCATACGAATTTTAGAACGTGTGGCCCGATCTTTTTCTGAAAGTTCTGAATTCTTCATTTAAGCAATTTTTATGGATAATAAGATTATTGCAAATTTTAAAATGCTCATTGGAAGAATTATCGAAATGAATTTATTATCTATTTCTAAACTCCATAAAACTGGTTAGTGTTTAAAAAACTTTGCAATGCCAGGTCTTCTTTTTTTACATCAAATATACCGGATGCATACTCGCCGATAAGGGCAAGATTACTGGGCTCGTTTTCTTTTCCTCTCTTAGGTTCCGGGGATAAATATGGACTGTCAGTTTCTAAAATAATTTTCTCCATTCCCTGGGCTTTTGCAGCTTCTCTTAAAAAATCATTTTTTTTATAAGTCAAAATTCCTGTAAACGATGCCCGACCGCCCAACTTATTTAATTCAACAATTTCATCTACACCCTCAGAAAAACAATGAAACAAAACCTTTTTCCAATCTACTTTTGACTGCTCTATTATTTCAATACAATCTTTGAATGCATTTCTTGAATGAACAACGATTGGGAGTTCATATTTTCGTGCAAATTCTAACTGTCGTACAAAAGCAATTTTTTGTAATTCCTTTATCCGAGATCCTTCACTCTCCTGCTTTGGAAGATGAAAATAATCAAGACCAATTTCGCCTAATGCTACCGAATCAGGATGATTTTCCAAAAAAATTTGGAGTCTTTTGATTTCTTCTTCAAAATCATTACCGACATAACAAGGATGAAGTCCGGCAGAATAATATATTTTTCCTCGATATCGATCCGCTAAGTCCTTATAAAGAGCCCAGTCTTTTGAGGATGTTCCTATGGCCACCATCCGAGTAACTCGACATTTTTCAGCTCGAAATATAATATCTTCAAGAATCCCCTTGTTAAAATACCCTTTAAGGTGACAATGACTATCAAACCAATTCATTTAACGGATTAAAAACAAAAAACTTGTCATCTTTTCTTTTATAAATTGTTTTTACTCGGTTACGACAAAATATCTACGATCTAAATACATCATATGGAAAATATAATTATTCTTGGAACCGGTTGTGCTGGATTTACTGCAGGAATATACACTGCACGCGCAAATTTAAACCCCCTCATTCTCGAAGGCAGGCAACCAGGTGGACAACTCACCACAACATCTGAGGTTGAAAACTTTCCGGGTTTTCCTGAAGGAGTGGACGGATATGATCTGATGGATCAGCTACGCAAACAAGCAGTTCGCTTTGGGGCAAGAATTGAAAATGCTTTTATCGACAGGGTTGATTTTAGTGGAGATATCAAAATTTTATACGCCGGGGAAAAAAAATATGAAACTAAGGCAATTATCATTGCCACAGGAGCGGCTCCAAGGCTTTTAGGGGTTCCCGGCGAACAAGAGATGTATGGTGGCAAAGGAGTAACAACCTGCGCCACATGCGATGGTGCTTTTTACAGAAATATGGATGTAATAGTAGTGGGCGGGGGAGACTCTGCTTGTGAAGAAGCACTTTTTCTCACAAGGTTTTGCTCAAAAGTAACTCTTATCCACAGACGCGATGAACTGAGAGCTTCTCAAATTATGGCAGAACGTACACTTGCCCACGATAAAATTGAGGTAATCTGGGACTCTGGAATTACGGAAATTCTTCCCGATGAAAATGGAAAAACTCGGGCTGTATCTGTAAAAAACCTACTGTCAGGAGAAACTCTCGAAGTTGCATGCAAAGGAGTGTTTATTGCCATTGGCCACATCCCCAACACTCAACCATTCGATGGAATTTTACCACTAGATTCAAACGGCTATCTTGTACCTGAAAAGGGGAGCCAAGTACAAACTGCCATACCTGGAGTTTATGTGGCTGGTGATTGTGCTGATCATGTTTACCGACAAGCAATCACTGCGGCTGGCATGGGATGCCAGGCAGCAATAGACACCGAGCGATGGTTGGCAGAATCTAAATAATTTGTCCTGTGGGCACTACCCGGCTTGAGCAGAATATTGCCTTGCATTTGGCAAATGCAGCCAAGCATTCGCCTGATCAAGCCGCAATTATAACCGCTAAAAACGGTCAGCTTACACCTCGCTCCTTTCAAGATTTATATAAAGATGTGCAATCCTGTTCATCCTTCCTAAAAGCAAAAGGTATTTCAAAAGGCGATCAAGTCCTGCTAGCGGTTAAACCCGGGTATCAATTAATTCTTATTTCATTTTCTCTTTTCTTCCTTGGAGCGATTCCCATTATTATCGATCCCGGAATGGGTTTATCTTCATTTCTACGCTGTATAAAAAATACCCAACCCAGTGCTTTGATCGGAATTCCTCTAATGCATATTATTGGCAAGTTCTTTCCCAGTAATTTCCGTTCAATTCAAAAAAAGGTTATCGTTCGATCCAATAAATTCTTAAAGCAGATTGAGGAACATAAAGATAAAGTAATTGAAACGCCTGAAAACTCTCAGGGAAATGAAGTTGCCGCAATTGTATTTACCTCTGGTTCTACTGGTCCCCCAAAGGGTGTTGTTTATACCCACAAAGTATTTAATGCCCAAATTAATCATCTTAAAAATGATTTTGAGATAAAAAACGGGGAAATAGATTTAGCAACTCTCCCCATTTTTGCTCTTTTTAATCCAGCACTTGGAGTTACATCTGTCATTCCGAACATGAATCCTAGAAAGCCGAGTTCTGCGGATCCTGAAATTATTGTGCGAACAATTCAGGAATTTGATGTTACCACCTCATTCGCATCACCAGTGATAGGGGAGAAAATCTTTTCTTTTTGCAAATCTCAAAATATTTCTCTGCCTAAAATAAATAGATTTTTTCTCGCCGGTGCACCCTCCCACCCGAATTTGATATGTGGTTTATCTAAAATGATACCTAATGGTAAGGTAATTATTCCATACGGTGCGACTGAAGCTCTTCCTATTTCTGCGGCAAATAACATCGATGTCAGCAAACTTAGGCAAGATATTGCTCAAGGAAATGGATCCTGCCTAGGACGGGTACTTCATGGAAATACAGCCCGTATTTTCCCAATTACATTTTCCCCTTTTGACTCTGGAGAAAATTGCCCAAAAGAGCTGCCGCAGGGCGAAGTGGGAGAGATTTGCGTATCGGGTTCTGTTGTGAGTAAAGAATACTTTAGGATGCCAGGTGCAACATTCGACTCAAAGTTCAATGACGGAAAACTAAATTTTCACAGAATGGGAGATTTGGGTTATTATGACAATAATGGTTTTCTTCGCTTTCTAGGTCGAAAAGCAGAGCGGATTCAGACAATCAACGGCCCACTGGAAACAGAGCGCTGCGAACCGGTAATCAACGCAATCAAAGGGATTTCCCGATCGGCCTTAATCGGGCTCGGGAAGGAAAGGATAAAAGAACCATGCTTGGTGGTAGAATTAAGCGAGAAAAAGACAAAAGAGGATACTCGTTTACTCTATAATAAAATAATAAATGAATTAAAAGCTCGCTTACCTCAGTTTACTTTCAAGCATGTGGTATTTGAGAATTCACTACCTGTAGATTCTAGGCACAACGCAAAAATACACCGTTTGGCTCTTGCAAAAAAATGGACTAAGAGGTTTGCAAAAAAACCATTTTCTTTGTCATGAAAATTATCGTTACGGGCGGAAAAGGTTTTATTGGTTCATCCATTACAGAAAAATTACTGGCTGACGGACATGAAGTTCATACCGTAGGAAGAAGTTCAAATTCTGCAGCAATGAAATCCAATGATCAAAGCACGTATCACTCACTGGACTTATCACAAAAAAATTTACCACCTGCTTTAGCAGCTGGAACAGATATTATTTTTCATGTCGCTGCAAAAGCCGGGGTTTGGGGTAAATATTCTGAGTTTCATAATGCCAATGTAAAAGCTACCCAAAATATTATTGCAGCCTGCGGGGCCTACAGTATTCCAAAATTGATTTATACCAGTTCTCCAAGCGTGGTTTTTTCCGGATATCCGATCAGGAATGGAGAGGAATCACTCCCCTATGGAGCAACCGGGATGTCCGCATACGCAAGTACCAAAGCACTTGCTGAAAAAGAAATACTTTCTGCAAATACGGTCGGTAAACTACAGACTATTGCCTTAAGGCCCCATTTGGTGTGGGGAAAGGGCGACCCACATTTACTACCGCGGGTGATTAAACGACATAAATCAGCCAAATTACGTTTAGTTGGAAATGGAAATAATCAAGTAGACCTTACCCACATTGATAATGTTGCACACGCACATATTTGTGCGATGGGGGCCCTATTGAAAGACGCAAATCTTGGGGGTAAAGCTTACTTTATAGGCCAAGGCGAACAAGTTAATTTATGGAATTGGCTAAATCAAATTTTTCAATCGATCGAACTTCCATTACTCTCCAAAAAATTAAGTTTTAGAAAAGCTTTCTTTATGGGTTTTCTACTCGAAGGAATTTGGAGAATACTTAGGCTGGCTGGAGAACCGCCAATGACACGATTTGTGGCATGCCAATTATCACACGATCACTATTTTTCGATTAAATCTGCCGAAAAAGATCTTGGGTATCGGCCCATTAAAAATATGAATACTGCTTTACAGGAAACTATACCTTGGCTCCGCTCGCTTTAAGTATATTGCCTACGATTATACTCAGCCATTATACAGGCGACACTGGCATGAAGATTTAAAGAATCAGCTGCTCCTTTCATTGGAACCTTCACCTGAGCAGATAATTGCTCTGTCCAAAAATCTCCTAACCCACTTTTTTCACTACCAAAAATAAAAGCTGTTTTATTTTTAAATTCCTGATCCCAATAAGAAACTTTTGATCTACCGCTTGTTCCAACCATCATAAAATTGCTTTGCTTTAAGATGGCATATACTTCTTCTTTTTTTCCAATCCCAACATTGATTCCTGCCATTAATCCACGTGAGGATCGAACCACATTTGGATTAAAATAATCAACGGATGGTTCAGATAGAAGAATAGAATTCACACCCAGGGCCTCGGCTGTTCTAATTATCGCACCTAAATTTCCGGGCTTTTCCACTTCGTCTAGAACGATAGAAATTTTTGTATCCTCACTGACGGAAGTTTCAAGGTTTAAGGGCCAAGTAGTTCCAATAGCCAAAAAACCATCTGAGCTCCTACGATAGGAAGCCTTTAGAAATGGGGCTTTGGATAATTCCGTTATTGGAAGACCCGTTTTTTGGATTTCTTCGAATTCTTTAACTAAGCCCGATCTTTCTACAAGTTCCTTGCAAAAAAATATCTCTTCAATTTTTCTTCCAAAATCGTAAATACATTTTAAATCTGCGTAGCCTTCGATGACAAAGTGCTTCAATTTCCTTCTGTGCTTAGGGGATTCACGCAATTTAACCAACTCCTTTATCTTCGTATTACCCGTACTGTATATTGGTTCTGACATAATTTATAAAAAAAGGGTTTTGCATGATGAGGGCGAGCCCGTTACGAACCTTCTTCAATGAACTCTGCACCAAAAGGTTTTAATGAACATCCATACGAATATCATCAAGAATTAATTCTGGTGATAGACAATGTAACCAACCTAGGATTTGGGGTTGCTCGTGACAATGGTTGGGTCATCCATGTGGCATTTGTCTTACCAGGCGAAGAAATTCGAGCCAAAATCTTTCGAAATCATAAAAATTATTCTGAAGCGGATTGCGTCGAAGTTCTTAAAAAATCTCCTCATCGAGTAGAGCCACAATGTACATTGTTCGGAACCTGTGGTGGCTGCCAATATCAATCGGTTGAATATAAAACTCAACTTGAATGGAAGAGGCAACAAGTGGTTGATAATTTCCAAAGAATTAGTGATTTAGAAATTGATGCTCTCCCAGTTATTCCTTCTCCTAAGGAATATGCCTACCGTTCCAAACTTACACCTCATTATGAAAGAGCGAGGCAGGACGAAAAAAGAAAAATCGGGTTCCTCAGATATGGATCAAGAAAAGTTATAATTGATGTACCTCAGTGTCCGATTGCTACCGATAATATTAATCAATCCCTTCCCTCAGCACGGGAAGATATTCAGAGTAGATTAACCAAGAAAAAGGGGGGCACTCTTCTGCTCCGAGATACGCTAGAAGGTGTCGTTACAGATAACAAAAAGGTTGTGTGTGAAAAAGTTGGAGAGCTTATCTTTCAATTTAAAGCAGGAGAGTTTTTCCAAAATAATCCATTTATTCTTCCGAAACTAGTTAATTATGTTATCGAGCAAGCACTAGGCACAGAAGATAGTTTATTAGTTGATGCTTATTGTGGAGGGGGGTTATTTAGCTTATCCGCCGCCCAACATTTCAAGCATGTAGTTGGAATAGAAATAAGTCGTGAGGGATTTGACTGGGCACGTGCGAATGCACTGCTCAACCGGATTGAAAATGTCGATTTTTTCTTGGGTGAAGCATCCTCAATTTTTGCGGAAATAGAAAAAGGGGGACAGAATTGCTCTTTGGTAATCGACCCGCCACGAAGGGGGTGTGATGAAATTTTTCTACAGCAGGCGCTTTTATTTAATCCCAATAAAATAGTATATGTTTCATGCGACCCAGCAACACAGGCCCGGGATGCTAAATTTCTGGTAAATGGTGGTTATAAAATTTCAAAAGTACAACCCTTTGATCTTTTTCCCCAAACCAGGCATGTAGAAAATATTGTTACCTTTATTCGTTAAGAAAGCTTTCGATTCTCACGCCATGACACAGATGCAAATTGATTAACATAGAGTGAACGTTCTTTAAGAAAGCGTTCCGGCCATTCAATTACTTTAGTTTCCTCGCATACCAATTTTGAAAGTTCCGAAATAAATGAACATTGAAATTCAACTAAGTCTAAATTTTCAATACTTGTTAAATCTATTGTTCCTTGAATTAAAATTCCGATTTTAGTTCTTTTCATCGCTGCTCCTGCGAGTTTATTTAACCCGGTTGCTGTCATTAAATCTCGTCCGACAGGTTCTAGAAAGCAATCTCCCGGAATGCCTTTTTTCTTTTCGCCAGTAAGCGGGCAAGGCATAAGTTTTGTTTCATAACCTTGTTTTGCCAACACTAACCCTATTGCACCGTGCATTTTTTCATATAAATCAAGTGCAGGTATAAAAAAAGACGGATGTTCGGAAGGGAGAATTAAAGTGTAAGTCCAATCTGCTCCATGTTTCACTATGCCCCCGCCAGTTGGCCTACGGGTAATTTTTTTAGATTTTCCTATTTCTTGGTTTTTAATCCAATTCCAATCCTGTCCATACCCAAATGTAATCTCAGGTTTAATCCAACCATAATGCCTAAAAATTGGTGAACCTGAATTGGCTTTATGAAATAACCAAAAGTCTGAGGCCATATTTTCTGGTCCGGATTCCTTACGATGTGGATAAATATGGAAGGGCATAATGTTAAAACTTTAAAATAAAGGTATATACCTTGAGGGATCATCCGCATATTCGCGGTACCAAGAATAAAGTTCAGCAGGGACCTGAAGCTCAGATAATTGCTCTTCTATTGATGATGGTTGTGTTCGAATTTTTGACGCTAAGGGCTCCAAATTAAATGATAAATGAGCGGGGCGCATATCCTTAACGGGGAAAAAGTCCTTAATTTTACCCCGTATAATTTTCCCGGGATCTATACCAAATCGTTCAAGAATTCGGACCCCAAGACCGTAGCGTGAAATCTCCTCGCACCCTGCCCAATGAAAAAGGCCATTTAAATTGGGCCTCTCTAAGAGTTCGACCAAGACATCAGCCAAGTTTTCTGATGAGCATGGTTGTCGAATCTCATCTTCAAAAAGTGTAACTGGCATATTGGAAGCAAGTGCATTAAGAATTTTCTCGTGCTGACTTCTCTGCCCCGAAGGACTATTTCCATTCAATAAAGTGACCCTTAGGACAACCAGGTTTTCATCGGTAACGGATAAAACTTTTTTTTCTGCATCTAATTTTTGCCTCCCATATTCGCTTAAAGGGTTTGGAATATCAGTTGAACGATAAGGTGAACTTGTACCATCAAAAACCATATCGGTTGAAACATGAATGAACCTAGCTCCAATATGAGCAGCTATACTTGCTAATCGAAAAGCACCTTCTGTATTTATCGACTTTGCATAATCCGGAGATTCATCAACGCTATCTGGAGAAGAAATTGCGGCACAATTAATAATCGCATCAGGCCAATGATCAAAAAACTCTCTGGTTAATTGATCGTCTTTCAAAATTGGTAATAATTTGGTTTTTATCTTATCTGAAATAGTGACAACCTTGGAGTTTGAATAGGCCAACAAAGAATGCCCGCGACGAAGAACTGATCTACAAACCGCAGACCCGAGCAATCCCGATGCACCTAAAACTCCAACTTTCACAATTTAAGATATTACAAATATTCATTTAAAACAACTTCAGGATTTTCCCACCCTTTTCCTTGAAGTAAACTATGTGATGTAATATTATTAAAGAAAAATGAATTTATCCCAACTTGCGAATCATCGCATCCTGGATCAACCAGTATACCAACCTGGCAAACCTATTGAACAAGTTGCTCGGGAACATAATCTCGACCCCAACGAAGTCTGTAAGCTTGCCTCGAATGAAAACCCTTGGGGTGCATCCCCGCTAGCAATTTCTGCTGGAGAAGATGCTTTAAAGAATGTGCATCTTTACCCGGAGGGAAGTGGGTTCGAGTTACGAAAAAAAATTAGCCAACACCATCAGCTCGAGCCGTCACAAATTATTTTAGGAAATGGATCTAATGAAATAATTGAATTACTCGGTCATGTTTTTCTTGGCAAAGAAGACGAAGTCATTGTCGGCGAACATGCATTTGTTGTATACAAATTGATGTCTCTGTTAATGGGAGCTAAACCAGTTGTCGTTCCGATGCCTAATCTCGTTCATGATTTGAATAAAATGCATGAAGCCATCTCAAGCAGAACCAAATTAATATTTCTTCCTAGCCCAAACAATCCAACTGGCACTGCGAATTCTGCTGACGAAATTTTAGATTTTGCGAATTCTCTGCCCGACCATGTAATTTTTTGCCTAGACGAAGCATATGCAGAATATTTAGAAAGCCCACCTGATCTTCGTCCCCTTATTAAAGATGGAAAAAAGATCGTTGCGATGAGAACTTTTTCAAAAATTTATGGATTAGCCGGGCTGCGAATTGGTTACGGGTATGGCAGTCAAGAAATGGTGGAACTTCTCCAAAAAGCAAGGCAACCCTTTAATGTTAACTCTATTGCACAGGCTACTGCAATTAAAGCTCTTGCTGACGAAGATTGGGTTTCTCTTTGCAAAAAAAGAAATCAAGACGGATTAGAGCAAATGAAAAGTGGCTGTGCTGAACTGAATTTAGAATATGTTCCCAGCCAGGCAAACTTCTTGCTAATTAAAGTTGGAAATGGGCTGCAAACCTTCCATTCCCTCCAAAAACTTGGCGTGATTACGAGGCCTATGGCAAAGAATTTAAGCGAGTATCTGAGAATTTCGATTGGTACCAAAGAGGAGAATGAAAAAGCCCTTAAAGCCTTGAAGCAAGTTATTGCAAAGGGTGTGGGCATATAATGAACGAGATTCTTTTTCTTTTCGAATTCCGCTATCACATTCTTGTGGCTTGGCTTTTACTAAGCCTGTGGGGTTTATATATTAATACTTATCGTGCTCTGGTTGATCGGGTTCGAGCGGGGGTTTCCCCTACCCCACCAAATAGTAAATCTGATAAACTTTTAAACTCCCTTCTTGCCGCACCCAATCACGTCAGACCCTTTCATGTAGAAGCCGCCTTAATCTCTTCTCTCCAGATAATTTTAGGCTCCTTCGCTTTCTACCTTATTCTAAGACAAGAGATAGACGCTACCTCCCTAAATCTCATGCTTGCCTATCTACTATCAATTGGGCTGGCGTTTTTATGGGAAAGGACATGGGCGGGTGCCGCATCGCATTCCATTGCAGCTAGCTCCTTTCTCCCCCTTCACTTAAAAATCGGGAAGCCTTTTATGCTTTCAATTCTTGCCTTTAGCTATCCAATAAGCCTTATTCTTCGCAAAATAGAAAAGTTCATGCGGGCGATGTCGGACCCCCAGACCGAAATCTTAGACGAAAAAAATGAACTTGCTGACCATATTCGCACATTAAGCAGAGAAGGCTCGACGCTTGATCCAGAAGTCTTTGAAATTGTTGGAAACACTCTTGAAATGGGTCATTTACATGTTCGAGATGTTATCGTTCCCAGGAATCAAGTTCAGGTTTTGGATTGTCAGGATTCAATTGAGGAAAACCTACGGATCGCAAGAACTTGCGGGCATACCAGACTGCCAATTTGTGAAGGTGACTTAGATCAATGCCTGGGAATTATTCATGTTAAATACGCCTTTAGACTTTTAAGCGAAGGAAAACCAATCGACCTTCGATCCCTATGCAAAAAACCAGCAGTTCTTTTGACTGAGGATCCTCTCCCGGTGGCCTTAAGAAAAATGATGCGGTGGAAAGTCCACATGGCTCTTGTCAGGGATGAATTTGGGGGTATCGATGGCGTAATTACCCTTGAAGATATCCTGGAAGAAGTAGTTGGAGAAATCCAGGATGAATTTGATTCCGAAGAGAATACTGTTCAAAAATCTGGCCTTGGAAAATGGGAAGTCTCGGGTCTCAGCTCAGTTCATGAACTACCCGACGAGCTAACAATAAAGGAAGAAGAATTAACGAGTTTTGGCGGGTTAATTACTAAAGAACTTGGAAGAATTCCAGAGGTCGGAGAAGTCTTAAATCTCAAACACTTAAAAATTAAGATTTTGGATGCAAATGAAACACGGGTTCTATTGACTGAAGTTACCCTGCTTGAAGATAAAAAGAGAAATTCAACTTAATTCATTCGCGCGGAAATAAAATTGTTTTTTCTCCAAGTTGATTTCCCGCTAACCTAAAGTCCCAAACCAAATCAGCCTTCCAATTATGACAAGGGGGAAGGCCCATTAGTTCGTTAATTTTTGTATGAATACCCGGCATAACTGGAGCAAGCATTTGGTTCGCTAACCGGAGAGACTCAACCATAACTCCCAGGCAAGTTTTGAGTCTTTGTTTATCTTCCGGCTTGTCCGATTTAGCCAGCTTCCAAGGTGTTCTTTCATCTGCATACTTGTTAATGGATCGAATAAATCCAAAAAGTTGCTCTAGCCCTTGATTGAATTGAAAAGTTGAAAACCTGTTCATTATCTTTACCTTGGCCTCTTCAAAATTTGTTCTAATCTTTTGCTCAAACTCCTCATTTAGCTCAACTTGGGGCACCAACCCATTTTCATAGACTGATACCATATGAAGTAAACGGCTAAGCAGATTGCCCAAGTCGTTGCCCAAATCTGTTTTGTACCTAGACTCAAAACGTTCGAGCGAAAAATCGGCATCTTGCCCAACGGTCATTTCTCGCATCACAAAATAGCGAAATGCATCAACACCTCGATGCTCAATTAAACTCAATGGATCAACAACTTCTCCTGTACTTTTAGACATTTTTTCACCCGAACTCATCCACCAACCATGGGCTAAGATTTGCTTGGGTAATGGAAGGTTTAAAGCCTTTAACATAATGGGCCAATAAACCGCATGGGGAGGAGCCAGTATATCCTTTCCTATCACATGCAAATCGGCAGGCCACAAACTGGTAAATTCATCCCCACCATATCCAGCTGCTGTAACATAATTCACCAGAGCATCAAACCAAACATAAGTAACATAATTTTCATCAAAAGGTAATGAAATTCCCCAACTCAAACGCTCTTTTGGCCTCGAAATACACAGATCATTTAAAGGTTCCTTTAAGAATTCCAAGACTTGATTCTTCCTAAAACTTGGTACGATAAACTCCTCATTTTCATTCAAAAAATCGATCAACCAATCCTGATATTTACTTAATTTAAAAAAATAATTACTTTCTGTAATTTCACTTACATCACCGTAGATTGCTGGCCATTTTCCATCGACCATATCTTTCTCCTGGAGAAACTGCTCTGCCCGGGTGGAATAAAAGCCTTTGTATTCGGCCTGATAAATTTCTTCTCGTTTGAACAGGTCATTAAGCAATGAAGATACAACATTTTTGTGTCTTGCCTCCGTTGTTCGTATATAGTCATCGTTTGAAATATTGAGCTGCTCAAGTAGATTTCGAAACTCATCTGCAACTCCGTCACATCTTTGCTGTGGACTAACTCCTTCAGACTGGGCTCCTTGTTGCACTTTCTGTCCATGCTCATCCAAACCAGTAACAAAATGAGTCTTTACTCCATTTAATCGTTTGGTTCTTGTAATCACATCAGCCAAAATCTTTTCATACGCATGCCCCAAATGTGGAGAACCGTTCGCATAATCAATGGCAGTTGTTAAATAGAAAGCTTTATTCATATACTCACGATTTATTAAAGGATATAAGAAGAAGCACAAACCCTTTTGTTTTGAACTTTTACATGGTTGACTTAATCTTTGGTAAATTGTGTAATTAATCAAACTGAACATTCCACCTTCCTCTTTGCATTTTGCATAATGGAAACAGAGCGAATTTTCTTTTCTTAAATCCCTTCCGATTTTATCGGTAATCTCAAGGCATCTATTGCCAAAATTTTTATCTTTTGATGAGTGACAAAGAACAAAGTGGTCAGAATCTCCTAGAAGTAGAGGGCATTCTTGATCTAAATGAAAATAAAGCCGGCGTTCTTCTCGACCCGAAACGGGGAGGAAAAACAACCCCGCTTGACCCTTTTGTACCTAAAGAGTTAATCCGGCGGTTTAAATTGAAGAAGGGTTCAGTCATTAAAGCCGATGCAATTCCAGATAAAACCCGTCCGAACCCTAAGGTGCGCTTCATCCATTCAGTGGATGGGATGAGCTTAAAAGATCGAAAACAACAATTTAGATTTGATCAACTCACCACAATTCAACCTAAAGATAAACTTAGTTTAGAATCCGCAGACCGCAGAATGACTACCCGGGTAATTGACCTCTTTTGCCCTATGGGTAAAGGTCAACGTAGCCTGATTGTTGCACCTCCCAGAGCCGGAAAAACAACCATCCTTCACGATATTGCAAAGGGGATTGAAGAAAATCACCCCGAGTGCCATCTAATGGTATTACTTATTGATGAAAGACCTGAAGAGGTAACTGACTTCAGGCGGTCTGTACCTGCTGAAATTTATGCATCATCTAATGACGAAGAGGTTACCAGTCATCTTCGGATTGCGGAACTCGCTATAGAAAGAGCTAAAAGGTTAGTAGAGAGCAAGCACGATGTTGTTTTACTCCTAGATTCAATCACTAGGCTTTCCCGAGCTTATAATGCTGCTTCCGGGAAAAGTGGTCGAACCATGACAGGAGGATTAGATGTACGAGCTCTGGAAAAACCCAGGCAAATTTTTTCCTCCGCCCGTAACTCGGAAGAAGCAGGATCACTCACAATTGTTGCTACTGCACTTGTGGAAACTGGTTCAAAAATGGATGAACTTATTTTTCAGGAATTTAAAGGCACAGGAAATAGCGAAATTATACTTGATCGAAAAATAGCAGAACTTCGCCTTTGGCCTGCTATTAACTTGGCTTCTTCAGGCACAAGAAAAGAGGAAGACCTTGTGGATCCAAAAATTTTAGAAAAAACTTCTTTTCTCAGACGTGCAATGTCACCAATGAAAGTTATTGACGCTGCTGAGAGTTTAATTGATCGAATGACATCCACGAAATCAAATAAGGAATTTTTAGATCTCATTCAAACCCCTTAACTCATTGACAAAACCCCGTCTTCTCGACACTTTCAACCCTTCTTCATTTATCTTTTTCGGATCCCCTTATGCACAATTTTTCAGATCAATGCTTGGATTTAGCACGCTCACTTCTGGGCAATAACCTTCAGCACATCAACGAAGACGGAACGGTTACCCCCGCTGCCGGAGAAAAATCTCGAGTAGATGAACCAGGCCATGCTGCACTTGCCATTGGGGAATTCTTCCGAGCAACTGGAGAAGTAGAGCTCGGGGATTTTGACCTTCACGACTTAGCCGCACGCTGTATTACAGAACAGGCGTTCAATGAAGATGCGAACGAAAATGGTATGGCATACGCCTCCCTCGGCCTTCTCTCCTTTGGAGCTTCCAAAGAAAGGAACGCAGTTTGGGAAAGATTACTCGACCCCACGCGTGAGCAGTTAGATCAGTGCCTATTGGCGCGCTCAGACCACGAAGACCACTATCAAGTCTTCAATATCGCAAAATCAGTCGCCCGTTTTAGTTTTGGCCTTTCCAAAAAAGACGATACTGGAAAAGTTATAGATCGATTTGTTGAAAGAATAGAGGCAAACAGCTCAAGTGGCTTTTTTGATGATAATACAAAAGGATCCGGGGGCGTTTATGATGTGTATGGGCTTCTTTCATTCATTTTCATTAGACAGGCACTTCAATTGCATGCCAATGTTCACTTGAAAGACAGAAAGCTTCCAAAACTTAGGACATTTGCAGAAAAATACCTACGTATGCTTCCAGATATGGTTCGGCAAGACGGATTAGGCTGGAACTTTGGGCGCTCCGTTGGTGCTTATGGTCAACTTCATTGTATCAGCATGATCCTACAGTCCATGAGAGACCAATGGATTAATGTGGATAAAATGCCTCTTTATCTAGATACACTGCGTAAATTATTTCAATATTTCTTTGTCACTTACCTCGACCAGGAAAAAGGGGACCTAGTAATCAGAGATGATGAAAGAAACACTGTTCCCAATCATACAACAAGAATGGCTAACTTCGATGCAGCCAGAAACCTTTGCCAATGGTCTCGCTTGGCCAAAGTAATTGGGGGCTCACTTGCTGTTCCCCCAACCAACCGTTCGAAAACAGCAGGTCGGTTTGTAATCTTTGATAAAGCTCACAAAAAGGAACACGGAGCTTTTCTTTTTAGGGATGAAAATAATGGCCTACAATATCAACTTCCACTCATTGGTCCGGGTCAGGAGATAACTAGCGACAACCTTGCATTTCCACATTGCTCAGGAATTTTTGATTGGCCGGTAAATAAATACTTACCCGTGATGATGCCAGAACTCACATTTGGGGATGCTGTTGTTGTCCCATCCTATTATGGTAAAAACTGTGTAACTGGAATCGGACTGAAAAAATCTTTTTACCTACGGTTTGACCAACCAGATCTGATCAAGACTGATGGTACTTTTGCCTATGGATTAGGAAGCTGCCAAGTCCAATGGTCCTTTGGTGAAGGACGCGTCCAGTCTGAATTTTCCTTCAAGGTTAAGAACCAAGTTACGATGGACAAAATGAGACTCGCTCTTGTTATTGGTTCCCCACACACCACATATCGACTCGGGACCACTCTTAGACAAGGCCCTGAAGGCTTGCGTGCAAATGTCGAGGTAGACGACTTCCAGGCTTCATGGGGTTCCTTTGAAACGGTTACTGAAGATTCAGATTACAGAGGATATGCCGGAAATATTCACTATGTTCAATATCTGGTCCGAGACCACCCATTGGTCATGCGCCCTGGACAACAATATAAATTGGTACTTTCTTACCAACCAGATATAGCCTTCGCGGACGAATAAGGTGTCCTTGATTAGGTCGCTACTCGACACAATCAATATATAGCTAAAATCAGTATGTTGTCTGCTCGCGTAATTCCATGCCTCGATGTTGATAACGGTAGAGTTGTTAAAGGGGTAAAGTTTAAAGAATTGAGAGATGCAGGAGATCCCGTACTTGTTGCCCAAGCATACGAGGAGCAGGGTGCAGACGAATTAGTCTTTCTAGATATCACTGCATCAAGTGATAACCGAAATACCATGAAGGAAGTTGTAGAAAAAACAGCAGCAACCTGCTTTATGCCCTTAACGGTTGGTGGTGGAATTCGTAATGTTCAAAATATTCGCGAGATGCTCTTATCTGGTGCAGATAAAGTAAGCCTCAACACTGCTGCAATTTTGAATCCAAAGCTGATTGACGAAGCATCAAAAACATTTGGTAACCAATGTATTGTTGTCGCAATTGACGCAAAGAAAAATAAAAACGGTGAAGGATGGTCAGTGTATACCCATGGGGGAAGAAAATTAACGTCTCTCGATGCTGTTCAATGGGCAAAAGAAGTTGTCAGTCGGGGTGCCGGGGAAATTCTTCTGACCAGCATGGACAGGGATGGAACAAAAGAAGGATTTGACTTGGAATTGACTCGAACTGTAAGCGAAGCTGTCGAGGTCCCTATTATCGCATCGGGTGGAGTAGGAAAACCCTCACACATGGCAGATGGCATAATTAAAGGAAAAGCAAGTGCAGTTTTAGTTGCAAGTATCTTTCATTTTGGTGAGTGCACGATTGCCCAAACAAAAAATGAAATGAGTAAATCAGGAATACCTGTTCGAATTTTGTAACTTATTCCTCTAATTCTTTCCACGCAGAAAAAGCGGATAACCCTAACCTTGCAATATCTGCCTTACCATTCTTGGTAACCACTTCTCCATCTGGGTTAAGAACTACGAGATAAGGAATATATTCCACATCCAAAGCCTGACTGAGTCCCCTGGCGGCATCTGACTGGTTTTTCAAAGCTAACCAAGGCATTTTATATTTCTTCATATAATTGGCCTGGGCTTTTGCACTACCATCAGACCCAATGAGAATCACTTCAAAGTTAGCGTTATGCTCCTCCTTAAATTTGATTAACTTCGGGGTAAAAGAGCGACATGGACCACACCAACTAGCAGAGAAATATAGACCAATATATTTACCTTCAATTTCCTCAGATGAAACAACATTACCATGAACATCCAATAAATTACTTGGTAAGATAATTTTACCATTCACTGTGCTTTCAGAAAGCTTTTCTTCTATTCTACTTTCTGGCTTCGAAAAAAGATGAAAGGCATAGGAAAAAGCCCCGACCAAAAGAAAGGCAAGAAGAATACGTGAGGATTTTTTCATGCTTTTATAATAAGAAAATTAACAAACACTCCAAGCACTTTAAGATAGAAATTAAGATTCTTTTTCAGTAAGCATCGAGGAAAAATCTTCCAGATATTTTTGTGCAACACGATCCAATTCAAACTCTTTTGCACGCTCTAAACATCTTGAGGAATATAACTTCGCAACATCTACGGATTGAATTGCATCAAAAAGAATCCGGGAAAGTGACTTTTCTATATTTGATGCCAAGGGATCAAGAACATAACCAGTTTTTTGGGATGCTACTAAATCTTTAAAACATGGGAGAGAGGAAACAATGGGCACACTCCCACAACTCATTGCCTCAAGGACAGCTAGCCCAAAAGTCTCTCCTTTCTCTGCAAGAGAAGGATAAACAAAGAATCTTGAAGCTTCCAACTCATTAATAAGTTCAACTTGGGAAAAAGTGGGGTCTAAAATTTCGATCGTTCCACGAGATAGTTTTGCGACCTTTTGAAGATCGGAAAGATATTTCCTTCCCCCGCCCCCTTGTTCAATTTTCCAAGGACCGCGGACGCGTAAACACCACTCGCCTCGTAGCTTCACAGAAACTTCGCGAAAAGCATTAGCTAACTCCAGAACCCCTTTTTCAGGGTGTAACCTTCCGAGATAAAGCATTCTTTTAGGTCGAGTCTTATAGTTTGCATAAGATTTAACATCCCAGTCAAGGGGATATGGTAATACAGAAATCTCCTTATCCCGATATGGAATTTCTTTTTTTACTGCCCCTTTAATGGCAATGGTGGGAACCTGAAAACGGCTTGCTTTCGAATAAAACTTAAATTGCCCCTTGGGATACCTTCCCACATGAACATAAATTTTTCCGTATCGCTGGGGGTCTAACATCAAAGGAGCCCAAAAAGTATGAGTTACTAAAATATCAGAAGCCGGGAGAACTTTCCTTGCTCTATAAACATAAAACCATTCCTTCAGTTTCAACAGCCATTTATTTTGAACCGAATCAAAACCACTCACTCGTAAATGGTGTACCCCTCCAATCCATTCCTCTTCCTTCAGCCCGTCACACCTCCTCGAAACATGGGTTACCTCATGTCCTTCTTTAGAAAAAATTTGCCCTAGAGAATTCCATGCTTTTTCAATCGCACCACCTCGAATCGCGGGAACGGGTAAAAAAGCACCCTGTAAAATTGTTATTTTCATTTTACCAATACCGGGCAGTCTAATTCAATTACCGTTAGGAAAGATTGAAATTAATTTTTCCACAGTTTGCGAGATATGTAACTTTTCACGAAAACACTTTAAGGTATTTTCTACACAGGCAAGATGTTCATTATTTACCCATTGGCCAACCAACTGATCAATCCCAAACTGATCATCGTTGGATACTAAGCCAGCTCCTGAATCAATGACTTCCCGCCACAGATTTACTTTGTTGGTAAGAAAAACAGGAGTTCCAACAGAAAGTGCCTCGGCAATAACCATTCCAAAATTTTCCTGATGTGATGGAAGAATTAATGCATCAGCAATTCGTAAAGCTCCCCATTTTAAATCTCCCTCCAACATGCCAGCCCAAATAATTCTCTTTTCATTACCAGCAGTAAGTTTCCGCAAATTCTTCAAATGGCTGTCAGGATTAGTTATAGGTCCACCCAAAAGAAGAATGTCATCTTTCCCGCAATTTTTTAAAAACGAATTAATTAATAAATCCACTCCTTTTTTAGGATGGAATCGTCCAAGAAAAAGAAGCACTCTTTTGTTTTTTAATTGAGGAAGATGCGAATACAAGGCATCTGCCTGTTTGTTACATTCTCCTGGTGGGTCCCCTACACCAAGACCAGTTACCACTTCATTGCAACGATAAGGAAAAAATGTGTTTTGTGCCAATAGACGCTCCTCTTCTGTAGTAAAACAAACCGCCTCAGCATCCCGTAATATATTACCCTGTCGCCACCACCAATAAGCTTGTTTTTTTAAATGCTTCCAGGGATAGGATTTTTTAAACCAAGGATCAAGCATACCATGAGGAAAGACAAAATAAGGAATTTTATACTTACGATAATTAATCCACGCTCGATAACCCGGCCACTGCCAAAGGCCGTGAGCAACTACATATTTTGAATTATGTATCGAACAATTCCTATGCTCAGTGATACGAGAAAGAATAGATTTATGATTTAATTTCTCATCGAGCCGAGAACAGGCTTCTGCTACTCCACCCGTCTCCGGATTGGAAGAATGAACCAAATGAGTAATCAAATCTCAGTTAGGTAACTATTGTTTCAATATTGTCCACTCCGCACTTCTCGAAGAGTAAACTCGAACCGGTGTTGTAGCAGTATCAAAATATATCCAATCATTTTTGCTGTAAGAATAAACCCATGGGAAAAATCTATCACTAGTCCAAATCCAACCTAACGGAGATGAATTAGAAAATTTCAATTCTTTATCAGAAAGTTGAAGCGTTGAATAAAACCAAATATCTCTAAATATATTTGCCGCACAGTATAGCCAACCCAACTTAGTGTGATAAATCCACGGGAACTGCTTGTCATTAAAAGTACCAAACCAACGTTCTCTTTTCCAATGAGGCACTTGGCTTGAAAGTAATTCTGAATTTCGCCAAATTAAATTATAACCCCGAATGTATTCAGGATCTTTAGTAATTGTAGTTAAAGCCTGCTCAACGGTCATTCCTATTAATTGCTTTTCCTTATCTATCCGCATTCCATTCCAACTTTCTTTTAAAATAAGTGCTGAAAGAACCGCTGGTACATAATGAGAAGAACGAAGATTTTCTGAACCTATAATATAAGTAAGACCTCCTTCTAATGAATTTTCAGTTGATAATTGCCAAATAAGTTCCACTGCCAATTCACCAGCATTAAAATTATTTGGACCAATATTATCTCTTCTTCCCAATGACACAATACCATCATCGTCATTCGTGGACTCCCAATAATTAGGTTCATTTTGAAGCCAAAAGTTTAAGAGTCTGGCAGCGCCTTGAATGCGTTGTGAAAATGTCGCTTCACGTCCATATTTTTTAGTAAAAATTTCATTAACAAAATTTCTTCTGGAGTCTGAGAATTTATAAATCTGCCTTAATTGCCAATCACCCACCAAATAGGGTACTTCACCAAAGGACGAAATGTAGTTCTCTTTCTGCAAAGAATAATCAATGTAACTTTTTAGCCATGCTATCGAACCCAAGGCAGGCGTCCCTGGCAACAAATCTACATTCGTTATGTATGTTGATATATCTTCCTGAAAATCAGAATACTTGCTGAAATGGGTTCCATTAACAATTCGATTTGCTGTTAATAAATCTAATCGATTTTTAAATGCATCTTTTTCGGTTAAGCTTACTAACCATTGGATACCCTCACCATTTTCTACCGCCCTTATTGCTTCCTCAATTTCGGATAAACTAATATTAGATCCGCCAAGCAAATCCTTACGTAAGTTTAATAAATTACTATCTGGATTAACCCAAGGAGTAGGTGGAATAATTTCTATCAAAATCACATTGGAAACAGCTGTTATATTTAATGGATCACTCAAGATTCCAGTCAAGGAGACTTGCCCATTATAATCAGCATGATCCGCATAGGAAGTCGTATAATTTAGCTTGTATCCTAGGCTAACTAAATCTCCATTATTGTTATATACTTGAGTAGGAGTGCCATCCACATTTTCGTTAAAAAAGGCTCCGTTAACATAAAGTTTTAAGGTGCTTGGCACTCTTTGGTTCAACAAATCATCTAAATCTTCACTTTTTCCATATAAGGTTAAATCTAAAGTAAACGGCGTACCATCATAAAAAGAACTTTCACTGTTTAAAAACATTTCTAAATTCAAAACTTCACTTTTTACGATCACTGTTTGTATTTGAGAAATCCCGATATTTCCTTGGTTGTCTCGAGCTTGTGCATATATTTCATATTGACCCTCCTCCGTGGGTGTCCACGAACCGTAGTATGGCGCACTATCATCTGTGCCTGTTTGTTCGCCACTGACAAAAAATATTACCTCCTCAATAAAACCTTCTTGATTAGTTTGATCGGTGTAAGAGGTTGCAATATCCCTGGCATCTACAGAATAAACGATCTCATCTCCGACATAATACAAGGAGTCTAATTTGTTAAATATAACATTTGGAACATTTGAGTCACCTGTAGTGGAGGTAACGACTGCCAATTCGCTCATAACCCTATTGCCGCTATTGTCCTCCGCGACCGCGTGTATGATATAAAGCCCAGGCGAACCCGGAGACCAGTTTACTCCGTATGCTATTCTCCCCTGAGAAATAGAATTATTAGCCAATATTTTTTCCCCATAAGGTTCTCCGTTAACAAAAAATTGAATACTCTTTAACCCCCCATCGGGGTCACTCGCATTTGCCTCAAATCTTATTGTCGATGTGGAAGTAATAGCCATCGATGATCCATTTTCATCTCTTGGTAATGGGTAAATTAAATCTATCAACGGGGATAATGAACCTGTTGTATTAGTTTTGATGCTTACAGTTTGTATTTGGGAAATCCCAATATTCCCTTGGTTGTCGCGAGCTTGTGCATAAATTTCATATTGACCCTCTTCTTCTGGAACCCAGGTACTGAAATATGGTTCTTGTGTTTCGATTCCGGTAGGTATTCCGTTAACATAGAAAATAACTTCTTCTATAAATCCAATTCCTGTAACTTCACCATTATAGGAAACCGAGGTGTCATTTACATCTGCGGTATAGATAACTTGATCGCCAACGCTGTAGTTCGGATTAAGGGGACTTAATTTTACTACCGGAACATTTGAGTCACCTGTAGTGGAGGTAACGACTGCTGCATCGCTCATAACCTTATTGCCACTATTATCCTCAGCAACAACATAGATAATATGACTTCCATGGAAACCCGGTGACCAATTTTTACCATATGTAATTCCATTTTG
>CBFHYW010000005.1:0-15872 GCA_965660135.1 Opitutales bacterium
CTCCGCTTTTCCCTTTGGATCTCTTTTTACAGGGTAGAGGTCTAATCCTTCATGAAATTTGTATCCATTATTTCTGACACATCCAAATGCACCGGAGGAAAATTCTTTATCGGGACCAGTTTTTTGAAGAAAGGCTGAGTAGCCCATGCCCCTTGCAAATGCGGGGTTAGGAGTGGGCCAAGATAATTGAAAGGTTGGAGTTCCGGCAATGGAAACAATTATTGGAGATGCCAATAGTATTGCCCATACGAACACATTGTTAACAGTGAATGAAGGTACGATCAGTCTCATTTGTTTTGCTCAAGTTCACCCCTGATGTGGTATAGCGATAGATTTAATTCTTGTAGCAGTAGATATGCATTTTCTTGAGTAATACTTTCGGAAAGAAGAAAGGGGAGCACTCCATTGGAAATTCCTTTTTCTATGGGGTGTATGCCAATAATCTGTCCCGCAATTGCAAGTTGAAACCTTTTTCCCATATTTCTTATGGTTTCCTGTTGCAGGGCCATCGAGCTTCTGCGGTCGAAGGCAAACCAAATGGCATAGTTTCTGTCTTCTGGATTATCTGAAAATATATTGTCAACCGTGCCAATTCGAACACTGGTGAAATCATACTCATCAAAAAGTGGAATGGGTGCTGAACCTTCTAAGTAGACCCTTGGCCTTAGGGTAATCTTTTTTGGGTCGTATTTATTTTTACGACATGAGGGTGAGGTAAAAAAGAAAGGAAGTGCCCCAAGAAAAACCCGGCGTTTGGTGTTGCTTAATTTTGAGGATGAGGGTTTCAAATTAATTTCTGGTTAAATATGTTTAGCTTATTTTCTATTGTGCTCATACAATACATTGTTTTTGGTAACCTGATAAAGCATTAAAACCTTAATTTTAAAATGAAAAAAAAAGATGGGATAATTGAAGCAGTTGATGAATTACCAAGCGTTGGTGTAGTATTGATTGATGTACAGGAAAGTTTACTAAGTACTATTGCAAATAAAGATGAATTACTTTGTTCTTTAAATATTTTAATTAAAGCAATTAAGAGTTTTAGCTTACCTTTAATTGTTACAGAGCAAGTGCCTGAAAAACTTGGGTTAACTATTGATTGCGTATCCAGGCTCATACCTTCTATAAATCCTATTAAAAAGAACAGTTTTTCTGTTTTTGGTAGTGAAGAATTTCATATTGAATTGAACGAGCGAAGGCTTTCACATTTAGTATTTGTGGGCATTGAAACTTCTATTTGTATATATCTAAGTGCAGTTGATGCCTTAAAGTCTGGCTTGGAAGTGACCATTTTATATGACTGTGTCGGGGCAAGAAGATCGGATGACGCATCAATTGCACTGGCTAAACTCGAGAAGTTGGGATGCCACATTATCCCACTTGAAAGCTTTATTTATGCTTTCCTTCGTACGGCTGATCATTCCGATTTTAGAGAAATTTCAAAACTAATCAGAGATCGATAATGATATTTTTAATTCCAAACTTATGCTAGCAGTTACACATTCAGCTACCCTTCAGGGGGTGACCGCAGTCCCAGTAACGGTTGAGGTCAATGGTGGGGAGAAGGGTGAACCCCGCTGTGTTTTAGTAGGGCTGCCTGATGCAGCGGTAAAGGAGTCTTTGGACAGAATTCTGTCAAGTTTAGCTAATTCGGGATATTCCAAACCAAGGTCAAGAGTTACAATTAATTTGGCACCGGGGGATTTGCGTAAGGAGGGAGTTGCATTCGATCTCCCCATCGCTCTTTGTTTGTTAGCTGTGATGGGGCATTTGCCAGAAGATTGCCTGAATGATTTTATGATCGCAGGAGAACTTGCTCTTTCTGGTCAAACTCGATCGATTAAGGGGAGCCTATCAATGGCTATGCTTGCAAAAGAGCAAGGGAAAAAGGGCATTTTACTTCCTCGGGATTCGGCTACCCAAGCCAGTTTTCTTCCCGGTTTAGATGTTTTTGCTGTGGGTTCTCTGTCCGAGGCTGTAGCTTTTTTGTCGAAAGAGCATGACTTAATGCCCCTTGAACCAAAGAAGACCCAGAACGATACGAGTTATGCTGATATTGATTTTTCTGAGGTTAAGGGACAGGCTAATGTTCGTAGAGCCGTGGAGGTTGCAGTAGCTGGGGGGCATAATTTGCTAATGTTAGGCCCTCCTGGTTCCGGTAAGTCAATGATTGCTAAACGAATTCCTTCAATTTTGCCTGAACCGAGCACGGAAGAATTTTTGGAAATATTAAATATTCATTCTGCTGCAGGTAATTCATCTTTAATTGATGAGCAAAAGTTTTTTTGCCGACCTGTCCGTTCACCTCATCACACCATTAGCGATGTGGGCTTACTGGGTGGTGGTACGATTCCAGGACCGGGCGAAATTTCCTTGGCTCATAATGGAATTTTGTTTCTTGATGAACTGCCTGAATTTAAGAGGTCCGCCCTTGAGGTAATGAGACAGCCATTAGAGGATGGCGAAGTTACGATTTCTCGGAGTGCGGGTAAAATTACTCTTCCCAGTCGTTTTATGCTAGTCGCGGCAATGAATCCCTGTCCATGTGGTTATTTAGGAGATTCAACGAATGATTGTAGGTGTTCTATGCCCCAGATTCAACGGTATCGCTCCCGGGTCAGTGGTCCTTTGCTTGATCGTATTGATATTCATGTTGAAGCACCTGCAGTAAGGGTTGAAGATTTACAAAATGAAGATACCGGAGAATGTTCTTCTGAGATAAGGAAGAGGATTCAAAAATGTAGGTTTTTTCAAGAGCAAAGGTACGATGGAAATAAGGTTTTAAATAATGCAAATATGAATAACAAAATGATTACAAAGCATTGCAAAATTGGTACTAAGGAAGCATCAATATTAAGACGTGCAATGAACGAACTTTCATTATCTGCCAGAGCTTATGATAAAATATTAAAAGTTTCCCGAACGATTGCCGATCTTGATCATGCTGAAAATATTCAAATGCCTCATTTATTAGAAGCGATACAATATCGAAGTTTAGATCGTTCTCTTATTCTTTAAAAATAGCTTTACATTGCTTATATTTTATCATTAAAAATAAACTTTTATATTAATAAAATTATTATAGTTATGAATATTGACGAGAACGCGAGCATCAAAGAACTTGAGGCACTTAAACGAAAAATAGAAAAGAAAATTAATTCTAAGCAATCGGGCAAAGAAGATTTAAGCAAATTTTATGATCTTATTAAAAATGATCATGCTAAGCATAAAAGGGAAGATGGAAGAAAGCTTTTTCGCGGTGTTGTTGATTATCTAGAATGTTATGTAAATGGGTTACCTCCAATCGCAAAAGCGAGTTTCTATGAAAGGTTTGGCATTAAAGGCAAACGCTCTAAAATTACTGCTGAGATCATTACCCAAGTAAAAGGTTTACTTGATCAAGGGATGACTTTGCAAGCAGCCTCAGATCAGGTCGGTGTTTCTCCAGCTACCTGTCAAAAGATTAAAAAAGGCGATTACGATAATTGATTTTTTATTATTTTAGCCACAAATTGTGAGTTGTGGCCTTTTTATTGATAAAAACCTTTAAGTCGATTTAAATGGTTCTTCAAATAAAAGGAGAATATTTCCTTAATAGAGCCGAGGCTGTTTCTTATATTTTGCAGGGATACCATGCAAAGTGGTGCTTTGCACGTTGGAGCAGGGATACCATTGCTTTTTCTTTTGAGACCAAAGAGGGGATTCGAGAGCGAATTTTGTTATCTGCCTACAAGTCGAAGCAAAGCAAAGTTGTTCGTGTAAGAAAGTTCGATGTAGATAATTACTTCAAAAGTGAATAATAAATTTTAAAATTCCTCTTCATCAGGAATATCAATTTTATGCATTGTAGTCTCTTCACCCTTTGAGTCGACAGTGATGACTTTCATAATTTTGCAATCCTTACCCTGTGCTTCAAAACGTTTTGGTTCCCCGTCAGGTCCGATGATCTGAAGTAATCCCGGTTTCTTATCAATTTCTACGCAGTCCAGTAAATCTTTTCCATTGTAACCCTCTTCATGGGAAGTCGAGTATAGTCCGTCCGGATGAACAAAACAAACTATTCTACCGAAACGAATGGTTGACCCTCTCTTATGGCGGATTACATCTCCTTTTTCAAAAGTTTTCTTCGAGAAAAGTTTTTTTCTGGGGGTGTAATGTTTAAGTTTAGATCTTTTGGTTTTAAATGTTTTCATTCCGTCGGAACCTTTAACAAGAGGGGTCAGTTCATCGGGATGAACCTCCACGCACTCAAGAGTCGGGTCGCCGGGATTGTCTTGTAGGATCATTAACACTTCGCCACAACGCTTTTTGCCTTTTGACGAAACTGTTTCTCTCACATGATCTCCAATTTCGATTTCTTTTTTCTTTAATTTCTTTTTCTTCGATCCGATAGCCATGATGTTTGATTATTTGATTGATCCAGTTTGTGCGAGTCTTTTCGTTCGGCAATCTGAGCAGATACAAAATTTGCCATGACCATAATCTCCCGGACTTGGCAGGTCTTCAAAAAGGGATTTCTGCTCTTTTTTCTGAGTTTTTATTGGTGCAGGAGAACTTGGCTTTGGTCGAGTAACACTTGGCGTTTTTGCAATGAGTTCCATCTCTTTAGCCTTTTTGGCAGCATAAGCTTCTCTCTGAAGTTTTCGTAAAACAAAAAGATAGGCAACTCCATCTTTGAAATCTGTTTCATCCATAGAAATTGTGCCCCGCATTGTACCTCTTTTGGAAGGGGCCACAGTGAGCATATTTCCATTATGTGCAAGTGCGATAACTTCTTTGCCGGCAGGATGCACTGAAGAGGCGATGGGTTGCCCTGTTTGAGAATAAGCGGTGAATTTGATGTCTTTTTTAATGGTTACAGCAGGAAGTGGAAAAACAGACCTTGGGATAGCATTCCAGTTTTTCACTGCCGCAATCAATTCGGGGGTGAAAGGAGCTTTTTCTGGCTTGGCGGGTTCTATTTTATCTACAATTTCTGGTTCTTTTTTTTCCTCCTCTTTAATTGTTGGAGTGACCAAATCTTTCTCTGCTTTATTTATTGCAACAGGGGGTGGCGTAGGAACTTCCTTTTTTGTATTAAGTTCCTGGGTTTTCGATTGATTGTTATCTGTGATTTCTGTGTTTTCTAAGAACTCACAAGATTGTAGCAATATGAGACCTGAAAATAATAGTGTTTTTAAAACTCGCATTAATAAATTCCATTGAAAAGTAGTGTACTTGGCAAGATTTTATGTAAAGACATGAGGAGTTGGTATATAATAAACTTTTTATTTCGATTAGATGAATTTTAGAATTAATAAAAAAAATAGATTTACATTTCTTTGTGCGGTGAATTTCTCTTTGTTCTCCTCCCTGGCTATTTTACAATTTCTTTTGACTGGTTTTTACCATCCCATGGTTTTGCTTTTTTGTCTATTAGGTGGTGGGATAAATCTTCTTGCTCTTTTGTATTCAATTATCATCAAACCAAAAAAAGTAAAAGAAGCCGAAAAAGCAATTTTGGAAGGGGAGCAAAATAAGATTATGGAAGATTTAGATCAAGAAGTGAAAAGAAGAAGAGATCAGAGCCATTTTCAAAAGAACTAGAGTGATGAGCATTTATCGAAGTGTTCCGATCCAATCCTCATCTTTGCCGCCCGGAATTGGATATATTATAGGTAACGAAGCGGCAGAGAGGTTTTCCTTTTATGGGATGCGCAGCATTCTTTTGGCCTACATGACTATGTATTTAGTTCAACCAAACGGCGAAGCTCAGCTTTTTCAGGAAAAGGAAGCTGAAGCATGGGTTCATCTATTTGTGGGTTCAGCTTATTTTTTCCCATTAATTGGAGGGATTTTAGCAGATGCGTATTGGGGCAAATACAAAACGATCCTTTCCCTCTCTCTTTTTTATTGTTTGGGGCATGGATGCCTTGCGTTGATGGGCTTAGTTGGCGATACCAAAGCATGGTTGATGGCGGGACTTGTTCTAATTGCGATAGGTTCAGGAGGGATAAAACCATGTGTTTCTGCCCATGTAGGAGATCAGTTTAATCGACGAAATCATCACCTGCTTTCAAAAGTCTTTGGCTGGTTTTATTTTTCAATTAATATCGGGGCATTTCTTTCCGGTTTACTCACCCCATTTCTGCTTCAGGCTACATGCGAGAAGGGAACTTTGGGTGCTTGGATTTATCCATATGTTGAATTTTGGGTTGGTCAAAAGGCAAGGGGGGAACCAATTTTTGGACCTCATTATGCTTTTGGATTACCGGGTATATTAATGGCTGTAGCGACCCTTGTGTTTTGGTTAGGCCGCAAACAATTTGCTCATATCCCACCCCGAGGGAAGGCCTATTTTAAGGAAACATTTTCAGGCGAAAATATTTTAGTTATTTTTCGTTTGTGTTCAATTTTTGCCTTTGTTGTGGTTTTCTGGGCACTTTTTGATCAAATCGGAACCCTTTGGCAGATTCAGGCCAGAAGTTTGGACCGTGTGTTGCCTGATTGGATACCCCTTGTTGGAGGTCGTGAGATGCTTGCTGCCCAAGTGGCGGCAATTTGGAATCCTCTTTTTATACTTCTATTGATACCTGTTTTTTCTTATCTGATATATCCTCTCGCTTCGCGGTTTTTTGTTGTCACTCAACTTCGTAAAATTGGTTTCGGGCTATGGGTAATGGGGTTTGCCTTTACTTTGGTTGCAATTTTGCAGGAACGAATTGATCTTGGGGAGTCTCCAAGTATGGGGTGGCAGATTTTAGCCTGTTTACTTTTAACTGCATCAGAAGTTCTTGTTTCCATAACCTGCTTGGAATTTGCATACACCCAGGCTCCGAAGGAAATGAAATCTTTTATTATGGCGATATTCCTACTAACTGTATCCTTGGGGAATTATTTTACTTCGGCAGTAAAATTTTTCATTATTAATGATGATGGTTCTTCGAAGTTACCGGGTTCTTCCGAGTTTTGGTTCTGGACCGTTTTGGTATTCATTGCGGCTCTACTTTTCATTAAGGTATCACGAAATTACGAAGAACAAGAATATCTTCAGTAGCGCTGAGCAATCTAAGTAAACCTTAAGTCCGTTACAAAATCACAGCTCTCAAGTCGTTTTATTTTATCCAAAATTTTCTTTTTTGAAAAGGACAGTTCCTGTTTAACTGGTCCGCTCGAAGTCTTAATAAAAAGAATTCCGCTTGATGAATTGAGGTTTTCCGGTGCACATTTTACTGAAAGTGCTCGCCCCACAACTTTTTGCCAATTTTCAGAAATTATTTGTTCTGGGGATTTACTATCACCTATTCCCCAGTTTGCCCAGGTCTTCTCTATTAAATCTTTCATGCTCAGGGGCTCTCTGTACTTCGTCAAATCCTCGCCCATGGGTAATTCCATAAATTCTGAAAGTAACCGCCTTTCATTAAACGAAGTTAATTTTTTATAATTTGAGTTTTTCCGTGGCATATTGGAAGAAAAGATTGAACTTCTACTAATGATCAATCAGTGATATGTAAACAATCGCTTTTAAAGTAATGCTTAATGTTTAACTAAAAATAATTTTCTTTGATGATCATAAAACCTAGAATAAAAGGCTTCGTGTGTATAACCTCACACCCATCAGGGTGTTTTGCGAATGTTCGAGAACAAGCACAGTACGCAGGTGAGAATAAAGTTTCCCATAATAATCGTCCCAAAAGGGTTTTAGTCATCGGTTCTTCTACGGGCTATGGTTTGTCATCACGCATATCTGCCGCTTTTTCCTGTGGGGCAGATACTTTGGGTGTTTACTTTGAGCGCCCCCCAACGGAGGAGAGAACTGCCAGTGCTGGGTTCTACAACTCTTCGGCATTTTGTAAGTTGGCAAGGGATGCGGGGATGAAGGCGGAAGATATCAACGGCGATGCTTTTTCTGATAGCGTAAAAAATGAAGTCATTCAAAAAGCAAAGGAATTTGGTGGTTCTTTTGATTTGGTGATTTATAGCTTGGCGTCCCCCAGAAGAACTGACCCCAAGGATGGATCGAACTATCGTGCCTGCTTGAAGCCTATTGGTGCAATTTATAAAAATAAGACTTTGGACACGGATAAGAAATTAGTGAAAGAGGTTACAATTGACCCAGCGACTGAAGATGAGATTTTCCAAACCGAAAAAGTTATGGGTGGGGAAGACTGGGAAGCATGGACTGATGCTTTGCTTGATGCTAATTTACTTTCCTCTGATTGTTTGAATCTAGCTTATTCCTATATCGGACCTCAAGTTACAACTCCGATTTACCGAAATGGAACTATTGGTCGTGCTAAGTTACATCTTGAAAATACTGCAGCCCGACTAACTGAAAAAATGAGAAATGCAGGTTCGGGGGGGGCATATGTTTCTGTTAATAAGGCTTTGGTCACTCAAGCGAGTTCAGCAATTCCTGTAGTGCCTTTATATGTGTCTATTCTGTATAAGATTATGCAAGAGATCGGCACGCATGAGGGATGTATTGAGCAAACCTGTCGTCTTTTTAAAGATCGTTTATATGGAGAAACTGATATTCCAGTAGATGAAGAAAACCGAATCCGCTTGGATGATTTGGAAATGGACCCAGTTGTTCAACAGCGGATAGTTGAAATTTGGCCCAGCGTTGTAACTGAGAACCTGCTTGAATTAACTGATTTTGCTTTATACCAAAAGGAGTTCCTTAAATTATTCGGGTTCGGGCGTAGCGATATTGACTACAATTTAGAATCCGATCCTTTAAATCCTTTTTAAGTTTTTGTTATAAATGAAAGAATAGGAGATTCTGTTCTATCATTTCCTGAAAACTGTTTTCTAGTCCATTTTTCATTTTGAATTAATTCTTCGATTTGATTAAATTCCTCTTTTCCACCAGGGTGCCCACGGTATGCAAGTAACGAAATCATTCCGTCATCAGATAAATACTCATATGATTGAATGAGTGCTGAAAGGGTGGATTGAGGCTCAGTGACAATTGTTTTATCGCCTGAGGGCAAATACCCGAGGTTAAAAGTGAAAACCTTAATTTTACCCTTAAATTCTGATGGGATTTTATTTGATATAGTACTATGACAATGGGGAAATAGAGTCACCTGAGCTAGGAGGTTTTCCCGTTCAAGTAATAACTGAGTTCTTTCAATTGATTCCATTTGTCGGTCGAATGCAAAGACTCTACCTTTATTTCCCACTTTTTGAGAAAGGAACCTGGTGTCATGTCCATTTCCAGCTGTGGCATCTATTGCAATATCTCCGAGCAATAGAAACTTACTTATTTCTTTATGTGCCTGTTCAGTTAATCTCATATTCTAAGAAAAACGCAATAAATTCGCTTCCTTTGGCAGGTTTTTTTCTTCCAGTAGGAATTCAGACATTTTCTCTGCATAGTATGGAATGTTGGTCGTTCCCCGAGAGCCGAACCCATTAAATAGAAATAAGTTTTTATGTTTTGGATGAACCCCTAAGATAGGGTTTCTATCTTTGGTCCCTGACCTTACTCCACTCAAGTGGCAAGAAATTTGGTTATTTTTTAATTTTAGAAATTTACAATTTTTAATTATCTCCTCCTTGCCTTTATTCGTTGGTCCAATCGTTAAGTTTTTGTGATCCCATGTTGAGCCCATAAAGGCATCCCCATTTTGTTGAGGGAGGTACCACGATCCGTTACTCATCGCTTCGTGTCGGTCACCGGTGACTTTTAATACTTCACCTCTTGCTGGTTCAAAGGGCAGATAGTTAAACCATGGATTTTCTAAGACGCGAAAGCCCTCACAAAAAATTATTTTAAATTTCGATGTTAAGCTGTCTTCTTTAAATTTGTTAATTTCCCATGCATTTAATTCTTCCAGTTTTTCTTTACTTGCCTGTAGGAAGTCACCAACCTGAAGTTGGTATGTTTGTAAAGTTAATCCGCCTGCAAATTCAGCATTAACTTCCATTTTTTGATAATAGCTAACTTTTAGGAGCTCTCCGATAAAAGATTGATACTGCGGTTGATTAGATTTTTTTTGCCAAATTGCTTTTTGTTTTTCAGAAGTGAAAATTCTATTAAATCTGATTTTAGTGTAGAAATTTTGATCCCAGGTTTTTTCGTAATGAGCAAAGAACTTTTGGTTAACCTGTAGGCAATCAACCATTTTTTTAGGAAGATTAAGCTTTGGTCCAATCAATGGATTCACTAAGCCGACTGATACCGAGCTAGCACTGTGGCCAAGGTTTGTGTCCATTACTGAGACATCCTGTTTCTTTTCTATCAATGTATGTGCTAGAACCGCACCAGCCAAACCGTGTCCAACTATTAAAAATTTAGACATAGGATTAGCTTCTTGGAATAAATCTTCTTGCGAGTGAGCACGATGGAAGCACAATCATAAGGTATGTCCATTCGAAAATCTGTTCTCTTGTTTCTGGCATTCGTGCTATTAATTGGGGTCATTTTGTGGAATTTTGAAAATTCAAACTTTAACATTGTTGAGCACTCTCACAATCCCGAACATTCTCCTGAGTTTATTGAAGATAGGGAGATTATTCTTTACGAAGAAGAAAACCAGAATGCATTGTATCCTTCAAACTCATTTCAATATGATGAATTAGATATGGCATTATTAGCCAATTCAAATGTTCTGAAAGATTTGACCATTGGGTTTGATTCTTTGGAGAGCATGGACTTGTTCTTATCGGGAGCTGAAAATAATGGGATTCAAATTCTTGATCAAATGAATGAGTTATCCTTTTTGCGAATACGAGTTTCTGACCTTTCGAAAGCGGCACAGTTTATGGAGCAATGGGAAAATGAGCCCCAATATAATTACCCTGTACGGGCCCCAGTCTTGCCTCGGGCTGAATTTTTAGAAGGTGAAAAGAGTTTTGGACCTAATGCAAATGAATGGTTGGGAGTGGCCGATAAACGAGAGGAATGGGGGAGGGGAGTGAAAGTTGCAATATTAGATTCTGGAGTTGATCGGCTTCACGACACTTTAGATGGCGTCTTTATCGAGGAAGTTGACTTAGTTGGGGGAGCAGATATATCCAAGGGCCATGCAACAGCAATCGCTTCTATTATTGCGGGAAGTAAACCTAGTCAGCTGGGACTTTCTCCTGCAGTTTCACTTTTATCTATGCGCGTCCTTGATGAGAAGGGGGAAGGAAACTCTTTTACAGTTGCTCAGGGTATTGTGGAAGCTACAGATCGGGGAGCAAATGTTATTAATTTGAGTCTTGGGGGAACGAGTAGAAGCGAAGTTATGAAGAATGCTGTAGATTATGCCCACGAAAATGGAGTATTAATTGTTGCGGCGGTGGGGAATGACGGGGTTGGTGAGGTATCTTACCCAGCTAAATTTGAAAATGTAATAGGCGTATCTTCAGTCGATGCGAATGGGAGACAATCTTCTTTTGCGAATTATGGAGATGGAGTTGATATTGCGGCTCCTGGAGTAGGAGTTTATACTGCCTGGGAGAATGAGGAAATGGTTGCTTTTAGCGGTACTTCAGTTGCGACTGCTTTTATCAGTGGAGCATTGGCCTCTGAGATTTCAAAAAACCCGTCTCTCTTGCCAAATCAGGTAGTTGATTTGGTTTATGAATATTCCAATGAATCTGAAAAGCCAGGCTTTGATGAGTATACTGGAAATGGAATTCTGAACATGGGGAGAATTGAAAATCGTAATACGCCTAACATTAACGATGGTGCAATTGTCGGGTATTATTTTGACCCTAAAGATATGCAAGGGGGTACAACACCCTTTTTAGTTTCAATTCAGAATCAAGGGACATCATGGCTTAACAATCTAAACCTGGAGGTTAAATATAGAGGAGTTGTCAGAAATTTTTTGTTTAATGATCTTGATCCAGGTGAAACTCGAAGCGAACAACTTTTTTTAGACGGTAGTAACAGCAGTGAAAACGGAGTGAGGATTTCCTCTCGATTAACGATCGGTACAAAAGAAGATTATACTCCAGGTAATAATACAAGAGTCAGTACTATTTCTCTTCCCTGATTGAATGCTTGATTATTTGCTGAACAGGAATTTAGACACCTTTGTTCAACTGATGAGTAGAATCTCTCGGGTTTGAGCCTAAGTGGATCAAATAGGGAGTATAAAGCTCGCTAGGGTAATTAAGCTGCGTCTAATTTCTCAGGTTGTATGGGAGAGATTTTAGCTTTTGACTTTCCCTTAACAACCCCTGCGCTAATGACAACTTCTACAGCCTCTTCGATTGCAGGTAGGTCATACATGATGTCGAGCATGATTGTTTCCATGATTGAGCGTAGTGCTCTTGCCCCTGTTTTCATTTCCACCGCCTGTTGTGCGATCGCTAATATCGCTTCCCTTGTAAATCGAAGGTGAGCCCCTTCCATAAGAAAGAGTTTACGGTATTGCTTGAGAAGAGAGTTTTTCGTTTCCTTTAAAATGCGTACAAGTTCGGAACTGGTCAGTTCGTCCAAAACAGAAACAATGGGAAGCCTTCCAATAAATTCGGGTATTAAGCCATATTTAACTAAATCTTCAGGCTTAACCTCAGCAAGTAACTCGTGTGATTCCTTTGCTGCTTCGGCAGAATATCCGACCATCCGACTACCGGTTCTTTGTTCAACAATTTGATCAATATCAATAAATGCACCGCCACAAATGAATAAAATATTGGAAGTGTCCAGTTGGATATACTCCTGATTTGGGTGCTTTCTTCCTCCCTGTGGTGGAACATTGCAAATTGTTCCTTCTAAAATTTTAAGGAGTGCTTGTTGAACCCCTTCTCCTGATACATCACGTGTAATTGACACATTATCTGTCTTGCGCCCAATTTTGTCTATTTCGTCGACATAGATGATTCCACATTGAGCTTTTTCCACATTGTGATCGGCAGACTGGAGGAGCCTAAGGACAATATTTTCAACATCATCTCCAACATATCCGGCTTCAGTCAGCGTAGTTGCATCTGCAATTGCGAATGGAACGTCGAGCATTCGTGCAAGAGTACGGGCAAGGTATGTTTTTCCACTTCCAGTCGGACCGATAAGGAGGACATTACTCTTTTCAATTTCCACATCATCCAACTCATCAGAGGAGAATTGATCGAGCTTATTTTCCCCAATATTTAATTCTGAGGCCAATCTTTTGTAATGGTTGTGAACTGCGACCGAGAGAACTTTCTTGGCATGTTCTTGTCCGATTACATGCTGGTCTAGGAAAGATTTAATAACACTTGGTCTTTGCAAATTGAAAACCGGCTTTTCCCCGTCACTCTCTTTCTTTGGGACTGGTTTTTCCCCAAGTTCCCGATCAATAATAGTTTTGCAAACGCGCACGCAGGAATCACAAATGTACACGCTAGCTGGCCCAGCAATCATTTTTTTCACCTCACCTTGTGGTTTCCCGCAAAATGAGCAAAAGTTGATTTTTGTAGGCTTTGCCATAGGTAAGACTTCCTTATTCCTTCGGTTTTTTGGAGATTACTTCGTCAACTAAACCGTAATCCTTTGCTTCTTCTGCTGACATGTAATAATCGCGATCTGAATCTTTTTCGAGTTGCTTGATATCTTTACCACTATGCTCGGACAAGATTTCATTAATGGTTTGCCTCCATCGAAGAATTTCTTTTGCAGCAATCGAAATATCTGATGTTTGCCCACCGGCACCTCCGCTTGGTTGGTGAATCATTACCCGGCTGTTGGGCAGTGCGAATCGTTTGCCAGGTGTACCTGCGGCAAGAAGAACGGTGCTCATGCTTGCAGCCATACCGATGCAGTAGGTAACAATATCACATTCCATAAAATTGAGGGTGTCGTATATAGCCATTCCGTCAGAAACACTACCCCCGGGAGAATTGATATAAACATGAATGTCCTTTTTGGGGTCTTCCATTTGCAGGAAGAGTAATTGTGCGATGATTGAGTTTGCTACGTAATCATCAATTGGAGTTCCAATGAACACAATGCGATCCCGAAGTAATCTGCTGTATATGTCCCAAGCTCTTTCCTGGCGACCTTCACGTTCGTAAACATATGGTAATGGTAAATAGGCTCCCATGTCTTAGTAATTTCTGGTTGGTAATTTAATATTATTGTTTGTCTTCTTCTTTAATTTCTTGAATCTTTTCCTTAGCTTTTCCTGCGACAAGCTCGAGTGTTTTGTCATGTAGCACATCCTGTCTTAAACGGTTGATACGAGCCTGATCTTTAGCTAGTTCCTGAACGTATTTCTGAGGGTCAGTGCGCATCATCATTGCTTCGCGGGTGGCTGCTTGTGCTAGATCTTCATTTGACACTTCAACTTTTTCAAGTTCAGCAATTTTGCTGAGGGTCATTGTTATTTTAATTCGTGCTTGTGCTTGTACCTGAGCTTCTTTCCACAGTTCGTCTCTTTTCTCTTCCATGTCTTCCTGCTTGGCACCCTGTTGAATTGCGCGCTGGACATTGGATTGGAAAATGGTCTTAGATTCATCTTCAACTGCTTGTTGAGGAAGGGGGAAATCAGGCATATCAAGTATTTTTTGAGTGACCTGCCCACGTTTCCCATCAACATTTTCTCTCTCTTTTCGAGAAACGAGGTCGTCCTTGATTTTGGCTTTAAGATCCTCCAAGCTTTCTGCTTTGAGGGCTTTGAGGAAATCTTCGTCATCAGCTTGTGGAGCCTTTTTTTCACGAACTTCGTGTATCTCTAAAGAGTATATAACTTTTTTGCCTGCGAGTGGTGCTATTTCAAAGTCTTTAGGGAAATCGGCCTCCACCTCTTTTTTCTCCTCTTTTTTCATTCCAATAACCGCCTGGGCAATCGCATCAACTCCCAGACCTTTTGCCTGTCCCGCTTCCTCCCAAGTGTTTGATTGTTTGCCGTACATAGGCTTGTCAGGTAGGAGCTCCATTACGGGTTCACCATCGAGTAAGCCTTCATAAGAACACTTTACATAATCCCCCTTTGCGGTGGCTCGCTCTACTTCATCGAAAGAGGCTCGCTGATCTCGTAGTGTATCTAGTTCCTTTTCTACATCCTCGTCATTAACTTCACCCGAGTGAACAGTGAGTTCAAACTCCTCATATTTTGGAAGATCAAATTCAGATTCAATATCAACAGTGACTTCTATCGTAGCGGGTTCACCGGATTTAACTTCTCCTGGTTCCACTTTAAGAATTGAGTAAACTTTGATTTCTTTGTTTTCCAAAACAGCCTCATATGCTGCTGTTGAAACTTTACGGCTAAGCTCTTGCTGTATCTCACTTGCATATCGTTTGCGAATTACTTGCTCGGGAGCTTTTCCTTTTCTAAAGCCAGGTATATTGGCGAGCCGACCAAGTTCTTTGCAAACTTGGTTGCCTTTTTCAGACATTTCATCTGAGTCAAATGTTACATTAACTATTTTACGAGCGTCTCCCGCTTCCTTGATTTCTACATTCACAGCTTAAATAAAAGGATATATTGAATTGTTTAATTGTTGGTTTGTGTGGAATGCATTAGGTAATGCACAAGGAATCCATTACATAAAAAAAATGCTTTAGGGTCAACGAGATAAAGGATGGTTTTGCTTTAACGAATTGGAACCCACGGGATACTTCTTACACCCGCAATATGGTCTTTTAAATCTGACAATGTTCTATTTGCATCCCTCAAGCCTTGATGGGAAATATCCTTCACTTGGATAATCCACTCACCCGTTTGCGAGTTTTCACCAATAATTTTGTATTGTTCAGGATCAATTTCATATTCGAGTGCACTCGATCGGGCACCTGTTTGGGGAAGGAGGTATAGTTCAGATGCCCGATGGAAAAGGTACTGTTTTACTCCCTCAAAACTTTTATTCTGACAATATTCTTGAGCATGAATGAAAAGTCTTTCCGAGCGGAATGAACCACTTGATTCAATAACCCACGACCGCAGGAAATGTTTACTGCCTTGAAT
>CBFHYW010000005.1:15882-41565 GCA_965660135.1 Opitutales bacterium
CTCATAGTAGACTACAATCCCGTGGGGGATTTCCGCCCGAATTGTTTCAGGGATTGGATGAAAAGGCGATCCATCTGCCCCGCACCTCAGGGATTTATAATGACCAGGGCGATCCATTGTTTGCTGAGCTTTTTTTTGCAATGCGTAGCGTACCAACATGGAGGAGATTGCTACGCCAATTGCAATTCCAATCCAAATTGAGAGTGATCGTTCTTTTTTTGAAATAGCCATTTTGAAATTCGTTCGTTGCTTAAGTGCAGTTTTTTGCAGTAATGAATCTTTATGCTTTCGGCAAGCGTTGACATTCGAGTGCGTTATAAAGAGACCGACAAAATGGGGCTAGTTTATCATGCGAATTATTTCACATGGTTCGAGATTGCCCGAATTGAGTTGTTGGATCAAATGGGGTGCCCATATGTGGAACTGGAAAAGAAAGATTATTTTTTACCTGTCCTTTCTTGCTCTGCAACTTTTCATTTACCAGCTTTTTTTGATGATCGCCTGAAAGTTAAGGTGGAAATCGATAAAGTTCCTCTAGTTCGAATTGAGGCTTCTTATAAAGTTTTAAGGGGTGGTGAGCTGATTAGTTCAGGTTTGACTCAGCACGCTTTTGTCTCGGGGGAAGGTAAGGTTGTTCGACCTCCAGAAGAATTTTTAGAGTTAGCGAAAATGAAATTCACTAAGTAAGTTTCTGATTTTTTTCTTCACAAAAATTAAGATAATGACGAACAACAATATCTGCAACTTGCTTAGTGCTTCTCATTTCGCTTGATATTATTTGATTCGCAAGAAGATATATCTTTTCCCTTTTTTTTAACAGAGAGTTAATCTCTGCCATTGGGTTCTCCGTTTGCAAGAGTGGGCGATTTGTATTTTCCTTTGTTCTTTCAAAAATTGTGTCTGGTTTTGCCCATAGAGCAAAGACAATTCCTTTGCTCTTGATGCGCTCTATCATACCTTCGGGTACTGGGAGTCCACCTCCACAAGATACCAAGCAACCTGAGTTGGGGTGCCCTGTTAAAATGAATTTTTTCTCGAGTTCCCGAAACTTTTCTTCCCCTTGCGATTCAAAAATTTGACTGATTGTGCATCCGTTTTGTCTTTCAATTTCTTGGTCAGAGTCGAGAAATTTTAAACCTAGTTTATCTGATGCAAATTTACCTACTGAACTTTTACCCGTCCCCATAAAGCCTATAAGGTAAAGATTTGGCTGGGTAGTAGGGGCGTTTTGAATCATGTGGTTAATATAAAATATTTATAATAGCTTGCGAATCAAAGAAAGAATAGAGATAATATCTGTATGAATAATGACTCAGTGGAAGTCACAGTTAAGGGAGTAATGCCAACATCTAACGGATGTGCAATCTTTTTGGGGAATGACGAAAAGACATTTGTTATTTATGTCGATCCCGCTATCGGGAATGCCATTAATATGACAATTAATGAAGTCAAAAAAGAGCGTCCATTAACGCATGATTTGATTGGTCTGATACTGAGGGGGTTAGAAACAAGTATCGAGCGGGTACTTATCAATGATGTAGACGAGGGAACGTTCTTTGCCCGAATTATTTTGCGAATGGAAAATGAACTTGGGAAAAAAATTATCGAATTGGATGCGCGTCCTAGTGATTCCATTGTTCTCGCATTGCAAATGAAGCAACCCATTCATGTGGCAAATAAAGTTCTCGAAAATGTCGAAGATATGTCAGAGATTCTTGAACGAATTCTTCGTAAGCAGGATTAGCGTTTGCTTCATTTTCTTTAAATATGGTTTCAGCTTTGAAATCATTTTATAAGATGTCACTTAATCGATTACCGAATTCACTTGTTGACGGTCAGTGGCCAACAGCACTTGCTCCTATGCAGGATGTAACTGGGCTGCCCTTTATGTCAGTTGTCGCGAAAAGAGGTGCTCCGGATTTTTTCTTTACCGAGTTTTTTCGCGTACATGCAAGCTCGAAAATTGATTCTGAAATTCTTTCTTCCATCACTGAAAACCCAACGGAGCGCCCGGTTTTCGCTCAACTGATTGGAGAAAATATTGAAGATTTAAGAAGGACGGTCAGGGAATTTAGCCAGTACCCAATTGCAGGTATAGATTTGAATCTAGGTTGTCCCGCACCACGAGTTTTTAAAAAAAATGTGGGAGGGGGGCTGCTACGTTCGCCACACGAAATTCGTGAGATTTTATCTATGCTTCGAAGCGAAGTGGATTCTTTATTAACTGTCAAAATGAGAATTGGTTTTGAGGATGATCGCTATTTTCATGAATTATTAGAGGCTATAAATAACTTTGAAATCGATCTCCTCAGCCTCCACGCTCGTACAGTCCTTGGTGGGTATCGTTCTGTACCTAGCTACGATCATGTCGCAGAAGCGGTTAAATCTTTAAGTTGCTCGGTTTTACTTAATGGAAATGTAACATCTTCTAACAGTGCTAATTATTTGAAGGAATTGACTGGTGCTCACGGAGTCATGATTGGAAGATCTGCCATTAGGAATCCTTGGATATTTAGGCAAATTCGAGAAGCTCAATTAAAAGTACCTGTTTTTAAACCAACCATGGCTGATGTTTATGAATACATTATCGATCTTTATCAATCATTGGAAAAACCGGGAATGGAGGAGAGAAAGAAGGTCGGTCGAATTAAAAAGTTTCTCAATTTTGTTGGTCTATCTGTGGACCGCGAAGGTGATTTTCTTCATCAAATGAGAAGATCCCAAACTCAAAAAGGTCTCTTTGATGTTTGTGATTCTCATTTGATTAAAAATGGGAATGCAGAATGTCTCTACAATCTTGAACCTTTCGAAGGGTTAGTCGCAAGGCCAAGCTCTGAAGCCCCCTTGAATTCGTGTCAGCTTGTTTGAGGTGAATCAAATGACTCTTGTTTTTTTGAAAAAGTTATGGGCTCCATTAACTGCTTCTGTTGGGAGTTACTTTTTCCTATTGCTCGCTCAACCCCCAATGAAATCTCCCGAGTGTGCCTACTTTTTTTTACTCCCGGCAATGACCTGGTTTTCCTGTAAGCCGAAATTGCGAACTGTAATAATCGCTTTTTTTACAGCTGGTGTTCTTTACCACCTTTCTCTTGTCGGTTGGATGCGTCATATTTCCATAGGCGGTCTATTTTCAACCAGTATGATTCTGTCCATTTATTTTCTGCCTTGGTTTATTTTGGCAAGACTAATGACTCCATGGGCTTTGCGCGGAGCATTTAAAAGTAGGATTTTAACGATTATTGGATTGTCTAGTGCATGGGTCTCGATTGAGTGGCTGCGCTGCCAGTTTACTCTTGGTTTCCCATGGTGTCCTTTGTCGGTAACTCAATGGGAGAGACCAGTGCTTTTACAGACTGCTCAATGGTTGGGTTCTTGGGGAGTTTCTTTTTTTCTCGTACTCTTTAATCTTTGCTTATGTTCATATTTACATCATTTACTTGTAAGAAGGAAGGAAATGAGAAGAGGGTTGATGGGGAATGTTTGCCCGGATTTTTATTTAGCGATACTCGTTTTCATTTTTATGCTCAGTCCCTTCTTCCTTTTTCAGAATCGGGGTTCCGGAGTGGTGAAAAAATTTAATGTTGGGCTCTGTCAACCCTATCTCCGAGAAAAATGGAAAGGTGGAAACGCTGGTATTCATAAGGATACTCTAAGTAGGCAGACCAGTTTTTTAGGGCTTATGAATCCTGATTTTATAGTTTGGCCCGAAGCTTCTACTCCATATGCCTTAAATCAAGATTCAGCATGGGTTGAGGGTTTAGCAACTCAATCGAAGACTCCTCTACTTATTGGTGCAGTTTTAAGGGATGCCGACTCAATTTATAATACGATCTCAGAAATCCTTCCCGATACCGGTTTTGAAAATAATTGGTATGCGAAACGGATTCTTGTGCCCTTTGGTGAGTATGTGCCTTTTCCCTTTAAATGGATACCTGGTTTAAGAAAGTTAGTTGGGCCCATTGGGAGTTTTAAGGAGGGGCAAGATGTAAAAACTTTTACTCTTAAATCAAAACATGCGAGTTCTGATCTCTTAAAGGTTGGACCACTTATTTGTTACGAAGATATTTTTCCCTCATTATGTCGAGATATTGCATTGTCAGGCGTCGACCTCTTTTTTGTGAGTACTAATGATGCATGGTTCGGAGAGGAGGGATGTGCTGAGCAACATGCGGCCCATTCGGTTATGCGTGCAATAGAAACTCAAAAGAATTTTTTGAGGTGTGGTAATGCAGGTTGGTCGGGATGGATTGACCACAATGGATACCAGCGAGAGGTGCTGAGAGATGAAAACGGAAGTATTTATTTTGAAGGTGCAACTATATTTAACATTTCTGTACCCTCTCAATCTACTAAAAGTGCATCATTCTACACCATTCACGGAGATTGGTTTGCCTATATTTGTTTAGGTGTAACTGCTTTTTTATGCGTTCTTGTTTTCAAAAACAGATCAAAAGCTTATTTTTAGTTTGATTAAAGTATTCCCTTAACCATGTTTTTGAAAAAACTTTAATCAAATTCAAAATGGAATCAGATAGTATAAATTATGAATACCTAGTCGGTCAAATACAGCGTAATTTGCCAACCTTACCAACTATTGTAAACGAATTGACTAATGTTTTGCAGAACCCCGATGCATCCACATTTGCCGTGGAGGATGTGATGACATCAGATCAATCCATGACAATGAAAATTTTAAGAGTAGCAAATACTTCATTTTACCGCGGGGGCAGGGATCGAGTAACAGATGCGAATGAAGCAATTGGGACACTCGGTTTTGAAAAAATTCGAAATGTTGTTTTGACCACCTCTGTTTTCAAAATGTTTGCCGGGCCTTCGGCTGAGCAAAAGTTTTCACTTGAAGGATTGTGGAAGCATTGTCTTGGGGTAGCCTCTGCATCAAGGAGTATCGCGAAGTCTTTAGGTAAATCGTGGCATGAAAGAGCTTACACCTGCGGTCTTGTACACGATATTGGAAAAGTTGCTCGATTCAAACTCGATGAAAATGAAGAAACTCGTGCTTTTATTAATGATTCTCAAACTTCTTTAGATAAAAATATTAGTTTTTTTAAGTCCGAATTAATTAATCAAACTCCGAGGCACGATTATTTAGGGTTTTTAATCTGTAAAAATTGGGGACTATCTAGATTTGTTGAAGGGGTTGTTCGCTGGCATCATGAACCAATCCCAGAAAGGCGGCAACGGGTTACATCAGAGGAAGCGCATGAGCTCATTGACTTGGTGATTTTAGCAAATTGGGCAGTCAATGAGCAAAAGTTTGGATTTAGCGGTCATGAAACTCCAGATAGACCTACTGATGCTTTACTTGCTCGTTTAAATTTAAATTCTAACCATTTGGAGCAAATATCTTTGGATATCGAGAATGAATTGAAAATGACTGAAGATTTTTGTGATTTGCTGGATAGCGGGGGCGTTTAATTTAATATTTCCAAATTAGGTTGATTCCGCACCTGTAATTAATTAAGTTTCGAATCGTGGTAATGGAAGGCGTTGGCAATGTAATAGATTATAATTCGATAGGTGAGGCACTTAAAGATAATTTGCCTACACTTCCAACTGTCTTTGAATTGCTTTCTGATATGCTGAAGGATCCAAATTCACCAACTCATTCGATTCAAGAAATAATGAAGTCTGATCAGACCCTTTCCATGAAGGTTTTGAGAGTTGCAAACAGCGTTCATTATCGAGGTGAGAGGGGCAGGGTAACTGATGTGGGGGAAGCAATAGGAACGCTTGGGTTTGATAAAATTCATATGGTGGTTTTGACCTCATCGGTATTTAAAGCTTTTAATTTTTCTAATTCAAAAGATTTAAACTTTGATCCGGCTGACTTATGGAAGCATAGTTTGGGAGCTGCTGTTAGTTCTGCAACGATTGCAGAATTAACCAACCATTGCCAAAGACAACGGGCATACAGTTGCGGACTTGTTCACGATATTGGAAAGGTAGCAAGGCTCCAAATCAACCCTGAGTCATTTTGTGAAGATGTGGGCTCTGCTTTATACGATGAAATTTCTCTACTTGATTCGGAAATCAAAAACGGCTCGCCAACTCATGTGAAAGTGGGGCAGGTTGTATGTAAGGAATGGGGGCTAAATCGAGATGTTGAAGCCGTGATTAGATGGCATCATGAACCAGATATTTTAGAGCGGGGTACTTCAGGGGAAGATGAACTTAATAACTTGATTGATGTTGTTTATGTTGGCAATTGGCTTTCCCATGCTTTGCATTTTGGGTTCAGTGGCCATCGATCACATGGTAAATTATCACCAACGGTAATGGAAAGGTTATCCTTGGATGATGAGCAATTAGATTACTTCAAGCAGGAAACACGAGAGAACTTTAAAGAATTTCGTAATTTCTTGAATTTAATCGAACGTGCTATAGGATAAAATTTCGTATATACTTGCCATTTTTGGTAATAAATTTCATTCGTACTATTTCTCTTAATTTCTGAGCTTTGCTCTAAACTCAAACATCACCACTCTATGTCTATTAAAATTGGTATCAATGGTTTCGGTCGAATCGGCCGTTTAGTTTTTCGTGCTCTTGTCGATCAAGGTTTGCTTGGTAGCAAATTTGATGTTGTGGCAATCAATGACTTGGTTCCTTCCGATAATTTAGCTTATTTGTTAAAGTATGACTCCACTCAGGGGCGTTTTAACGGGACAGTTGAAGCACCGACCAATGACTCCCTTGTTGTGAACGGGCATACAATAAAATGTCTTGCTGTTCGCGAAGGTCCAGCCGCTTTGCCCTGGGGAGACCTTGGAGTTGATATTGTTATTGAATCGACTGGTTTGTTCGTCGATAAGGATGCAGCTGCAGGGCATATTCAAGCAGGTGCAAAGAAAGTTATTATTTCAGCACCCGCAAAAGGAGATGTTCGAACGATTGTTCTTGGTGTAAACGATGAAGAATTACTTCCCGATGACCATATCGTGTCCAACGCATCTTGTACTACAAATTGCCTTGCCCCGATCGTTAAGGTTGTACTTGAAAATTTCGGAATTGTAGAAGGATTGATGACTACAATTCATAGTTACACTGCTACTCAAAAACCGGTAGATGGTCCTTCTATGAAGGATTGGAAGGGTGGTAGAGGTGCAGCCATTAACATTATTCCTTCGACCACGGGTGCAGCTAAGGCTGTAGGGCTAGTTCTTCCATCAGTTCAAGGTAAACTTACCGGGATGGCTTTTCGCGTTCCTACTCCCACCGTTTCAGCAGTGGATTTGACAGTTAAAACCGAGAAGCCGACTTCTTACGAAGAGATATGTGCCAAGATGAAAGAAGCCTCCGAAGGACCTCTTGCAGGAATTCTTGAGTATACCGGGGACGAAGTGGTGTCTTCCGATTTTATACACTGTCCAGCGTCTTCTATCTTTGACGCCGGTTCAGGAATGGGACTCAGCGATACTTTCTTTAAGCTAGTATCGTGGTACGATAACGAATGGGGATACAGTAATCGCTGCGTAGATTTGCTTAAGAAGGTATCTAGCTTTGTATAAATTTCTTTTGTAAGGTTTTTCAAAATAGCGGTTATATTTCCGCTCCTACACTTTAAGCTTATTCAATCATTTTTATGTCCCAAGTAAAAACTATAGATGATGTAAACCTCGAAGGTAAACGGGTTTTCGTGCGTGTTGATTTCAATGTTCCCTTGGATGCTGATGGAACGATTACAGACGAAACCAGAATAAATGCCGCTTTGCCTACTATCTTGAAACTTCATGAACAGGGAGCTAAGATTGTTCTTGCCAGCCATTTGGGTCGGCCCAAAGGCACTAGGGTTGATTCAATGAGCCTGTCTCCGGTCGCTCCTGTATTGTCACAAAAGCTTTCCTTACCCGTTATTTTTTTGAATGATTGCGTAGGGGATAAGGTGAGCGAGGCTTTAGATAATTTACAGAATGGGCAAATTGTTCTTTTGGAAAATCTTCGGTTTCATGCTGGTGAAACAGAGAATGATCAGAGCTTTGCGGAAAGCCTAGCGCGACATGCTGATGCTTTTGTAAATGATGCTTTTGGGACTGCACATCGTGCACATGCTTCGACATTTGGTGTTGCCAATCTCTTACCAATTAAGGTTTCGGGCTATTTGATTGCCAAAGAACTGGAGTTTCTAGGCCAAAAAACAGCTTCTCCAGAGCGTCCATTTGCAGTAATTTTAGGAGGTGCAAAAGTGAGTGACAAAATAATGGTAATTGATGCGCTTTTGGATAAAGCAGATGTGATTATCATAGGAGGTGCCATGGCATATACTTTTGCTCTCGCAAAGGGTAAAGCAATCGGGGAAAGTCTGAGTGAACCGGATAAGGTTGAATTAGCAGAATCTGCCTTGAAGAAAGCTGAAGAAAAGGGAGTTCGGTTTCTTCTTCCTGTTGATACCTTGGGTACAAATGCCTTAGATTTTGATGCAAAAACACTAGGAGAAACCAAGATCTTTGAAGGTGATATAGAGGATGGATGGGAGGGCGTTGATATAGGGCCGAAAACTACAGAACTTTATGCTGATGAACTGACAAGAGCTCAAACTGTTTTGTGGAATGGTCCCATGGGAGTATTCGAGATTGCAGATTCAAGCAAGGGTACATTTGCAATTGCAAAAGCTGTGGCTGAAGGGGATGGAATATCTATTATTGGGGGGGGAGATTCTGTTAAGGCAATCAATCAAAGCGGGTTCTCTGACCAGGTCACATTTATGAGCACCGGTGGAGGTGCTTCACTCGAGTTTTTAGAAGGCAAGTCTCTGCCTGGAGTCTCTGTTTTAGATCGAAAAGAAAATACTTAAATTATTAAAATTAATAACGATGACACGTAAATTTCTTATAGCTGGTAATTGGAAGATGAATAAGACGGCTCCAGAAGCTGTTGATTTGATTAATGAAATTAATACCAGTGTGGGTGATCAAACTGGTGTTCAAGTTTGTGTCTGTCCTCCATTTACCTCACTCTCAAAAGCATCTGAACTAGTCGAACAATCGGAAGTATTGCTTGGGGCACAGAATATGAACGCATCCCAATCTGGAGCATATACAGGTGAGATTTCAGCCGAAATGCTCCGTGATTTATATGTTAGCTTCGTGATACTAGGACACAGTGAAAGAAGAGAGTATTACGGAGAGACTAATGAAACCGTAAATAAGAAAATTTTGTCTGCTATTGGAAACAATCTTAAGCCAATCTATTGTATTGGCGAAACTCTCGAGCAAAGGGAAGCTGGGCAAACCCTTGAGGTTGTCCGTTCGCAAGTCCGAGAAGGTTTAGAAAATTTCCCAACCAATTCGATCGAGAACTTAGTTTTAGCTTACGAACCAGTGTGGGCTATTGGTACTGGTAAAACGGCTACTGATGAAATGGCACAAGAAGTACATTTCGAAATACGTAAGGTTCTTTCAGAAATGTTTGGCGATTCAGCTGCTTCAACGATTCGTATTCTTTATGGTGGTTCAATGAAACCCGAAAATGCTGCAGGTCTTCTTTCTCAACCAGATGTTGATGGAGGATTGATCGGTGGGGCATCTTTAACCTCCAGAGCTTTTACTGGAATTATTGAGGCGGCTATTTCTGCTGCTTAAAGTTGTTTTAACCCCCCTTTAATCTATTAACGACTTCTTCTGGGTGGGTTTTAGCTTTAACTTTTAAAAAAGTTTTTTCGATTTTCCCGTTTTCATTTATTAAAAATGAAATTCGGTGTATACCCTCATAAACTCTTCCCATAAATTTTTTCTCTCCCCAAACTCCAAATGCCTTGGCGATTTTGTTATCTTCATCCATGAGAAGAGGAAAAGGTAGTTCAAATTTTCGCCTGAAGTTTTGGTGGGACCTGATTGTATCGCCTGAAACTCCCAGAATTTTAATATTATTATTTTTAAAGAATTTATAATTTTCCTTAAATCCGCATGCTTGTGCAGTGCAACCGGGAGTATTATCCCGTGGGTAAAAATAAATTAAGTATCTCTTCCCTAAGAGGTTGCTACTGGATACTGGTTTTCCCTCAGAATCAAGGGTTGAGAACTTGGGGATTTCGCTTTTTTCTTCAAGTGGAGAAATTTTTTGCATCAATTTTACAATGCAAAAGTTGCGGTTTTTCCAACCAATTCTATTAAGCAAGATTGAATAGATTCTTGTAATGATTGAATGAGAGCAGTTCTTTTTTCTCGATCTTCTCGAAATGAAACTTTGACCATCTTATCTCTGTCTAAAATAGTCTTGATCTCTAATAAAACATTCTTGCTCAATCCATTTTTCCCAATCTTAACATCAATATTCCTCGTCTTTGCTGATGCCTTAAGTCGTCTTCTTTCTTTTCCACTTTTAATAATTTGATCGCTCATATTTTTTTTCTTTTAAGGAACTGCAGAACTGTCTCGCTGTCTTTTGAAGCAGAAACATTTGTATTCTTGTAAAGTAGCTTGCCACTTTTGGAAATAAGAAAAGTCCATCTTTTGGCAGTGACTCCTCGTTCCATTGTATATTTGTCCCCATTAACAAACCTTTCAATCACTCCACCTTTTCCAGAAGGTACATTGAAAAGGTTGGCTACTTTTCCAGTTGGGTCAGATAGCAGCGTGAAGGGAAGCCCTTTTGCTTTTTTGAATATCGAAAGGCTGGCTGGCTGATCCCCACTTATTCCGATTACTTCCACTCCCAAGATTTTCCATTTTTCGATGTCGTCCCGATATGCACAGGCCTGCTTGGTGCAGCCTCCGGTCATCGCAGCAGGATAAAAATACAACAGGATTTGTTTTTGACCCAGGAAAGTTTTCGATTCCCATAATGCTCCAGTTGAATCTACTGCCCGAAAACTTGGAACCTGATCGTTTATGTTTATGGCCATTGAACTACTGGATATCGTAAAAGCTGCTAGCAAGTAGAATTTTGAGATCGCATTTATCATATATTTCTATGTTGCCGGTATTTTTTGTTAAAACAAGTTCTCTTTCAGGTCACCAGGGAATCTCTTTTCCATCTTCTCCAATAAAAATTCCTGATTTGTGTCTTTCTAGGTGCTCTAATGTCTGAAGCAACAAGGATACAGATTCTTCAACTTCATACTTTGCATCTTTTCCTCCCATTTCTGTTTTTACCCAACCAGGGCTCAATGAAATAACTCTGATGCCCAAAGGTTTTAGATCAATTGAGGTTTGTTTGGTTAACATATTTAAAGCAGATTTTGAACACTGGTATCCTATGGCCCCTCCTAATTGGGTTTCGCCGCGTAAATCAATTGAGCCTAAACGGGATGACATGTTAACGATTAAAGCAGAATCATTTTTGTTCATGAAGGGAACTGCATTTCGGGTAACAAGGAGGGGGCCAATTAAATTAGTTTTGTAAATATTTTCCAAAGAAGAGAGCGAAATATTTTGATAGTCGCTCCAATCCATAATGCCCGCATTATTGAATAGAAGATCAATGGTCAGCCTTTTCTCATCGACTTTATTAAAGCATGAACGAACTGAAGTTTCATTTTCAACATCCAGGCTAAAGATTTCTAACTGATTAGTAAACTTTTGTTGTAATGCTTTGAGATTCTTTATTTCCAAATTAGACCTGCATGTCGCCAGGACACGATTGCCTTGCAATAAACTTTGCTTGGTTAATTCAAATCCAATCCCTCGATTAGCTCCAGTAATGAAAATATTGTTCATCTACCTCAAAATGCGATTAATTTAATCTAGATCAAGTAGAACTGTAACGATAGTATTAACTAAACTAAAATTATTTTTTCTCTTTAATTAATTTACCATGAAAAAAAACCAATTAGGCGATTCTGACCTTATTCTTTCTGAAATCGGGCTTGGCACCTGGGCAATCGGTGGTGGTGAGTGGGGTATGGGGTGGGGAGCACAAGATGAAAAAGATTCGATTGCAAGCATACTGGAAGGTCTGAGCGAGGGGATCAATTGGATCGATACAGCACACGCATATGGGTTCGGAGTCGCAGAAACCTCGGTCGGTAAGGCATTGAAAGAGTTTAAAGATGATAATGTGATTGTCGCGACAAAGTGTGGAGTTTTGCCTGAAGAGGATGGTAAACCGAAACGATTTATTTCAAGGGAAACAATTTTAGAAGAAGTCGATCAATCATTAAGAAGACTTCGGCGGGACTGGATTGATTTATATCAAATTCATTGGCCTTTTCCTGTAGAAAACCTGACTGAGGCATGGGAAACTCTCATAGAATTAAAAACAATAGGCAAAATTAGGTGGGCGGGTGTGTGTAATTGCTGGGAAACGGAGCTGGACGAATTACAGAAGGTTTCTCCGGTTACCTCGAATCAGCCTATGTATAGTATGCTTGATCGTAAAATTGAAGATAAGGTTCTACCTTGGTGCGAGACTAATAATACTGGTGTCTTGGTATATAGTCCGATGCATTCAGGTATTCTTACTGGTAAAGTTTCTGCTGAGTGGTTAGAGAGTCTTCCCGAAAATGATTGGAGAAAACATAAAACCGATCATCCTGTCGTTAGCCCTTTACACACCGAAGATGGTTTACAAGCCTTTCTTATTCTGCAAGAAGAATTACGATCAATAGCTCAAAGAAATAACATGTCAGTAGGGCAACTTGCAGTATCATGGGCTTTACGCCGAAAAGAGATTACCTCTGCTATTGTTGGTGCAAGAAAGCCTGGGCAAATTATTGAAACTGTTCAGGCCGCTGAAAAAATACTTTCTACTGAAGAAGAAAAAATAATTATGAATCATATTACAAATTTCGAAAATAAGCTGAACGATGCCTAAAGAAAAAAAAACTGAGTCAGTTCCAAAGTCAGAAAATGATAATAAGGACGAAATGAAAACGACTCCACCTGTCAAGAAAACCGTCCGGCGGAAAAGGAAAGCACCAGCGGTCGCAAAGGCAAAAGAACTGGAACCAGTGATCGTGGATGTTAGTGAAAAGGTTCAAGAGAAAAAAGTGGCTCCTAGCGATGCTAAGGATAAAAAGGAACAACTTTCTGAACCTCCTTCTGCTTCTACGCAACCAAAGCCTCCCCAACGAGCACATCAAAAGGTATCTGCCCTAACAAGGAGACATTCTGTTGATTTATCTGAGATTAAGCCGACAACGAAGTATCTGAATGGATTAAAAGGTAAGCGTCCAATTGTTGGGCTAACTGCTTATGATGCTATAATGTCAAAACTCATTGCTAAAGCTGGGGTTGATTTTATTCTGGTTGGCGATTCTGTCGGGACTACTTTACTGGGATATGATACCACAATACCGGTAACAATAGACGATATGGTTCATCATACATCTGCAGTTCGCCGAGGTAATCCGGGGTGCCTTGTTGTCGCAGATTTACCTTTTGGAGAAGCCAGTTTTTCATTTGACCGTTTGCTTGAATCATCTCGGAGACTTATGCAGAATGGGGCAGATGCAGTTAAGATCGAGGGGGGGAAAGATGTGGCTGATGATATCGAAAAGCTTGTTGCCACCGGTATTCCAGTTATGGGGCACATCGGTCTTTTGCCTCAAACAGTTAAGGCAATTGGGGGGTATCGTAAATATGGAGCAAGTCGTGAAGAAGCGGATAGTTTATATACCGATGCAATTAGCCTTGAAGAGGCTGGTTGCTTTGCAGTTATTGGGGAGATGATGGACGAACGACTAACTGTGCAATTAGCCAGTCAAATTTTACCTCCTTTAATTGGTATCGGAAGCGGAAACCAGTGTGACGGACAGATTTTGGTAACTCATGATTTGCTTGGACTTACTCCAAGTCCACTCCCTTCCTTTGTTAACCCATGTGCGACTTTAGGTTTGGACGGATTAAATGCATTAACGGGTTATGTACAAAAGATAAGAAGCAGTAAGTCTGGGAAACGATGAATTTTTGCGTGTTAGGCTCCGGTGCATGGGGAACTGCAATGGCAGTTTATCTTTCTAAAATTGGACACTCAGTCGCGCTAATTCCCAGGCGTATAGAGCACGCTTTAACTCTCTCATCTGACCGGGAGAACAAGGACTATTTACCTGGAGTTGTTTTTGATCAGGATTTACAAATTGGTTGTTCTTTGCGCCCTGTCTTAATGGAATGCGACTATATCTTTTTAGCATGTCCATCCCATGCACTCAGGGAAACATGCCAAAAAGTAAGTGCTTTTAAGTCAGACTCATGGAAATTAAAAGGCGCTCTTGCACTTTGTAAAGGCTTGGAGCCCAGTACTAATTTATTCGCTCACCAAGTGATTCAGGAAGAGTTGGGTAACTCCATTGGGGCAGGCTATTTAACTGGACCCAGTCATGCACACGATGTCGCTGAGGAGAAACCCACAGCAATGGTGTTGGCAATGGATTGCGTGGAGGAAGAGCTTATTGAACTTCAAAATAGTATCAGTTCGAAAAGTATGAGGATTTATCGGTCAGAGGATCGGATAGGAGTTGGTTTAGGGAGTTGTTTGAAAAATGTTTATGCTATAGCCACAGGTCTTTCCGATGGACTTGGCTTGGGAGATAATGCAAGGGCGGCATTGCTTACGAGGAGTATGAGTGAAATGATCTCATTAGGTCTTGCTCTCGGTGGCGAAAGTGAAACTTTTTTTGGGCTTAGCGGATTTGGTGATTTGATCGGAACCTGCATGGGAGAGTGGAGTAGAAATCGAAACTTTGGACTGGCCTTAGCGAGGGGAGGCGTCCCGAATGACCTGATTGTTAATCAAAAAACCGTGGTCGAAGGGTATTGGGCAACTGCTTGTTTTTATGAGAAATGCTCAAGCCAAGGAGTCGAAATGCCAATTTTGCAAGAAATATATAAAATTCTTTATGATGAGAAAGATCCATTTCTTGCCTTATCTGATCTAATGAGTCGAAACTTGAAGGCTGAGCAAGGTAGGTAATAACCGATTGCACTTTTTCTTAAAAAACGCCATTTTTATTGATTATGAATACGGCTCAAAGACCAATTATTTCGGCACCAGGGGGAGAATCTCGTATCCTTTTACATTCGTGTTGTGCTCCCTGTGAAGGGGAGGTGTTAGAGACTTTATTGTATTCTGAGATTCAACCTACCGTGTTTTTTTATAATCCAAATATTCATCCAAAAAAAGAGTACGAGATTCGAAAAACCGAGGATAAGAAGTTTTGCGACAAGCTTGGTGTTGAGCATGTTGATGTTGATTATGATGTCAGAAATTGGTTTGAACGTATAAAGGGACTTGAGTGGGAGCCAGAAAGAGGATCAAGATGTACGGTTTGTTTTGATATGCGTTTTGAAAGAACTGCTCTTTATGCACACGAAAATGATTTTAGTTTATTTTCGAGTAGTCTTGGGATATCACGATGGAAAAATATGAAGCAAATTAACGGCTGTGGAGAGCGTGCTGCTGCTCGTTATGAAAATTTAGTTTATTGGAGTTACAACTGGAGGAAAGCAGGAGGTTCTCAGCGAATGGTAGAAATTTCTAAAAGAGAGAAGTTTTATCAGCAGGAATACTGTGGTTGTGTTTATTCTTTAAGGGACACAAATAAATGGAGGGTTTCTCAAGGTCGTAGCGAGGTGAATATTGGAAAATCCTTTTATGGAGTCGATCAGGAGCAGTAGAACTCATTAATTACACCATGATAAAATCACATCAGATAAATTAGGAATTATTAAAATGAAACAATCTAAGGTCTGGGATGCTCTTGTTATAGAAGCCAAAAAGGTTGCGGCTCAAGAAAGGATTTTGTCGAAGGTTTTAACTGAGTTTATTTTTGAACGAGAAAATTTGTCTGATGCACTGGGGTGGCGTTTGGCGGCCCGTTTGGTCAAGAGCAGCGTCCCAGAAAGTGATATTCGAGATTTAATCAGAAAGGCCTTTGAGCAGGACCGAGATATGCTCGATTGTGTTGAGTCTGACTTGATTGCGGTAATGGAAAGAGATCCCGCATGTAATGATTTCCTCAGTCCGTTTCTCTATTTTAAAGGTTTTCAAGCCCTGAGTTGTTATCGGGTCGCTAATTTTCTTTGGAAGCAAGACAGGCGAGACCTTGCACTTTATTTGCAAAGCTTAGTGGCCGTGGTTTATTCTGTGGACATTCACCCTGCTGCTACTATCGGTAAGGGTATATTGCTAGATCATGCCACTAGTTTTGTTGCGGGAGAGACAACGGTGATTGAAGATGATGTATCAATTTTGCACGAAGTTACTTTGGGAGGTACGGGGAAAGAACGAGGTGACAGGCACCCTAAAATTCGATCAGGGGTTTTGATCGGTGCGGGTGCGAAAATTTTAGGAAATGTTGAAATTGGTGAGGGTTCAAGAGTGGGTGCAAGTAGCGTCGTTTTAAACGATGTACCGGCTCATGTTTCGGTCGCGGGAGTTCCGGCGAAGGAAATTGGCAAGGTTCGGGATTCCTCTCCTGCTCTTGGTATGGATCATAATTTGTTAGAAATGAGAGAATATGAAAGTGGGGGAGGAATTTGATTAAATCGACTCCTTTCATTGACGAATGGTTTTACTTTCATTAAAATTTTACAATGCCTTCCAACTCTAAAAGTGAAAACCCTGATGTTGTTGAAAAAATAGCATCAGAAGAAAGCGTAGATAAAGCTGCAACTCCTTCGACTGAAACTGGACTGACCAAGAAGGTCGAAGATTTAGAAGTTAAAGATGCTCAACTTATTTTTCATTCCATTTGGCATGAGCTTGAACAGGAAGTTGGGGTTGAGAATCTTCATTTTCCAGCAGAAATTTTCTGGCTTAATGGATCTCCTGGTGCAGGTAAAGGAACACAAACTGCTTTTATAATGGAGTTTCGAGACCTAACGGAGAAGCCTATCATTGTTAGCGAGTTATTAAATTCTCGAGAAGCCCGTAAGAAAATTGATGCAGGTTTGCTGGCTGGCGATCGAGAAGTTACTAAGCTTGTTTTAAGAAGCTTACTCGAACCAAATTATCAAAGTGGTGCAATTGTTGATGGATATCCTCGGACAAAAACACAAGTTGAATGTCTCAAGCTCTTTCATCGTCGTTTGACTGAACTCAGGAGCAAATATTTAGGTACTTTTCAAGAGGCACAATTTCCTAAACCCCGATTTCATATAATCATGCTTTTTATTGACGAGGAGGAAAGTGTTCATCGGCAATTTCTTCGGGGTAAAAGAACATTGGAGCACAATGCAGAAGTTGAGGCTTCTGGAGTCGGTCATATCAGAGAGGTTCGGAAAACTGACTTAGATGAAGAAGCTGCACATCGTCGTTACAAGACATTTAAAGAATCCACCTACGACTCGCTTACTACATTAAGAGATGTTTTTCACTATCATTTCATAAATGCTCATGGTTCTGTAATTGAAGTCCAGCAACGGATTATACAGGAGCTTAAATATCAAAGTTCCCTTGAACTAGATGAATCAACCCACGATAGAATTTCTTCGATCCCTCTAGCCGCAAAGCTCTCTTTACATGCTCGGCAACTGCTGGTTCAAAGGTTGGACTCCTATGTTAAATTTCACCCTGAGCTTTTTGATCAAGTAGTCGGTCTCGTAAAGAGTAAGTTTATTCCTATTATTGAAAAACATTCGATTTCGGGTTTAGCTTACATTAACTCGGAGGCATCTGTTTTTGACGACCCTCTTGCAATTGCAATTTTAATTGATATCCTTACCGAACGCGGGTTTACAGTCGTCGTGGATATCAGGCGAATGGAAGTTCCTTCTCGAATTGACCCTAAAACATACGAGATTATAAATCGTGTGAAAAAGGTTTATCGAGTAAGGATTAACTTTCCCGGTTCGAAAATAAGGCGGGGCTTATAGTTTTTTAATATATTAACACTTTATTTGAAATATGGATTTAAGATACGAGAAACTGGCTGACACATTAGTTTATCATTCGACCAAACTTAATGCGGGAGAGAAAGTTCTTCTTCATGTTATGGATATTCCACAGGACATGACGCTCGCCTTGATTCGAGCAGTTAGGGAATGCAAAGCAATTCCATTTGTACAACTACAAAATGGTCGAATTGATCGAGAATGCATACTTGGCGGAGAGAATGTTCAATTTGAAACTTCCTTGAATTGGGAAATGGAAAGAATGAAAAGCATGGATGCTTATATTGCGATCCGTGGGTCTCAAAATGTTTTTGAAAATTCGGATCTGCCTCAGGAAGACATGAAGCGTGCGATGAAGGTTCTTAAACCATTACTCGATTGGAGAGTTCAGAAAACAAAATGGTGTGTGTTACGTTGGCCTTCATCCTCTATGGCGCAACAGGCAAAAATGAGTAGTGAAGCGTTTGAAAACTTTTATTTTGATGCTTGCTGTATGGACTATGGTCGCATGAGTGAGGGTATGGCTTCTTTGGAAACTCGAATGCGTAATGCGGAGCAAGTACAGATATCGGGGCCAGGAACAGATTTGAAATTTTCTATCAAGGGAATTGACGCGGTTGCGTGTGGTGGAACATACAATATTCCCGATGGAGAAGTCTTTTCCTGTCCGGTTCGTGACAGCGTAGAGGGTACCATCACATTTAATGCAGATACAATTTATCAAGGCTCCTCATTTTCGAATGTGTCCTTACGCTTTGAGAAAGGCAAAATTGTTGAGTCTAGTGCATCATCGAATTCAGATAAACTTGTTGAAATATTAGACTCTGATGAAGGGGCACGATTTATTGGAGAATTTGCTATTGCATTTAATCCGATGATTCGAGAACCCATGCTCGACATTCTTTTTGATGAAAAGATTGCAGGGTCTTTTCATTTTACTCCAGGGCAAGCATACGAAGAAGCAAATAATGGAAATAAGTCTCAGGTTCATTGGGACATGGTCAATATACAACGCCCAGAATATGGCGGTGGTGAAATTTGGTTTGATGGGGAATTAATTCGGCAGGATGGTAATTTCATTCCTGAGGATTTACAAAAATTGAATCCGGAATACCTTTTACAAACTAGCTGAATTCTTGAATGAATCTTTCGGAGTTGCAGAGGTTTCTTGCTAACCTGCCTAAAACCGAGACTCATTTACACATTGAAGGAGCTCTTCCATGGGAGCTTTTGCAGGAAAAAGATCCGGGCAGGTTTTCTTCAACCCCCCACTTTCGAACCTCAGATTTTCGTTACGATTCTTTTGAGCAATTTGAATCAATTTTGATCGAACATGCAATGTGTTGGTTTGATTCTGTTGACAGTTATCACGAAGCAGCAAAAGTAATGTTCGCGAAACATCTCGATCAAAATGTTAAGTATGTAGAAACTAGTTTTCATGCTGGAATGATTGAGTTTCTGAAATTGCCGGGGGAGGAGATCTTAAACGCTATTTTGGATGCTGTGCCTGATGGGCTTGAAGTTCGGGTTTTTCTTGGAATTAGTCGTAATGCTTACACCCCTTACCTTGGGCCTTTGATTGAAAAGGCAATAACGGAATGGGATAAATTGTCTGGTATAGATTTACACGGCTTAGAATCATTGCCCTTAGAATCATGGGTCATTCCATTTTGGGCAAAAGCGAAAGCCTCAGGTAAAATTTTGAAGGCACACGCCGGGGAGTTCGGACCAGCTTCTAATATTAAGGAAGCAGTTGAAAAATTGAAGGTTCAAAGAATTCAACATGGTACACGAGCGGTTGAAGATGAGAGTGTAATGGAGCTTTTAATTGAAAAGGATGTTACACTGGATATGTGCCCCATCAGTAATTATAAATTAAAAGTTATTGATAAGTGGGAGGATCACCCAATCAAGAATTTTGTGAACAGGGGTATTAGGTGTACGGTTAGCACAGATGATCCTTTATCCTTTAATAATTCACTTATTGATGAATATTGTACTTTATACGAAAAGTTATCATTCTCCTTTTCTGATATTGCCGATTTAATTGCTAATGGCTTTAGAGTCTCGGATATTGATGGCAAGAAAAAGGAATATTATTTGGCACAAATAGCACAACAGGTCGCACAGGTTAATTTAGTCGATGGTTGAAGAATTATTTGTATGCCCTGACGGAGAATTGGATCGAGTTGATAAAATACTCGCACGATCATTTCCTGAAATAAGTCGTTCTCTTATCAAAAGAGCAATCGAAAGTAAAAAAGTTAGAAAGAAGGGTGGTTTAAATCTTCTACCAAAATCTAAAGTTTATCCGGGAGAAGAACTCATTATTGATCTTTCTCGTGAAGAAACAGTCCCACTTAATGCCAAAAATCTACCACTTGAGGTGTTGTTTGAAGATGAAGACTTGTTGGTTATCAATAAAACAAGCGGAATGGTTGTTCACCCAGGAGATGGAACTAAAGATGATACATTGATTCACGCATTACTTCATTATTGTCCCGATGAACTATGCCCAATTGGAGCTCCTGAACGTCCGGGTATTGTACATCGGTTAGATAAAGAAACCAGTGGAGTTATGGTCGTGGCAAAAAGCGAAAAAGCTTATTACTCTTTAGTGGAGCAGTTTTCCCAAAGAAGGACTGAAAAGGAATATTACGCCCTTGTGAGTGGAGTACTCCCTTCCTCTGTCGGACAGATTGAGCAACCTATTGGAAGGCATCCCAAAAATCGGGTCAAGATGGCAGTCGTTAGCAACGGAAAGCCTGCCTTAACAGATTGGAAGGTCATTAGCAGGTTTTCGGAACCATTTAGTTTGGCTCAGGTCAGAATTCACACAGGTCGAACTCACCAAATACGTGTCCATTTTTCTTTTTTAGGATATCCACTAGCTGGAGATGTAAATTACGGAGCAAAGAAGAATGAAGCCTTTAGTCGAGTGATGTTACATGCTCGTTGTCTAAAGTTTAATCATCCGGTTTGTGGCAAGAAATTAACCTTTTCGGCCGATTTGCCAAACGATTTTAAGGCCGGTTTGAACTTTCTTTCGGTTAAATAAGCAATTTCATTTTTGAAGAAAAGATTAACTTACTTGTTCTAGGCTAGTAGTTATGGATGTAAATGCATCTTCTACATTATCGACAATTTTGAAAAGATCGACATCTTTGGGAGAAATTACTCCCCATTTAATAAAGTGTTCAAAGTTAATTAGCCCATCCCAGAATTCTCGTCCGTAGAGAATGATAGGCATTTTTTTATCAAGTTTTTTTGTTTGAATTAAAGTCAATGTCTCAAAAAGTTCATCCATAGTTCCAAATCCTCCGGGGAAAACAACTATTGCTTTAGCATGGTAGAGAAAATAAAATTTCCTAAGAAAAAAGTAGTGAAATTCAAAGGACAATTCTGGAGTTGCAAATTCATTGACTCCTTGTTCAAAAGGCAGACTGATCCCTAATGCTACAGATTTACCATTAGCTTCCGCTGCTCCCTTATTGGCAGCCTCCATCATACCTGGACCTCCACCGGAGCAAATGTAATGTTTATCGTCAGCTTTTTCTAGATTGTTTGACCATTCTGTTATGCGCGAGGAAAGGGAAACAGCCTCGTCATAATATTTTGATAGTCTAACGAGACTTTCTTTCTTTGAGATTTCCTCCCTGTCTTTGACTGTCCTGCCCGGTTCAGGAGGAAGAGAATGGAGAAGTTCATTAAGTTCACTTTTAGCTTTTTGGAGAGGTTTAGAGCGTGCAGAGCCAAAAAAAACAATGGTATTCTCGACACCTTCAGCTTGTAGCCTAATGTCGGGTTCGATTAACTCACATTGAACACGGATCGGGCGAGCATCATGACTATTTAGAAATTTTTTATTTGAATATGCTTTTTCTAGTTTATCGTTCATTTTTCTATACTCACTTTTTCTGGATAAAATGAAAAGATCATTCAGATATTAAAAATAAATAAACTTTTTACTAAAGTCTGTGTGCTTGTTGCCGACTATGTGAATTAGCCGCAAGGATGCAGCCTCATTTAAATTGATTCAATCCACAGGATGTAGGTTAGAATCACAACCGATAGCAATGTCTATTACAGGCATTTTAATAAAATTGTTGTGATATATTTAATAGACCATCTTAACAGTGAGGGCAATGAAACCATGAGCATTGAATCAAATCAAACTGACGGTAACCTTAATAACGATTGTGAAATTATTTCTTTTCCGTCTGAAGAAGTTGAAGAAGTGTCAAAAGAAGAAATTGGTAAGTGGGTAGACCAACTAATGGATATGCCAGAACCTGAAAATTCTTTTTCTGACATTTTGGATAATTTTTCCATTGAACATGAGGATCCATTTATTCGAGTGGCAGAAAGAATTCTTTCAGAGGAAACTTCTTAAGCCTCTTTTTTCTTTTTCGGGTATTCGAAGTTCAGTAATTTACAGCTTCCCACTTCGAGATGTTTCCAATTTTTGATCTCGGATTCAAGTATGGCCACTCCACATGTTGGAATATCTGGAATAGATAGTGAAGTGAGTATATTTGTTAAATAAGTAATACTCGGGTTATGAAAAAATAGAGCAATGCTGTTTATTTTTTGATTAGTAGAATGAACAATATCTAAAATCGTTGAGGTCGTTTCTTCATATAATTGTACATTAAATTCAACTTTCTGTTGCGGAAACCATTTTGCTTGGATTGCACTAGCTGTTTGTTTTGCTCGCAAAGCGGTTGAGCAAAGAATTTTCTCGGGTGTGGCATAGGAGGCCTTCAACAAATCACCCATCTTTGGGGCATCTTCAATCCCCCTTTTGTTTAAGGGTCTCTCGTGGTCATTTACTAGTTGATTATCCCAAGATGACTTTGCATGTCGGATCAAAAATAAAGTTTTCATTTTTTTTATGAATATTTTTCGTATTGCAGGTGGCTTACTATTGTTCACCATGATTAATATGAAATCAAATTTTCTTTGGTTATTAATTCTTCTTTTGGGTATTTGGGGTTGCAGCCCTGATAATACCGATCCAACGAATCAGGTTTCAGATTCATTAACACAAAAACAAGAATTGGATAAAGGTAAGCAGGAGGAGGATGTACGGTTTGTCTCAAAAGATCGCAACTTGGAAAATATACTTTCAGATTTTGATAAACCTCTAGAAACATTTCCCACCATTTGGCAAAATCAAGCAGTAACCCAAAAAAACGGTCGACTGTATAGAGAAGATATTTTAGACGAACCTTTTACCGGTTCAGTTACAGAAGAATTTCCTGATGGTTCAATTTCGTTGCAAACTTCGTATTACAAGGGGTTACCACATGGTCAGCAGGTTAGAAATTTTCCTAACGGACAAAAAGCATTAGAGGCAAATTTCGATCAAGGTGTACTTGTCGGAGTTAAGTCTAGGTGGTGGCCAAATGGCTTAATAAGGGAGGAAGCATATTGGAGTGAAGGTCGATACATTGGTCGTCGTTTATGGGACCGCACCGGAAGAGTAGTTAAGGAAGAGATTGTCCCTCAGGAGTGATCTTTCTTTTTTTCAATTTCTAAAATTTTCGAAATGTAATTAGTGAAATCTCCAATTCGAATAATTGATAAATTTTCTATTACTTTCCTTTTTTCAATTTGTCTTAAAAGATCAAATGTTTGATTGCTCAAATCGTCTGAGACCACGACTGTCAAGTGTCTGGGTCGGAGTCGAAAGTTAGTATCGCTCAAAGTACGAATTAATTTTGTCTCATCTTCTTGAGTCCAAGTATTTCTGACTTCAACGCCTAGTGATAGGGAAGGAATCCATAAATCAGTTTCTCCAACCGTATATTTTTTAACTACCTCTATTTTTAAAAGAGAAAATTTATATTCACATATTTGAATAAGATCCATAATAGACGCAGAATTAGTCATTAAAGAGTCTTTCTCCTTAGATACCAGTGATGAAAGGTAAGCATTTAAATCACCATGGTGTAAAACTTGTGTTCTTTCCCTCGCAAAACTTCGTAACTCGGGGTCAGGGAAGAAGGATTCAAACGATATTTCCTTTTTAAGTTCAGATCGATCCTTCGTTTGTATTTCCATTTCAAGAATGGCCGACTGTAGGTTTTCTGGAAATACTATCGGGTGTACTCTGAGGTCATAGCTCAGCTGGTTTTTCGACATATCATTAATTTTTTCCCTTAACCACATGCCCAAGTAAAAAACTTCGTTACTACTTTCATATCCTTTTGCTCTAAAGGATTTAATTTTTTCCCTAAACGCAAATACACCCTTACTGTAATACTCATACGGGCCATCAATTTTATTAACCGTCGAAGCAACTTCTTCAAGTAAGTCTCTGTCATCTTTCCAATCCCTTCTTCTACGATGGTATACAGGAGTTCCTATTGTCGATGCTCGCGGTCTTTCAAATCTTGGCATAAAGTGTAGTTGAACTTAATTAAAGAGATGATCATATGTTTTCGATTGTGAATATTCAACCACTGATATGATTGCCTTCCTGTAATGGAGTTGGTTTGTTTTATACATGGATTTAAAGCAAAATATCAAAAAATCGGGGCGAATTGTTTTACTGCTTTTAATTTTTGTATCTTATTTAAAAGGTAATCAGGATATCTCAATTGTTAAATCGCCTGTGGTTGACAGGAATCAAACAATGGTGACAGAGGAGATAATAAGAGTTATTCAACCTGGTGTTTTTGATTACCAAGGTAGTAGTTTTTTGGTAAGAATGAGAGCGTGGGGAGTGGAATTTCCCCAAAGAGGTCAACCTGGTTATAATGAAGCTCTTACTTTTACTGAACAAAAGCTTTTATCCACTTCCCCCAAAATTCAGATTAAACAAGAGTTTGATCTTCGGAACTTGAAGGTTGTTGATATATATTTTTTAAATGGAAAAATAAATTTCAACCGTGAAGCTATTTCTTTAGGGATTGGGTGGCATGTAGAAAAAGAGACAAATCGTTACGGGCCTTTTGTATTATCACAACTAAAGGCAAAAAGGTTAAATTTAGGAATTTGGGCTAATAATTTTAATTATCAACAAATACAATCTCCGAGATCTCTCCCTAAAGCCGGGCTTCCAGGGATTATGAACAATCGAAATACTTTTGTTCCATCGCTTAGTTTTTGGGTAACTTCATTCGGTAAAATTCATCGCCCTGGTTGTTCTTTTTATCAACGGGGTAGGGGGGGGCTAACTACTAAGCCTCAGGGGATTGATTGTCGGATTTGTGGTGGCAGAACTCCAAAGTGATCGTTGCTTTGGAAAAAATTATAAATTTTTAACTCGTATGGTTGTAGATTTTCTTAAATCGTATAGTAAATAATTATATGTACATACCAAACATTGATGAATTTCCTGATTTTTCATTAGAACGCCTCCTCAGCACATGCTTTGGAAATGACAGTGGTAAAGAATCTAGAATTTGTATTTTAATTGATTTACCTGATTTATCCCTAATGCACGGTAACAAGTTTTTAGGGGAAGATGGCTTTTCTGTTCAGAAATATGCTTACAATGTTTTCTTACAAGATCTTATTAAGGGTGTGTCTGAAAAACTTTTTTACACCGAAAACGGCTTTTTTGCATTCAAGACAACAGGAGGAAGCAATTTGGACCCTGAAGATAGTGCGACTAACTTTAAGGGTGATTCGCTTTCGCTTAGTCGGGATATTTACCCTAATTTTGATATTATCCTAGCAATTACTGATTATTCATTAACCGCTCCCTTGACCGCTTCTGCAAAAATTCACGGTTTTAGAGGTGCGACTTTACACGGAGTAAATGATATCATTTTGAAATCGGGTTTGTCTGTTGACTATTTGAAAATTAGCAAACAAGCCGAATTATTTAGAAGTATACTCGACAATTCGGAATTTTTTGAATTAGATTTTGAAGTTTTGGGTA
>CBFHYW010000006.1:0-40305 GCA_965660135.1 Opitutales bacterium
TCTTTCATATGCCTCTGGAGTATTGGAGCCAAAGGTTGTCTCGTAGCCAAAGGCGAGCTTGATCTGCTGAAGTTTAGTTTCTAAACCAGGAGTTTTTGAATTTAAATATAAAGTGACCCCTTCATTTGGCTGAATTCTTATTACCAGTAAATTGGGGGAAACTTTAAGCCTAGAATCCTGCCCAAAGAGAATTGCAGGCGGACGGGAAAACTGTACAACAATTTCACTTGCCTTCATAGCCAACCTCTTTCCAGATCGTAAAAAGAAAGGTACGCCCTTCCATCTCCAATTATCTAAATACAGCCGTAACGCAGCATAAGTTTCCGTTCCTGAATCTTTCGGTATTCCTTCTTCCTCTAAATAAGCTTTTGCAGGCAAGCCATCGACTAAACCAGCGGCATAAGATGCACGTATGACTTCAGGGCTATCACCCTCAATAACCAATGGTTTCAAAGCTTTGAGTGCTTTTACTTTTTCATCCCGAATTGACTCTGGGTCCAATGAAGATGGCGGTTCCATAGCAGTTAATGCGAGTAATTGCATAACATGGTTTTGAATCATATCCCGAAGGGCTCCACTACGATCGTAATAACCTCCACGGTTACCCACGCCTAAATCTTCAGATACTGTTATTTGAACACTTGATACATAATTCCGATTCCAAATCGGTTCAAAAATAGAATTCGCAAACCTCTGCACAAGCAAGCTTTGCACAGTTTCCTTACCAAGATAATGATCTATACGAAATACCTGCGATTCATCAAACCTGCGATTTATTACTTGGTTTAACTCTCGAGCAGTTTGCAGATCTCGGCCAAAGGGCTTTTCGATAATAACCTTGGATGCGGTTTCTGTTCCTCGATGCCTCTTCGCTAAACCACTTTCTCCCAAGTTTTCCAATATTGGCAAAAATACTCCTGGCGGAGTGGAAACATAAAAAAGACATTGAGCAGAACAACTAATCAGCTCTTCAATCTTAGAAATTTTTTCTCCTAAAGAGATAAAGCTCTCTAAATCATCGTATGCACCTGCATGAAAAAAGAGATTTTTTTCTAAAGTATCCCAAGTCGATGCCTCAATTTTTCTCCTCGAATGAGCATTTAAAGCCTCTTTTATATCATCTTTAAATTTATCATCACTAATCGCGGACCTACCATAACCTATTAAAAAACATCTTTGGGGCAATAAACCATCTTTCGACAAATTAAAAATTGCAGGTGCCAACTTTCTAGAGGTTAAATCTCCTGAAGCACCAAAAATAACAATTATTGTAGGTGGCGTTTTACGATTTAATGTGGAGGGAGATGCTGCAGAATTTATCATTTTACTATATCCTTAATGTAAGGAGTCCTTAAAAATGGCAATGTTTTCATGATGAAAAACTTCTACCTTTTTACCAACTTGAGATGGCAAATCGATTTCCACTACATCAAATCTGTAAGAATCAGGAATTTCGGAGGTTTCTCGAAGATATGCTCTAAAAGAATTTAATAATGCTTTTCTCTTTCGATTATTTAAAGATTCAAAACCTGTAGTAAAAGAATTGACTGACCTCGCCCTGATTTCTACGAAAACTAAAATTTCGCGTTCCATACAAATCAAATCAATTTCATTTCTTCGATCTCTTCGACTTCGCCAATTTACGGATCGTACTTTAAAACCCTTTCGTTTTAAATACTTTTTACCAAGCCATTCTCCGTACTCTCCATTCTTAAGAGAATTTCCGAATTTTGGCTTCATACCCAAAGACCATGTAATCGATCTCAAATACTTTTTAAACAAAGTATATCTACTACCTCCATTCATGCTTAGGGTATCTTCCAGATAGTTCTTTTTTTATATCAGGATAAGAACCAGTCCAAAATTCTTGTAAGTTATTTGTAATTTGAACACATCGATTATTAGGTGCTAAAATTTCCATCGTTACTAAATGCTTATCAAACACTACTTTTGGATGAACCTTTACCTCATATAAATCTTGCAAACTTACTCTTATCGTTGCTTTAACCCCGAGATATTCTACACGGTAGGGTCGCCTATCGCTTCTTAAAGAGATTGCCTGAGGAATTGCCTGAGTTAATAAATCTTTTTCGGCCCGTGAATAAAGCTTTAATATAATTGGTAAGACTTCTCGATTCCGAATTTCCTTCCAACTTTTCGCATTTGCACAAATTTCCTCATACACTAGGTTTTTTGAATCTTCATTAAACTCAGGAATTAGATATTCTGGATAATTTTGGGTAATAAAACAAACTCTCTGAAGAAAGTTTTCGACCTCTGCATTCCAATTTTTCAAATGTAAATTACCAACCTTTAATTCATTCGAATAGGCATGTTGCATATCCTCTTTTGTCGCACTTTCAGATTCCCGAATATTATATTTGATTGTTCCTAATTGATCATAATTCCTTTTAATTACCTTACGGGTTTGCTGATCTAAGATGACTTCTTGTCCATTTAATATTTTTTGTCCAAATGCTTTAATAATAATTTCTTCTTTGACCTCAGTAACAAACTCCATCTCTAAACCGATTTTCCCCTTGATCGGTTTTTCAAGGAGATTGAGTGCAACTACCCATTGTGCTTTTTGAACTTCCGAGTATTTATTTAAATGTAAATTGATGCCGTTAATGCTTTCATACATCATGGTCCCTCGGCTTTTCATAACGGCTAAATGATCAGGAAAAGCAACAAGAAGAACCTCAGCAAATTCTTTTATTTTCGGGATTTCAAAACTAAATTCTTGTAAACCTGCAATTCTACAAAACCTATTGGCTAAGCGTTCTGCCTCCCTACATCGAAATGCATGAATTCCAACATATTTGCATCGGTCAACTGAAAATTCTTCATTTTTTGCATATGCCCACGCACCCAAAAGCAGTTTAAGGTCAGAATCCAAACCCTCATCTTCTAAGGTTCCATACTTTTGCAATAGATATGAATCCACAATATTTCGATTAAAATCTTTATGTATTATTGGACTTCTATCCTCCATTAGTGCCATTGCTAATGCAAACGCGGGAAGGCATCCTAATTCTTTTGCCATTAAGAGAGCCATGGCCAATCTTGGTCTTAAGGGAAATTGACAAATTTTTCGACCATTGTCGGTTATTTCATGGGTATGCGTTAGCGCACCAATTGAGCGTAACGTATCTTTTGCTCGATCCAGGGAATTATTAGGCGGTGCCTGCAACCAGGCCAAGGAATCAGGATCTTCCCCTAAATTGACAAGATTTAAATAAATTTCCGATAAATCCTGACATTTTATTGCTGGAATTTCTTCTTCTTGCCTACCTTGATGTTCCTTTTCACCCCACAATCTTATGCAATAGCCAGAAGAAGTCCTTCCAGCCCGACCAGCTCTTTGATCTGCAGCACTCTTACTAATTAACTGTGGTAATAAAACATTTACACCTCTAATCGGGTCATAACTAGACTTTTTAGCGATTCCTGTATCAATTACGATACGAACCCCCTCTATGGTCAAAGAAGTCTCAGCAATATTTGTACTCACTATAATTTTTCTTTGTCCGCTAGGTTTAAGTGCTAATTCCTGCTCCTCCAAACGCATATCCCCGTAAAGTGGCTTGATTAAAAAGTCTTTTGCCCAAGGGGATGAATGAATTTCTCGAATAATTTTAGATATCTCATAACTTCCGGATGCAAAAACAAGGCAATGACCTTCAAATTTACTCATACTCTTTTTTACCTCGGCAGAAACTTTTTTCCATAAAACTTCGTTTCTTTGAACTGGACGATATTCAATTTCTACCGGGTAATTCCTTGCGAATAGTTCAATCGATTTACTTTTTCCCAAATATTGATTAATTCCATCAGATGATAAGGTTGCTGAAGTGACAATCAAACGAAGCGACGGGCGCTTAGTTTCTTGAAGACTTCTTAGCAAGGCCAGGGAGGTATCCATCTGTAAGCTTCTTTCATGAAACTCATCAAAAATAACCAAACCTACACGCGATAAAAACGGATCAGTTAAAATCTTCCTAAATAATACGCCATCAGTTAAATAAATAACTTTTGTTTCAGCTGTCGTAAGGTCCTCAAAACGTACCTGATAGCCAACCAATTCCCCTACTTTCGTTTGTAAAATTTTAGCGACCCGATTTGCTAAAAAACGAGCGGCAATTCTCCTTGGTTGAACTACGAGGATCTGTCCGTTAATAAGGTTTTCCTTTAGGAGGATTAAAGGTAAACCAACAGATTTTCCAGAACCTGTGGGGGATTTAAGTATAAGGTTTGAATTGGATAGAATAGCATCTTTTATTTTATCAAATCCCTTCGATATTGGGAGTTCACCAATTTCATCCATCTTCCCAAAATTTATTAAACTAAGAGAGTTTTCAATGTTAAATAAACGGGATTGATAATACCCTTAACAAATTTCAATTTTTTTTGGCTCTGGCAATTTCTTTTTAGGTAAATGAACTTCCAAAATTCCATTCTGTAATTTTGCATTTAATTTTGAAATATCACATGATTCAGGGACTTGAAATTCGTATTTGAAAGAACTCTTTTTTAAAACTAAAGCTTTTTCATTAAGCTCCGAATCTACTTTTGCCTCTAAGGATAACAATCCATTATCAAATTTTAATTCAAGTTCATCTTTTGAATATCCAGGCAATGGAAGTTCAAGCTTTAGCTGATTTTTATCTTCATAATAATTCTTTTCTTGATAATGTTTACTTCCCAAGGAAGAAATTGCATTGAATCCCTCAATGTTTTTTCCCCGTGTATTAAAAAAGGAATCTAAAATATGCGAAAATGGGTATAGTTCTGTATTTTTATTTATGTTCATTTGTATGTTGGATTAATAATTTATTCAATTATTGCATAATTAATGCCAGAAATAATCTTTCATAAATACCTATCAATCATGGAATTGAAATTTAAACACAGAAACCTAATAGGTCATAATGTCTCACCCGCAGGCTTGCTCGGCACTTGACTAAGTCAACCTGACTCTTTTTGGGGTTTTCTAAAAAAGAGATTGATAAGAAGCAAGTAATCGACGGGCTGTCTTATCGCCTTTTTGAGAGGCGACCGAAAGCCATTCTTTGGCCAATTTCAAATTTTTCTCTGTACCTTTACCACTCAGTTTCATTAAGCCTATAAATCGAGCAGCCTCAGCATTGCCTCCCTGAGCCAGCGGCATGAAAAGTTCATAAGCTTTAGTGTAATTTTGTTTAAGCCCAACCCCGGTGTAATATTTTCGTGCCCGATCTATTCGACCCTCATCATCAAATTCCTGAATGCCTTGTTTTTGTTCAGAAATGGATAAAGGAGTAGATTGATTCCCTTTTTGTGCTGGAACAACTCCTCTTTTTCGCAAGTACTCCTTTGCAAATTGATGATTCTGTGCGGCGGCATTTTCTAAAAGCCTCATTCCTTCTACTGTATTTTTTGGGATTCCATCGTCGCCTTCAAGTAAAAGTAAGCCAAGTGAATATTGTGCCTCCGAAAAATTTTGCTGTACTGCCAATCTAAGCCACTGAGATGCTTTATATCTATTTTTTTCAACTCCATCTCCATTATAATATGCCATTCCCAAATTAAATCTTGCGGTAAGTGACTTGGCACGGACTGCTTTTGACAAAAGCTTTATTCCCTCCTCAGTATTACGCTCAAGTAAACCCGGCAAACCACGTAAATAAAGTGCCCCAATGGTAGCCTGAGCCTGAGGGTAGCCTAGATCAGCGGAACGAATAAATAACTCTAAAGCCCTATGTACATTGGTAGGAATAACCTGAAAGTCAATCTCACCCATACAGTACATAGCAACTGGATCGCCATCGGATGCATGCCTTTGCAACCTCAAAGCAGCATCCTGATACAGTGTGGTAGCAGAGACAAGGTCACCTTCAAGCATCGCTATATTTGCCAAATTATAAGCACCAAATGGATGCCCATTGGAGGCAGCAACCTGAGACCATTTACGAGAAAGTTCAATATCCACAGATGAACCAGCTTCTCCTGACCTTAAATAAATTCCCAGCAAACCCTGAAAGTAAGACGAGCCCTCTTGTGCTTTTTTAATTAAATTTTCGTAGGTAAGGCTACTGTCCCATCTATCACTCTTAGCGCAAAGATAATTTCCAATGAATAAAAGTAGCCCTAAGCAAATATGTTTTTTAGTAAACATAAACTTATCGTAGATATTTTACACAGGTGTTCCAAGCTTGAAAAAGAGGAACAATATTAATAACTTAATCTCTGTGACATTTCCTCGCTACATCTATTTGGCTCGAGCTCGAATATTTATGATATTTCCGCTCATTCTCCTGTTTAAAAGCTCCCTCGCAATTCAAGAGATTACCCTGTCCCAAAAAAAATTAAGTCTAATTCTAGATCGGCAGGAAAAGTTTTTTACCATTCCTTTTTCTACCCGGAAAGATAACGAGCAGGAAATGACTAGGAATGCACAAGAAATTGTAGCATCATACGAAAGCTACCTTAGTCAAAACCCTGATGACACCAATGCGTTAATCCTGTTTGGCAAATTTCTTCGAAAAGTTGGGCAGGAAGAACATGCAGTAGAATTTTTTATTCAAGCTGATAAAATTAATCCTAAACTTGCAGTGGTAAAACAACAGCTAGCCAATTACTTAGTGGAAAAAGGACGTCCTATTGACGCATTTCCTTATTATATTTTAACTATCGAGCTAAACCCAAAAGAGGCATTCTACCATTTTCACCTTGGTAATTTTCTCTTTCTCTTCGAAAAGGAACTAATAGAAAATGGTATCCTAAACCAAAAATCTGCCCAATCATTCATGCATCGTTCCTTTCGAGAAGCAAGTATGCTAAGGCCAAATAATTTTGAATTTCAATTACGCTATGCACAGAGCTTCTTTGACTTTCCTCAATCAAATAAGGCAGATGCACTTAATGTTTGGAAGAAAATAGAACAGTCGTTTCCTAACAGGTCAAATATCGAAAAAGATTATTTTCGTCTTTGCCGAGCAAGAATACTACTTGAACTGAACCGTCAAAAAGATGCATCACAATTAATTAAGGCCGTTTCATCTCAGTCACTAATTAAGGCTAAAGAGGCCCTTCTTTTACAGGTGAACCAAGAAAATAAAACTGATATTCAAAACACTGAAATAAGCAAAGAAAAACAAAGTTTCTATGAATCAAGCCACCGGCAATTTATTCCCACTGACCCCCATTTGGAAAGACTAAGAAAGTTAACTAAGCGATTGGTCGAAGAAAAGATGCTAAGCGAATTAAAATCTGACGCGGTAAAAGCAAGGTTTGATAGTACTGGGCAAATTAAAATCGAACTGACTAACATTTCTAATTAATCCGAAACTAGATTTTGATTTCAGGGCAATTTAGACTAAAAAGCTTATGGAGTTTGTAATCGCTTATAATGAACTGAGTTTGTACTCAGAAAAATTCGTTTTATTTCTTGTTTTGCTTGCGAGCATAAGCATACATGAATGGGCACATGCTGTAACTGCAGATAGACTGGGTGACCCATTACCTAGATCCCAAGGCCGAGTAACCCTTGATCCCCGTTCCCACATTGACCTGATCGGAACTATAGTGCTTCCAATGGTTATGATATTTGCTTCTCCAGGCTTTGCTGTATTTGGATGGGGGAAGCCCGTTCAGGTCTCACTCCCCAATTTAAAATCTAGAAAAAGAGACGATATTTTAATAACTCTTGCCGGGCCAGTTTCCAACCTTGCTATTGCTTTAATAACAGTTCTTTTATTTTCCATCTTTGGGTTATTTTTCCAAATCCCTAAAAGTTTATTTTCTGTTCTTTTTATTGCGGTAAATCTCAACTGTTTGTTGTTTCTATTCAACTTGATCCCAATTCCACCTTTAGATGGATCCCACTTGCTAAAAAACGCGATTAACATGAAAGCTGTAACATTTAACAAACTTTCAAAATATGGTTTTTTTATTTTGCTCATTCTAATCAATCTACCAATTTTCAACCAATTAATGAGCGAATGCTTACTAGTACTGAGGAGTTTTTTCCTCAGCATTTTCTCGCAAATTGCCTATTAAGTAATTAGAAGTGATGACATGCGAAGCATTGCTACTTTTAAAGAAGAAAAGATCGCCCTAAGATTTTGGAATTATCTTCAAGGGGAAGGGGTTGAATCCACCTTAGAAGAAGATGACCTTAATCACACTTGGCTTATTTGGGTCTTGGAGGAGGAAAAAATTCCTTTAGCAATAAAATCATTCGAGGAATTTAAAGAAAACCCCGAAGACCTGAAGTTCAAATCAGTCAAAGCACAGGACGCTGTTCCAAATAATGAAACCTTGAATATTCCCAAAAAGAAATCAAGGTTCCAAAACTATAATTTAAGGGATAATTGGAGGAAACAGGAAAGAAGCCCTGGTATGATTTCCTTGGCTTTTATAATTACTTCCGTAGCGGTTTTCCTCCTTTCGGGTATGGGAAAAAACGCTGAAATCGTTAATAGCTTTCTTATCACCGAAACATTTAATGGCTCTTTATCTGAAGTTTTAAACGGTGAGGTTTGGCGTCTAGTTACTCCCATTTTTTTGCATTTCGGTCTAATTCATATTTTTTTTAATATGTATTGGTTAAATGACTTAGGGGGCCAAATCGAAAAAAAGAAAGGGTCCCGCTTTATATCTCTTTTTTTATTGGTAACTGCTATCGTGTCGAACTTAGCCCAATATAAATTGGGAGGACCTGCTTTTGGAGGAATGTCAGGAGTCGTGTATGGCTTGTTTGGATATGTATGGGTTAAAAGTAAATTTGATCCAGGTGATGGACTATTTATTCACCAAACTACTGCACTTATCATGCTGGCATGGTTCTTCTTATGTTTTGCCGGGATCTTTCCAGGCGTTGCTAATTGGGCACATGCCGGGGGATTAATTACTGGTTCAACTTGGGGTTATATATCTGCCGTTCGTTGGAATAGAGGATCTTAATAATCAACTATTATTGCTATTTCCTAACAAGTTCATAAATAGCAAGACCAGCTCGCAGATTGGGGAAAATCTTGCAAGTAGTCCTCCAATTTCCACGATGAAAAATCTTCCTACCTATATCAAACGGTATTTTTTGACTCTCTGAACTTAAACAAAAAGATTCAAATTCATTTATAGAAAAATGGTTTCTAGGATAACTACTTTGCCAATTTTCTCGATATACATCATTTTCAATTCTGCTTCCATATTGGGAGAAGTGTAGGCGATTCTTCCAGTATCCATGATTAACAAAGCTTATTGCCACTCTCTTACCAATTCTAAGTGCATCTAAAATTATTTGGCCCGGTTCTGGTAATTCTTCAACCATTCGAGAAAAAACCACCCAGTCGAAAGAATCATTGGGAAGCATTGCTAATGCTTTACGGATATCACCTTGATATACGGCAACGCCTCTAGAAATACAACCGGCAGCCTTATCGGAGTCATAGTCGACTCCTAATCCATTCACATTTTTTGTTTCCCGAAGGTGTTCAAGCAAAATACCCCGACCGCAACCTAAGTCCAAAACTTTTTCGTCGTTTTTAACCCAACCTCCAATGACCTTAAGGTCTGCTTCTTTTTTTACATCAGAGCGCGTAATTGCAGATCTTGATTTGGGGGCACTCGAATGTTCGATTTCGTTTTGGTCTCCACCATTAAGAAATAATCGGATTAATCGAAGAAATTTTTCTGACTTAATTAAAAAAGAATCATGCCCATGCTCATGATCGATTTCTAGGTATGATGCGTTTTTATTTAGTCTTTGTAACGACTCTGCGATCATTTTATTTTGGGCCGGAGTATAAAGCCAATCCGATGTAAAACCTACAACCATAACTTTTGAACGAACATTTTGGAGAGAATAATCAAGTCCCTTTTCGCCAACCAAGTCAAAATGATCGAGTGCTTTAGTGAGCTTCAAATAGGTATTGGCATCAAATCTGCCAACAAACTTATTGCCTTGATAATGAAGATAACTTTCGACTGCAAATTGCTTATCTTCTTCATCTAATGCTTTATTGCCTGAATTGCTTACTGACATTTGGTTACGCCCAAACTTTTGCTCCATCCCTTCATCGGACAGATAGGTAATGTGAGCCATCATGCGAGCTACAGCTAAGCCCGTCTCTGGGCGAGAGTCATGACTATAATCTCCATTATTCCATCGCGGGTCTCCCTTAATAGAGGTTCTGCCAACTTCATTAAATGCAATCGTTTGTGCACTGTGTTGTGGGGTGGCCGCGATAATCATCGCTCTCTGCACAAAAGAAGGAAACTCAATGATCCACTGTAAAGCCTGCATTCCTCCCATACTTCCACCAACAACAGAATATAAAGATGTAACTTTTAAATGATCCAAAAGTAATTTTTGAGCACGCACCATATCCTTAATAGTAAGGTCTGGAAAACCCATACCATAGGGATTTTTTGTCTTTGGGTTAATAGATGATGGACCGGTAGAACCTTGGCATGCACCCAAGCAATTTGAACAAATTACAAAATATTTATTTGTATCTATCGCTTTGCCTGGTCCAACCGCATGATCCCACCAACCCTTTCGATCGCTTTCTTTATATATTCCTGCCACATGATGATCACCAGTAAGAGCATGGCAGACTAAAATCGCATTTGTTCCATTATTATTTAAAGTACCGTAAGTCTCATAACAAAGCTGTAAACTCTCCAATACTCCGTTCTCCATAACAAACTTCTTTTTATAATAAAATGTGAGTGGTGAAACTATACCAATTTCACCCATGTCATTATCCACAAATTTGTCTTTGGAAGAATTCATCTAAATAAGGAGGCAAAAAATATTGCCTGATAGCATATTAATACTATGGACTCGACGATTCAAGCAAAGCATCATCTATGTCATAATTGCCATGGACTGCTTTAACATCTTCGAGTTCTTCCAAATTATCTACTAGTTTAAGAATTTTTCTGACCGTATCTTCATCGGTGACTTGAACTAGGTTATTGGGAATATAAGCCAACTCCGACGAATCGGGTAAAACCGATACAGTTGATAAAGCATCTGAAATTTGATCGTAGTGAGCTGTTTCGCAAATTACTTCATAATGCTCTTCCTCGACAATTATATCTTCCGCATCATTTTCTAGTGCTAATTCAGTAAGTGCGTCCTCTTCAATTTTTTCTTTTGCTATAAGAAATTGCCCTTTACGTTTAAAATTGAACGCAAGTGCACCAGCACCAGCCAAATTTCCTCCACCCTTCGAAAACGTGCTCCTTACCTCTGAGGCAGAACGATTTTTATTATCGGTAGTTACCTCCACAATCAATCCGACTCCCCCTGGAGCGTAACCCTCGTACAAAAGCTCTTCAAAAGTAACTCCGCCAAGTTCCCCCGTACCCTTCTTAATCGCTCGATCAATATTATCAGCAGGCATGTTTGACTGCTTGGCCTTTGTAATTAGTGTACGCAAACGGGGATTAAATTCTGGGTCCTTACCCGAATCTCTTGCTGCCAAAGTAATTTCTTTACTAAGTACGCTAAAGATTTTTCCTCGTTTTGCATCAACCGATGCTTTGTGGCGCTTCGTTGTCGCCCATTTACTATGTCCAGACATACTATAAAAGGGAAAGGTTTGATTTATGTATTTGTCAAGTTCACTTATTCAAAAGGTCTAAGAGATATTGATGTGCCTGCTCGAGTCTTTGTTTCTTATCAAGGGCTTGGCGTCTCTTTGCGGGATTCATTGAATCCATGCGTGATTCGCTATAATTTAAGGCTCTCTCCTTATAGTTTTTTTCTAAAACCTTCGAGTCAATGGGCCCTTTCCCCTTAAGTCCAAGTAGATTTCTGTAGCTTCTTTCCTTATCTGAGAGTTCTACTCTACCCGTAGTTTTATCCTCTATCTCTTCGGTAGTATTAAGGTTTGCCTTGAAGTTAGATGCAGGTTCCGGCTTATTTTTAGTGATAAGTGTTTGAAGGATCGTCATCAAATTTTGTACGGTCCAATAAAGAACAAGGGCAGAAGAAAAGAAATATAGAAAAATCAAAAACATGAAGGGCATGAAACGCATCATCTTCGCATTTATCCTTTGAGCATCGCTTAATTCAGGTCCCATTTGCATAGGATTTAACTTCATCTGAAACCATTGAGTTATCACCATCAAAATAGGAAGAACATTAAGAGAAAACCCTTGAATCTGAGCGACATGATCCTGCTCGGATAAATCTTTTGCCCATAAAAACTCTTGACCATAAAGCTCTGCGGCAGACCTCAACATCCAAAACATTCCAAGAAAAATGGGTATTTGAATAAGAATAGGCCAACATCCGGCAAACGGGTTAACCTTATGCTCTTTATAAAACTTCATCATTTCTTGATTAAGTTTTTGCGAATTACCCTTATGCTTCTCCCTTAATTTAGACATTGGCCCCTGCAAGGACTGCATCTTCTTTTGGGAACGGGTGGCCTGAGCGGTTAACGGCCAAAGAATTAGCTTAACCAAGATGGTTAAAAGTATAATGGCGATCCCATAACTACCAAGTAATCCATGCAACTTATTCAGTACCCAACTAAAAGGTTCAGAAACCCACCAAAAGACACCGAACTGCATGACTTTCTTTTGCTCATGCCCCAATAATGCCAAGCCGGCATAATCTTTGGGCCCAGAATAAACAATTAAAGAAAATTCCTTTGATTCCTGAGGCCTGATAATGCCGAGGGGAAAAGATATTGTTCCGCTTATTCCTTGAATTTCTTCTTCACTATCACTTGCTTGTATTTGAACTGATTTACCGTTAATCCAAGCGTTCGAAATATCGTTTACTGGGCGAACAATATTTACAAAGAACTGGTTATTAACACAGGCCCATTTTGCTTGAGATAACTTTCTTGTTTTCAACTCTCCAGTAGCATCCATTTCGTTAAGTTGAAAAAATTCTTCTTTCTCTCCATCAATCCGCCCACTACATTCCGCACAGGAGCAACCTTCAGCCAAAGGTAAACCAGCGTTATAATAACCAACATTTAAATAGGTTGTCGCATTATCGAAGGGGTTATACAAACGGGGCATTCTAAACGCTGATCCTAAATTTAATTTTGCTCGGTCCAGTGCAAGAGGCATTTGACTAAGATTTGTTATAGATGTTTTATGCTCAAACACATAAGTGCTGTTATCCTCCCTCGTATAATGCCTCTCTATCCTTAATTGATTAGGGATCTCCCATTGGTAGACAATTGATTGAGGGTCGCTCTTCACTCTCTTAAAACCACCAGGGAAAGAGGAGAATCCCGGTAATTTTCTTCCATCCTCATCTTCAAATGTAAGCGATAACATCGCTTCACCAATATGGGGCATATTGTAATCCCGACTCAACCTAGAAAATTTCTTTAATTTTACCTCCCGGACTGCACCTGTTTGATTGGTAAAGATCAAATTAGAAAAATCATTTGATAACCCTTCAAACAATTCTTCTTTCTGCATCTCAACAGAGGCAACGGGAAGTACAGTTTGACTTGCATTACGATCAGTTTCAATTTCAGAGTTTGAAGGTGGTTCAAATGCATGTGTGCTAATATTAGATTCGTTGAAATTCTCTTTAAAGTTTTCATCCGAAGATCGTGCTTGCTCAATAAATTCTTGTTGTTGCTGACCTTGCTCCCACAATAAGAAGAAAGCCAAAAGAAGCATGCTAATACCAATTAGAATGTTTTTCATTACATATAAGTTGTTTTATCGACCGCGGCTAAAATTCTGCTTTCAATTACATCAAAAGAATAAGAAAACAAAGCCGGTCGTGGCAGAAGAACTATTTTAGATCCCCTAGGAAAATGGTTAATGTTTTTACGAAATATTTCTCGAAATCTTCTTTTGGCACGATTCCTTTGAATCGCACCTCCAAATCTCCGTGAGGCGATAATACCTAACTTAGGCATTTCCATCGAAGCAGTATCACAGAAAATCTGAAACCAAAAAGTTTGATCTTTATATCGCCTTCCTAACTTTTTAACAGAATTAAATTCCCAAGATTTCCGCAACCGCATGGATTGCAAATAAAATTGGTTCTCAGAATTCAAAGAGAGAGAAAGCAAATAAGTGTTAGCGAAATCTGCGAGGTACTGAAGCGGTTAAACTTGCTCTTCCTTTTCTGCGACGATTTCTTAGGACTTTGCGTCCAGCACTTGTTTGATTGCGTTTACGAAAACCAAATTTACGTGCTCTACGTATTTTGGACGGATTATAGGTAGGTTTCATTAGAAAAAATCTCTAAGATAGACTTGTACTGATTAAAGTCAAACCTTCACAATTATAACTTATAAATCATTTGAACTTGCGAAATATTCATTTTAAACCATTATGTTGAATCTTGTCCCGTTCGTCTAGCCAGGTCAGGACACCGGGTTTTCATCCCGGCAACAGGGGTTCGAATCCCCTACGGGACGCCATTTTTCTTATGTGGCTTGTCTGTTTCGCTACTACACTTAGATATTAATAATGGCATCCAATCACTCTCCGATTCAGGTCCTTGGTGCAAAACAGAACAATCTCAAGAACATAAATCTTGAATTATTTCCGGGACAATTAATTGTATTTACTGGCTTAAGCGGTGCAGGGAAATCAACTTTATTGTTTGATGTTCTTCATGCAGAGGGACAAAGGAAATATGTTGAAACATTTAGTCCATACATCAGGCAGTTTTTAGAAACATTACAGCGACCTGAAGTTGATTCGATCAAAAATATTCGCCCATCTATAGCCGTTGAACAAAAAAATACCGTTCGAAATTCAAGGTCGACGATTGGAACAATGACGGAACTTTGCGACTATTTTAAAGTGTGGTTTTCCCAAGTTGCGACTTTTTTTGACCCTGATTCAGGAAAACCCCTTAAATATCAGACAGGTGAATCTCTAGCCGCAGATTTGTTACGCAAAAAAAATTCAAATGTAATCATTGGGTTTATCGCAAAAAAACCCAAAACTCTACCATCCAAAGAATTTCTTTCCTTTTTGATTCAAGCTGGGCATGCGAGGGGCTTACACAGAAAAAAATATTGCCACATAGAAGATCTTATTCATTCAGGTTGGGAAAAGAATGAACTATTTGTGGTTGTTGATCGAGTGACCACCAAAAAAGAAAACAAGGATCGCCTTACTGAAGCAATTTCGGTCGCAATTAAACACGGACATGGATTGGGAGAAATTAGAGATGAAAACGGAAATACCCTTAACTTGCTGTACGAAGGTCTTCGCTCTCCATCTAATGGGCACAAATTTTCTCCCGCAAATCCATCAGCGTTTTCATTTAACTCTTCAATCGGGGCATGTCCAAAATGCAAAGGGTTTGGAAAGATTATTGAAATTAACCCAAACCTAGTTATCCCTGATGAATCTCTTTCTATAAAAGAGGGTGCAATTAAAGCCTTTTCTGGAAAAATATATGGACATTGCCAAGACGAGCTTGTCAGAGTTAGTAAAAAAGAAAAGATATCATTAAACATCCCTTGGAATAAACTCTCGAGAAATAAGCGAGAATTTATTTGGCAAGGTGACCCGGATTACCAAGAAGGAAGCGGAAAATGGTACGGTATAAAATCGTTCTTTAGTTGGGTTGAGAAGAAAGCCTATAAAATGCATGTTCGAGTCTTTCTCTCAAAATACAGGGGCTACTTTGAATGCCCTGAATGTGCAGGTAACAGACTTAAACAGGAATCAATGCATTGGAAATGGAAATCATGTACATTGCCCGAACTCTACCGGCTCTCGATTGATGATCTTTTCGAAAAGGTTTCTTCCCACGAACTTTCTGGCGATCCAAAATCAGACCTAGCAATTGAAAGTATTAAATCAAGGCTTTCTTATCTTCAGGATGTAGGCCTCGGGTATCTAAGCATTGATCGCTCTGCCAAAAGCTTAAGTGGTGGGGAAACTCAACGTGTTAATCTAACCGCTTGCTTGGGATCTTCACTAACAGACACTCTGTTTGCTCTAGATGAACCAACTATCGGCCTTCATGGAACTGATGTAGACAGACTTATTTCGATTCTTCGAGCACTTGCTGATGCTGGGAATTGTGTGTGTGTGGTTGAACATGATGAACAAGTTATAAATGCGGCAGACAAAGTTATTGAGATTGGACCATCACCGGGCACGAATGGGGGTAAAATTTCCTTTGAGGGATCTGTTGCCCAACTTCTTAAATCCCGAAATTCTATTACCGGACAATGGTTGTCCAAACAATCACTCCCTGAGTTTCTACATTTTCCCAAAAGAAAAATCCCCAAGAACACGCCTTATCTTCATGTAAGTAATGCTTCATGCCATAATATAACAAATCTGAATGTCAAACTGCCCTTATCAAAGCTTGTATGTATCGCTGGGGTATCAGGGTCAGGAAAATCTACACTTCTTCACAATATTATTTATGAAGGGCTAACATCATCGCCAACCTGTGGTCAGGTAAGAAGCGACATCAACTTTGAAGAAGTCGTTTTAATTGATCAAAGTTCTGTTGCACGCTCTCCAAGATCAAACCCTGTTCTTTATTCTGACGCATGGGGCCCCATCAGAGAAGCCTTGGGTAGAACAGAATCTGCTAAAAGACTTGGTTTTTCGGCGAGTGATTTCTCATTTAATTCTGGTAATGGAAGATGTGAGGCTTGCTCCGGGTTGGGATATGAAATTGTAGAGATGCAATTTCTCTCTGATATTCAAATCCCATGCAATTATTGCCATGGCAAAAGGTTTAAAGATGAAACTCTAGCGGTTCAACTAGGTGAATTGAATGTCTTAGATATACTCAATCTAACGATTGAAGATGCAGTGCCTCGTTTTAAAGATTTTCCTAAAACCAATCGAAAGCTAAGTTCATTAAAAAAGGTTGGACTTGGATATTTGACCCTAGGGCAACCCTTGAACACTCTGTCTGGTGGCGAATTGCAAAGGTTGAAGCTAATCAAATATATGACCACACTGAAAAAAGGTCTCTCCCCATCATTACTTATTATTGATGAACCAACTACCGGATTACACTTAGAAGATGTAAGTCAATTAATGAGTTGCTTACAAGAGATCGTGGCCAACGGACACAGCCTCTTCATCATTGAACACCACTCACATGTTCTTGCACAGGCAGATTGGATTCTGGAAATGGGCCCGGGTTCTGGAAAATACGGCGGACAAATGATTTCAAAAGGTTCTCCTGTCGCGATTTCAAAACTCAAAACACCAACAGGTTCCATCCTAAGCGGTAAAGGTTTGGGCAGGAAAGCCAATACGAAAAACTGCATCAATAGGAAATCCAATGTATTGAAAATAGAAGGGGCTCGCGAAAATAACTTACAAAATATTTCCCTCAACATTCCCACTAATCAATTTGTTGTTATTACTGGTCCTTCCGGTTCAGGAAAATCCTCTCTTGCATTTGATGTTATTTTTGCAGAAGGCCAGAGAAGGTTTATGGAATCGATGTCTTCCTATGCTCGACAATTTGTTGAACAGCTCGGAAAGCCTGCGGTAGATAAAATCTCTGGTATTTCACCAACAGTTGCGATTGAACAAAGAGTAACTCGTGGAACCAAAAAATCTACAGTTGGCTCAATTACAGAAGTAGCTCAATTTCTTAGGCTGTTATATGCTAGGGTAGGGACTCAACTTAGCGTGAAGGACGGAAAACCCTTAAGTATTGCAAGCGAATCAGAAATCTTATTACAAATAGAAAAAGTTCTTCGCAAAACAAAACCTAGCAAAACAAATCCCTTGTTTCTACTTTCTCCTGTCATTACTAGTAGAAAAGGACACCATAAACCTGTCGTTAACTGGGCCCGCGAAAAAGGCTATGAATTCGTAAGATGCGATGGTCAGTTTTTTCAAACCGAAGGTTTTGAAGGATTAGATCGATACCGCTTGCATGACATCGAAATTCTTCAAGAAAAATGGGAAGATATTCCCTCAAAACAAATATTAAAGAACTGCCTCAAAAATTCTTTGAAACTTGGAAATGGTAGAAGCTTGCTAAGTTCAGAAGACGGAAAAACAAGTATTTGGTACTCCACGACAAGAGTTGATTCAGCAAATGGTGAATCATACCCAGAATTAGAACCAAGTTTACTCTCCTGGAACTCGGGGAGGGGTTGGTGTAAATTTTGTAGGGGATATGGGAAAATTTATCAGTGGATGAAGGACGATTTGCCGGCAACTGGAAAATGGTGGAAAATGGAAGATGGCGAAACCTGCATAGAATGTAAGGGTGAAAGACTAAATCCTATTAGCCGAAATATTGTATTATATGGTAAAGGTAATCAAAAATTTTCACTGCCTCACTTGCTTCAACTTACTCCCGAAGAAATTATTCAATTTCTTCAAAATATAAAACTTGCCCAACGTCTTCAATCCGTTGCCACTGCAATCGTGCCAGAAATTGTTGAAAGGCTACAATTTATGAAGAAAGTTGGCCTAGATTACCTTTCATTAGACCGAGAAACTTCATCATTGTCTGGTGGCGAGGCTCAAAGAATTAGACTTGCTGCTCAATTGGGCTCAAATCTATCAGGTGTATTATACATCTTAGACGAGCCTTCCATTGGGCTTCATCCAAAAGATAATCAAAAGCTACTTCTTTCACTACGTAATCTACAAGCGAAAGGGAATTCATTGCTTGTGGTAGAACATGATCCAGAAACCATTCTTCAAGCTGACTATCTCATTGATATAGGCCCTGAGGCAGGTCGGAATGGTGGACAGGTAGTCGGTATTGGAAAACCTCAGGAACTCAACAAACTGTCTGATTCCCCTACGGCCAACTACATGCGCCATGGCATGAAGCACCCTTTACTTGGTCATTGGAGGAGCTTGCCCTCAAAGACAAAAGTTAACAAAAGTGATAATTGGCTTACATTGGAAAAAGTTAATTTTAGAAATCTAAAAAATTTTAAAATTAAAATTCCTACCGCTCGGCTATCTGTTTGCTGTGGGGTATCAGGTTCAGGTAAATCAAGCTTAGTTCGGGGGTTTCTTTTTCCAGCTGTAAAAGAAGCGATTTCGCAAAAAAAACCGCATTTAAAATTAGATAACGGAACTATAATTAATGGTAATATCTTTAATAAAGTAATCGAAGTCACTCAAAATCCTATTGGAAAAACTTCGCGCTCTACCCCAGTTACATATTTGGGGGTGTGGGATAAAATTAGAACAATGATTTCTTCCCTGCCGGAAGCAAAGGCGAAAGGATTCTCTTCAAGTCATTTTTCCTTTAACATTAAGGGGGGGCGTTGTGAATTATGCAAAGGTGCCGGTAGAATCAAAGTAGAAATGAGCTTTTTACCAAATTCCTTTGTTCAATGCTCTGAATGCAAGGGAAAGAGGTATAAAGAAGAAATTCTAGGATTATATTGGAATTCCAAGAATATATCTGAAATTCTTGATTTAACATTTGAAGAAGCAGCAGAATTTTTTAAATTCGACCATTTCTTATTCGAAACTTTTTCGATTATGATCGAAACAGGCCTTGGATATATAAAACTCGGTCAGATGTCTCCAACCCTTTCGGGCGGTGAAGCACAGAGACTTAAATTAGCATCCGAACTAGCACTGGGCATAGACAAGCAAAAACATAGAAAGCTTCTAAAATCTAAGCCCACACTTTATATTTTAGAAGAGCCGACCATTGGGTTGCATACACTAGATTGTAAAAAACTTATTTTACTTCTCCATCGTTTAGTTGACGAAGGGAACACAGTAATAGTTATAGAACATGACACTGATATTATCTCGGAAGCGGATTTTATTTTTGAACTTGGTCCGGTGGGCGGGATGCAAGGAGGAAAATTACTTTACAATGGAATTACCTCAAAAATTTTAACTGATAAAAAAAGTCTGACTGCACCATTTCTTAAAAAGGTTTTAGATTAAGGAAGCACTTTAAAAAAGATTTTTTTTCCTGCCTTAACGATCGATTGTGCTTCATTATTTGAGATATTAATTAAGTCCTCGGGAGCTTCAACCTTAACTCCGTCGATTTTGATGGCTCCTTGTTTTATTAATCTACGAATTTGCCCTTTTGATTCAAAAAGGGTCGTTCCAAATAAAACATTCAATATATTCGGTTGATCTCCTGGTGTAAGAATTTGAGAAATAGAATAACAATCCATTTCTTCTGGGTTTTCCCTTTGAGTAAATACATTAGAAAAAGACATATTTTCTTTTTCAGCTATCTCTAAATTATAAAAAAGAGCGGTTAATTCCTTTGCTAATTTCTTTTTCATTTCCATGGGATGATGCTTTTTTAATTCATTAATACAATCAATGTCCTTAAGAAGCAAAAGTTGAAAATAATCCCACATTGTATCATCAGAAATTGACATCGTTTTTCCATATATATCCCTTGGTCTATCATTAAATGCAATGTAGTTATCATAACTTTTTGACATTTTTTTTGTGCCATCAAGCCCGACAAGAAGGGGCATCGTAATAACAGTTTGCGGATCTGAACCCTCATCTTTTTGCAAGGTTCTGCCAACTAACATATTAAACAATTGATCTGACCCTCCAATTTCAACATCTGATTTTAAAACAATAGAATCATAGCCCTGAATAAGTGGGTACATAAATTCCACCATAGAAATTGGTTGGTTGCTTTTAAAACGTTTTTCGAAATCATCTCGTTCTAGCATTCTGGCAACTGTCATTTTTCTAGCGAGACTAAGAGAATCAGCAAAAGTCATCTTTTGGAACCATTCGCTATTTCTTCGTACAATTGTCTTTTTCGGGTCAAGTATGCGAAAAGCCTGTTCAAGATAAGTTTGGGCATGCTCATTAACCTCGGCTTCGGTTAATTCAGGCCTTAAATCTGAGCGTCCACTTGGATCACCAATCCTAGCGGTATAATCGCCAATTAACAAAATAGCCTCGTGCCCAGCATCCTGGAACTGTTTTAATTTATTAAAAACTACTAAATGACCAAAAGTTAGATCAGGGCGAGTAGGATCTACCCCAAACTTAATTTTCAATTTTTGACCCTTAGAAATCTTCTTGTTAAACTCTTCCTCTCCAATAACAATTTCCGTGTTGGATAACAATTCTCTGGTACTCATCATATAACTTAAAAATACTTAATAATAGAGAGCAACTTGGTAATCTTCGAGCGTAGAATTTGAATTCTTTTTGAAAGTTAGTGAATTCCGCTTGCTTTCGGTGTTAACTCCGTTACCTAATTTATAGTTTATAAACCCTTTAAATTAAAGTTAAATTTTATGACATTATCAGTAGGAACATCTGCACCAAATTTCACCCTTAAAACAAAAACGCCTGAGGGACTATCTGAAGTTACACTTAGTTCCCATAAAGGTGAATCTTCGGTTGTATTACTATTCTTTCCGTTCGCCTTTACTGGGGTATGTACCGAGGAAACATGTTCCGTCAGAGACGATCTTTCTTCCTACGAAAACCTAAACGCAAAAGTTTACGGTCTAAGCGTAGACAGCCCCTTTGCTCAAGAAGCAATGGCCCTAAAAGAAAACCTAAATTTTCCGCTGCTAAGTGATTTCAACAAAGAGGTTTCCTCTGAGTATGGAGTTTTGTACGAGGACTTCATTGGTTTTAAGGGGGTATGCAAACGTTCAGCTTTCGTAATCTCAAAAGATGGAGACATTACCTTTGCCTGGTCTTCTGATGACCCCAAGCAATTACCAGACTTCAACGCAATTAAAGAAGCGTTGTAATTGATTTCGGATCTAACCTGCCATGCAAATTATTTTGGCGAATGCGATTCCCAAATTAATCTATTTTCATTTTGTAATAATCAGTGGTTAATTTTAAAATCTTTAAAATACATTAACCAACCGTCAAAATAGCGTGAACAATGAATCAATTTACCAAGTTTGTGCTACAGGCAAAGAGGTTTTTGTTCGTATTAGGGAAAAAGCCTCCTACTTAAATTGTGCTCCCCTTCGCTCATTTCTTCACGAGATGGTTGAAGAAGGAAACAGAAATTTCGTGATCGATTTTCAAAATTGTTCTAGTATGGATAGTACTTTTTTAGGAATTTTAGTGGGACTTTCCTTAAAATTAAGAAAGTTGGATGAAAAAGGAAATCTGACTCTCCTTAATTTAATTGGTAGAAATTTAGAAACGGTTCAAAACCTAGGAATCCATAAGATTGCACATGTAAGCTCTGAATTTATTTCAAATCCGAATGAACTTAAAAATTTGAAGGTAAAAAATGTTAACCAGCAGACATGCCCTGAATTAATATATAATGCACACAAGACATTAATGGACCTAAACGAAAAGAATTCCAGAATTTTTCGGGATGTAGTGAATTACCTCGAACAAAAAGTAGAAGATTCAGCTTTAAAATAACTATTTCAATGAGCCCAATTGTTTATTTCATTTCTGGTATAATAATTGGAATACTCGGGTGGAACTATACGAGAAAAAAGTCGAGAGTTGAAATAGATACGCTCAAAGATCAAAAAATTCGCCTGCAGCAAGAGAAAGAAATCATAGTTGATTTCATGCACAATCTAGCGGTTGCGATAGGGGAGGGAGTTGATAAAAATGTCCTTTATCAAAGAATCGCTCATACTGCTGTAATGACAACTGGGGCAATTAGTGCCTGTGTCTACGAAAAAATGGAAAGCGGCAAGCTTCAAAGCATTGCAACAGAAGGGCTATTCCCGCCGCAGCGAAAACTTAAAACACCCTCTGGTGAAGCAAATTTGACTCGAGCACGCTTTTTAGAAAAGATTCTTGCTGCAGAAATTCTTGAAGATGGAGAAGGAATTATTGGGGAAGTGGCCAAAACTGGAAAAGCTGTTTATGTTCCGCAGGCTCAAAATGACCCACGTGTGGTAAAACACGATGACCCCTCCTTAACTCTTCGCTCCCTTATTTACTCACCCTTAATACACGATGATCAAATTTTAGGAGTTCTTGTTGTTGCAAACCCAGCGAATGGCCTGCCTTTTAGCGAGACTGACCTTTCACTTGTTAATTCCTTGGCTGAACAAGCTGCATTGGCAATTAAAAATTCGGATGCAATGAATTTGCGGGTTGAGAAAACCAGAATGGATTCAGATCTTACACTAGCTCGGGATGTACAAGAGTTATTTCTTGCCAAAGAATCCCCTGACTTCAAAGGATTGGATATCGACACTCATTATGTCCCATCAGCTCAAGTAAGTGGAGATTTTTATGACTTTTATAAATTATCTGCGACCAAGTTTGCGGTCTCAGTTGCAGATGTTTCAGGCAAGGGTGTGCCGGCCTCCCTTCTAATGGCTCTATGCCAAACAAACCTTAGGCATTATGTAAAAAAATCAAAATCCCCAAAAGAAATTTTGATTAAACTTAATCAAGATTTGGAAGAAAGAATACGGGAGGACATGTTTATTACCTTGGTGCTTGCGATTATTGACACTCAAGCTAATAAAATAACTTACTCTCGTGCTGGACACGAGCCCGCCCTCCTAGGCAAACTAAAGAACGACCATTTAGAGGTAGAAAAGCTGCACGGAAATGGTATGGCATTAGGAATGGTTCCGTCCGATCTTTTCGAAGAGATTATAGAGGATCAGACATGTGCATTTAACCCTGGAGATATGTTTGTACTTTATACCGATGGCGTTACTGAATCGCAAAATCAATCAAAAGAAGAATTTGGCTTCGATCGATTATGCGACAAGCTTAAAAATTCCAAAGATAAAAACCCGCTATCCTTTAATGCGTCCCTAATGAAAAGTTTAGAGGAGTTTTCATCAATATCCTCAGAAAGAGATGATCTAACACTACTATCAGTTAAAAGGCTGTAAAAGAATTTACTTTATACGCCCTTCATCAAAATCTATGACATCAGCAAAAGATCGAAGGTCCGTCCTATCTTTTGCACCAAGATCTGATTTAATTTCTTCGAGCTTCTCTAATGCCATGTCGGACATACCCATTTGCACAACTTTTCGATTCCAAACATGCGAATTTAGTTCTTCAGGGAAAAGCTCAACGAGCTTTTGATTTAATTCTTCATCGGATACTGAGCTTTGTACACATTCTATTATATCTCTTGGCTCAACACCCAAGTGAAGGCATAAAAAACCGTCAAAGCCCTTCGTGAAGTTTCTCTGATAACTCTTTGGAAGCCCGCAATCTAAATGTTTCCTAATCTTGGCAATAAAACGAGGCAGGTGTAAAAGCCCTGTTGAATGTGCTTGATACGGAGAGGGAAGGTCACGCAGTATTGCACCAGTGGGACCATGGTCTAATTTGTTGTCGATATTTGTCAAAATTAAAAAAAAGGTTTTACCTATCTGTTCAACACCATACATGAAACAAAGCAAAAACAAAAAAGTAATAAAACGAATTTCTGCATATATTTTCGAATTTAAAGTTCTGTTTGCGGTGACGCTAACATTGGCTTTCGCCATGACTATCCTTTCAGTAATGGTTCCATCAGCAATTCAACGAGTTCTAGATCAAATTTTTGCAGAAGGATTCAAAGATTCCAAAATCCTAACCAACGGCATTCTTTTAATTGGTGGGCTTTTTCTGTCCAAAGAGATTTTGAATTGCTTAAGAATTAGAGTAAATAACAAATTAGAACAAAAGGTTATAATAAGAATTAGAAAAGCTCTTCACGACAAGTTACTTGATTTACCAATTAACTTTTACGACAGAAGAAAAAGTGGTGATATCTCATCACGGGTAGTAGAGGATGTCCAAAATGTCGAACGGGCAATACTGGATGGCACCGAGCAGGGAGTAATAGCAGTACTTACATTAATTGGAGTAACGATAATGATGTTTGTACAGGAACCAAGATTGGCTGCACTCGTTTTTCTACCTCTACCCGTACTAATAATAATGGCTTTTCGATATTCCAAAGTTTCTAAAAAAAATTGGAAGGCAGTAAGAGAAGCTTCCGGTGATTTGAATTCTCTATTGGTCGAAGATATTCAAGGTAACCGGTTAATTCACTCATTTGATTTAAAAGAAAGAGAGAAAGATAGGTTCCTTACCTGTAGTAAGAAGTTGGAAGCTAAATCGCTCCAAGCGATGTACCGATGGTCTATTCAGGGGCCCAGTGCAAGCTTTACGTCCTCGCTGGGAATCCTAGCGGTAGTAGGGATGGGAGCATACCTTTTACAAACTGACCCCGCTTTTACTAATGGGCAATTCTTTGCTTTTCTACTCTATGCTAATATGTTTTACGAGCCGGTGAGACAGTTGGTTTCAATCAACAACATGATTTCTGCAGGGAAAGCATCAGGAGAAAGGGTTTTTGAAATTCTGGATGAAGAAATTTCAATTAAAGACCCTATTAAATCTACCCATTTCCCGACAAACAAGGATTCTATTAAATTCTCAAATGTAACTTTTGCCTATGACCAAAGGCAATCCATAGTAAAAAATCTGGATTTCTTTTTGCCATCAGGCTCAACGACAGCCCTGGTTGGGCCAACCGGGGCGGGAAAAAGTACCATAGCAAATCTTCTGCTTCGCTACTACGATGTCGAAAAAGGGTCAGTCTCAATCGGCGGCATTAATGTTCGAGATTTTTCATTAAGCACACTTCGAAGCAATATTGGGTTAGTTTCACAAGATCCATTTTTATTTGATACAACAATAAAAGAAAACCTTTTGCTCGCATCTCCATCATCTAGCAATGAAGAAATTGTTGCCGCATTAGAAATAGCAAGTGCATGGAATTTTGTTCAAAAACTTCCTGAAGGTCTGGACACATTGATAGGAGAAAGGGGAATAAGATTAAGTATGGGAGAAAAGCAAAGGCTGACCCTTGCTCGTGCGATTCTAAAGTCTCCACCTATTGTTATTTTAGATGAAGCAACCTCAAGCGTAGATGTAGAAACTGAAAGGCAAATACAAATCGCTTTAAATAAGCTGACTAAAAATAGGACAACCCTGATTATCGCACATCGTCTTAGTACCATTCGGGAAGCTGACCAAATAATTTTTCTGAATCATGGTGAAATCAAAGAGCAAGGAACTCACCAAGAATTACTAGGGATAAATGGGGCGTACGCAAACTTTTGCAAACATCAGGAAAGTACTGTTCCATCTTCGGTATAGAAGAGTTATTTACGAGCCCAGCAAAGTAAAGAACGCAAGAAAATAGAAAAAATCAAAGGAAACAAAAGAAAAAGAAAACTCAAAATGGAGCGAAAGTTGTACCAAGATAATGGACCATACACTTTTTGCTCAGCCCAAGTTCGCAAAGGAAGGTCCATAAAGTAACTAACATGCAATGCTTGCCCCAAATAATAGACCATCAAGGGCCAAACAGTAAATCCTATGCAACCGAAAAGCAAAACACACCATAACTCCTTACCCCAGTCAACTTTCTTACTCATAAAACAATCGTTCCCTTGCAAGGTTTATTAAAAACACTAGATTTATTACTATAAAACTTTTTTCCAAACGAATTATGAAACTCTTGAATATTTTTATTAGCATCACACTTACTTTTCATTCATTACAACTTATTGCTGAAGAAAACTATTCCAAAAAAAAGGTTTTCGATAGTCTAATTCAGCCTGTTTTTGTAGCAAAATGTTTAGAATGCCATGGTCCAAATAAAAGTAAAGGGAAACTGAAACTTCACACAAGAGAAGACTTTCTCAAAGGTGGTAGCGGAGTTGGACAAGATATTTTAATTAAGGGTAATATTGATGATAGTGAATTAATTTATCGAATTACATTGCCCAAAGACGATGACGAAGCCATGCCCCCTATGGAGGATGAAGGCCATTATAACCCTGTGACCAAGGAAGAGCTAACGGTTATGAAAGCATGGATTTCTTTGGGAGCATCTTTTGACCTTCTTGTTTCTGACTTAGATGAACAATCAAAAAAGTATGCTCTGCATGTTTTTAAAAATATGCCAAAAAAACTTTTGTCAAAAAGTTTAGCACTTCAACCCAAATTACCGATTGTTCCGCCTGCAGATCCAGATTCGTTGGAAAAAATTCGGGAAGCTGGGCTGTTAGTCATGCCTATAGCCCAAAATACAAACACTATTTATGTCAATGCTTCCTACACTGGCAAAAATTTCACTGATGAAAACATTAACCTACTCAAACCCATATCAAAACAACTTCTTTGGCTGAATCTTGCTAGAACTGGAGTAACTGATCAGGGAATTGCTGATTTATCCGGGCATCTTCTTCTTTCTCGCCTTCACCTAGAAAATACCAATTTAACCGATGAAGCCACACATCACTTATCTAAGTTACCCAATATCGAGTATCTCAATCTATATGGAACACAAGTTACGGATGCTTCAATTCCAAAACTTAAAAAACTTAAAAAACTTAAAAAAGTCTTCCTGTGGAAAACAAAAGTCACCTCCAAAGGTGCTGAAACACTAAGGAAATCTTTTGTCGACTCACAATCTTATGATAAAATTCTTAGCCAACTGAAAGGTCTGCAGGCTTCTATATTAAAACTTAAAAAGTCTGAAGAGCTAAAATTAGAGAAACTGGAGAAGGTCGCTAAAGAAGCGGGAGATAAGACAGCAGACAAAACTCCTATAAACAAAAATTGCCCAGTTTCTAACAAAGCCGTAGATGATACTAAATTTTCTATTTTTGAAGGGAGAAAAATTGGGTTCTGTTGCGATAAATGTAAAACAAAGTTTGAATCGGATGGGGCTGTATTTCGCTCAAAAATTAAAGGATTTAAGGCTTCTGAGGAATATATTAGTTGTTACTCAGATGTTCAGAAAGCCCAACTAGCAATGGATAAATCTATTGAGACAAAGCAACAGGAACTGAGAGTTGTATCTGGTAAACTTCAAGGAATGGGTCCAGAAGTTAACCTTGGTTGGCAAAATCAGATAGTTACGAAATAGATTTTAAATTGTATCATAAAGTAATTAATTCACCAAAAATTCCGGAAGGGATTGGCCACAATTAACTACCGAGCATTCTTTCTAAATAGAAACCTAATTACCATTTGATACCAGTAGAATGAATTCTGTTGCTTAATTCTAGTGAATCAAAAAAGTGAATTCATGACAGAGGAAATAGACAAAGAAGTTATCACAATTTTTAAAGAAACAAATGCCCTCTTAACTGGGCACTTTATATTGCGATCTGGACTTCGTAGCGGACATTTTTTTCAGTGTGCACAAGTTTGTCAATACATGGACAAAGTAACCAGACTAGCTGAACTACTAATAAGCAAGTTACAAATCGCCAAGCCCAACACAATTGTTTCTCCGGCAATGGGTGGCCTTGTTTTAGGCCAAGAAATTGCGAGGCAATTAAATTGTAGATTTATATTTTTAGAAAAAGTAGACGATAAACTAGCCCTGAGAAGGAATTTTTCTCTTTCCCAAAAGGATCAAGTTTTACTAGTCGAAGATGTTGTAACTAAGGGTGGAAGAGTTTCCGAAGCCCTAGCCATTTTGAAAGGAACTGAATGCAATGTCTGTGGCGTTACAGCATTAGTAGATAGAAGCACTGAAAAACTTGAATTTGATGTTCCCTTTAATCCTCTTCTCAAGTTAAATTTCCCTACTTACAATCCTGAGGAATTACCTGAAGAACTAAAGGCAATTAAGCCAATTAAACCCGGAAGTTAAATCTTCTGAATCTGAATCAAGGCATCCTATAGGCCAAAAACCTGTATTTGCCTCTATACCAAACATAAAATCGATTGATTCCACTTTTGATTTGCTCCTCTACATCTTTGACTGAGGTGACTTGAAAACCATTTATTTCAACTATTACAACTCCCTGTTTAAATGTTTCAGCTTTGCCTGTAGATTTTATTACAACAACACCTCTTGTTGTTGCCGGTATATCAAATTGAAGTCGATTCTGGGAACTAAGCTCTTCCAGAGAAACTCCGGGAATAGATACTTTAGATTTACCACCAAGTAAATCTAAAGTCACATAGAGAGTAATTCTTTGACCCTTACGAATTACATCAATTGGAACCTTCGTTCCAGGTGCAGTTTGTGAAATCGCCAACCTTGACTGATTAATTGAGTCAACCAAAGTGTCCCCGACCTTCACAATTCGGTCCATAAGTTGAAAACCTGCCAAGTCCGCAGCACTACCATTAACAATTTTTCCAACAATAGCACCTTTTTCACCTTGTACATCTGCGAATGCAACGCCAAGAAACCCGCGGCGAACTCCGCCCTGTTCAACTAAATCTGTAAGTACTTTCTTGACCATATTAACTGGTATGGCCAAACCAATTCCAATGCTAGCACCTGTCTGCGAAATAATTGCTGTATTAATTCCAATCAGCCTGCCATTGGCATCAACTAACGCACCTCCTGAATTACCTCTATTGATTGCAGCATCTGTTTGAATAAAATTTTCGTACGAACCTTCCTGGGCAAGAACATCTAATTCAGACCTTTTGGTTGCTGAAACAATACCCATGGTTACGGTCATGCCTATGCCCAATGGATTGCCTGCGGCAAAAACAACATCTCCTACTTCCAATTGATCACTGTTAGCAAGTGTTACATGGGGGAGTTCTTCATCTGCTTCAATTTTAAGAACTGCAACATCAGTCGAACGATCAAAGCCAATAATTTTAGCTTGATATTCTGTTTTATTTGACAATTGGATGATTACCTCCTGAACGAGTTCCCCTGTCCTAGGATCAGTAATTACATGTGCATTTGTAATTGTATGCCCCTCCGGTGTAACTATAACTCCTGACCCAATACCAGCAGGGACCATTTCTTCTTCGATGCGTGGTTTACTCAAATCAGGAATACCAAAATACCTTCTAAGAAACTCCTCTTTCGGGTTCAACGAATTTCCAGGATAAAGTCGGCGAACGATTTGCTGCGTAGTGACTGCAACAACTGCTGGAGTAACATTTTTTAAAGCTGCGGAATAACTGCTCGGAGCGTTTCCATAGGACCTGTCAATCTGTGTATCATCAACTTTAAGAGTAAACCCTTTATTTTGTGGGTAAAGATAAGAAGAGCTACATAGTAGAAATAATGAAATAATAGAATGATATGATCTCATAATTTATAAAGCGTGTATACGCCAAGCTATTGTCTAATTTATATTTGAGAGCTTCAATTCAATTAGAAGCCTTTTATTTGAAAAAGGCTGGATATACTACTGTCAGTATTTGTTCTTCGGATTGCTTCACCAAGAAGGGGAGCTACGCTTAATTTCTTAATTGGTAAATCTTCGGTCTCCATATTTACCGTATTTGTGGTAATAAGTTCATCAAGGACACCAGTCCTCAGCCTTTCTTTTCCAGTATCATTTAAAACACCATGGCTTACAATAGCACTTACTTTTTTTGCACCTCGATCTTTTAAAATCTTTGCCGCAGCAATCAAAGTTCCCGCAGTTTCCGTCATATCGTCAATTATGAGGATTTCGCGCCCTTCTACTTCTCCAACTAAATTCATGGCTTCAACAGTGCTAGCTCCTGTTCTCCTCTTTGCAACAAAACCAAGCGGACATTCCAAGACTTCGGCATATGCATTCGCCATTTTCATCCCTCCGACATCGGGAGAAAAAACCGTCATATTATCTAAATCTCTAGATTTTAATTCTTCAAAAAATACAGGTGATGCATATAAATGATCGACTGGAATATCAAAAAAACCTTGGATTTGTTGGGCGTGTAAATCCATTGTCAAAATTCGGTTTGCACCTGCAGCGACTAAAAGATTAGCAACCAATTTTGAGGTAATTGGCACACGCGGTTGATCTTTTCTATCCTGTCTAGAATAACCAAAAAAAGGAAGCACCGCAGTAACCCTTGCAGCTGAGGCTCTCCGTGCTGCATCAATCATAATTAACAATTCCATCACATTATGATTGGCTGGAGAACAGGTAGATTGAACTAGAAAAACATCCATACCGCGAATGTTCTCATTATACCTAACAAAACTCTCATTATCAGGAAATGAAGTCACGGTTGCATCGCCTAATGGAACATCTAAATAATTACAGATTTCATTAGCTAATGGTTTGTTTGAGTTACCAGTAAAAATTTTTAATTGTTTCCCGCTTTGCATTTTTTAAAGTTAGTCTTTATCTAAAGTTGCTTCAAATCTATTGAACAAATCGGGTAATCTTTTTTGTAAAATAGAAATTCTCTGAGCTAATTGAAAAGGCATTGCAGGATTTCCCTTAAGAAAAGCTCCAGGGGAAACATCTTTCGTAATTCCAGCTTGCCCGGCAATTTTAGCCCCTTTTCCTATTTTTAAATGACCTGCAAATCCGGCTTGCCCGCCAACAACAACATTATCTTCAAATTGAACGCTTCCGGCAATGCCAACTTGGGCTACAATTAGGCAGCCCTTACCAATTCTTACATTATGACCAATCTGGACTAGGTTATCAATTTTAGTTCCTTCTCCAATTCTTGTTTCCTCAAAGCGGGCACGATCTATACAAGTATTAGCCCCAATTTCCACATCATCTTCAATGATAACTTGGCCAAGGTGTGGAATTTTAATATGCGAACCCTTAATTTGCTCGAAGCCGTACCCCTCTGAACCAATTACCACTCCGGAATTTATGACTACTCTTTTTCCTATTTCACAACGGGATAATAGCTTTACCCCAGGGTGTAAAAGAGTTTCACTGCCAAGCTTTGAATAGTCACCAACATGACAATGCGTTCCTATCCAAACATCTTTTTCAATATGTGCATCCTTTCCAATAAAACTAAAAGCTCCAACAGAAACCCCAGTTTCTAGCCTTGCTGATTGATCGATCCATGCAGAGGGATGAATATAAGAATCAGGTCGAGGGTATAATTTTTTTTCCAAGAATTCACATACGGTTGCCAATCCATGTGAAGGGTCTTCCATTCTACAATACACTTGATTTTGTTTAGGAGCACCTTCGTAACTAAGAGGTAAAAAGACAACTGATGCCTCTGTGCTAGAAACAAGAGATTTGTATTTTAAATTTCCTAAAAAAGAAACATCACCAGGAACAGCACGCTCTAAGGCTGCTATGCCTTTTAAAATAGGATCGCTTATTTTACCATCAACTTTTGATGATGGCAAAAGTTCAAGAATTTGATCAAGGTCGATCGTGAAATCCATGACTTTTAACCATCAATACCGTTATATACTATCTACTTTTTGCTCGGATTAGCATTTAGGGTAACGATAACATCTTCGGTAACATCAAACTTTTCACCAGCATAAAAAACGCCCAACTGTGTTTCAGAAGAATTCAAAACCAAATCAAATCCTTTTGCCCCTGCAACTTTCTCAACAGCCTTACGAATATCGCCAAGATGTTCGACCAAGAGGTTTCTCTGCCTTTGGCTTATTGTGGCTTTTGCCCGTTTGTCATATGAAACCATATCATCTTGTTTAATTTTCGCTTTCTCAACTTTTTTCTGGTACTCAGATCTTAAAGCAGTGCTGTCAATATTTGGATTTTTAATTTTTTCTTCCATTTCTTTCAGCTCTTTTACAATTTTTTCCATTTCAGCTCTAAAAATTTCAAGTTCTTCCATTGCAATTTTTTTGGATTTGTCTAACCGCTCTCTCGCAGACTTGACTTTTTGATATCCATCAAAAACTTTTTGAACATCTACAACTGCTACTTTTTGGGCAGAAGAAATAGAAACTGTAAACAGAATAGTTAAACAGAATAGAAGACCTCGAAGATTAAACATAGAAAAAATAAGTTAAGTTATTAAGTTTAGAAGAGAAATTAAAATCTTGTACCACCAGAGAAATGAAATTGCGGGGAACCTCCTGTATTAGATGGATCTGTAATTGGAAAACCTAAGTCTAAACGAAGAGGCATTCCCATAACCATTATTCGGACACCAAGACCCCAATTATCATGCCAACCTTCGTTATTATTATCCCCAGGAAGAAATTTAAAGTCACCTGTTCTCAAAAATCCACCGTCATAGAAAAATGCAAAGCGTAATGGGTCAGCTACTTTAAAAGTATACTCTGCACTTAAATAACTGTAGGAGTTACCTCCATTCGGCTCATCTAAAGATTGAGGTCCAGCATCACGATAATCCCAACCGCGCAAGTTGTAAGGACCTCCCAAAAAGAATTTCTCAAAAAATGGCACATCTGCATCTTTTCCATCAAAGCGTCCCAGGGTTCCTGTTTTGCCAACAATTGATAAAACTTGATCCATAGGGTCAAACGTTGGAAAAAACTTGGCACCCTGTAATTCAAATCGCCCATAATCTGCATCTCCCCCGAAAGGACCTCCAGCGAATTCCTTACGTAATGTGACAATACTTCCTTCCGATGGAAAAAGAATACTATTTCTAGTATCTCGGGTCAGGCTAAGTCCAATTTTCGAAATTAGAAGATCTTCTTCTTTAATAAAACTAGGAACACCAACCGAAGTGCTAACATCGTCAATTTCGACATCCTCCAATCGGTAAAAAAGGCGGCCTTCAACAAGCTCGAATAATCTCTTTCTAAAATAGACCTCAAATCCTGCTCGCATCTCATCATAATATGAACTGTAGTAGTCTGACTTTTCTCTAAATAATTCAAAGCCGGCAGCGACCCTCCGGTTCATGAACCAAGGTTCTTCAAGAGCAAGTCTTGCCTCATTACTACGTGCACCTAACTTTAACCGCAAACGGAATTTTTGCCCATCTCCCTGTAATCGGTGCGGGCTCCTCCATCTCATAATATCAAAGTTGCCTTGGCGAAATTCAGCGAACATCATGGCTTTCTCTAATGAACTAAATCCCACACCAAATGACACATGGCCGGTACGCCCTTCCTCTACATTAACCACCAAGTTTCTTCTGCTGCTCTGCAATTCAGGGTCTTGAGAAGTAATCGGCTCATCGTCTAAGGTTACCTTTTCAAAAAACCTCGTATTTCTCAAGCGAGCCTCGCTGGTTTCCATTCGTAGTAAATCAAATGTCTCGCCTGGAGCCAGTGCTAATTCCCGCATTATAGCAATAGTTTTTGTTTTTTCATTACCGCGAACCTGAATTGAATTTACCGAAAATTTATTATTTTCGGTAATCTCAAACCGTAAATCTATCTGCCCAGTTACAACATTTGGCTTCCTAATAGATATTACTCGTGCGTCAAGATATCCTTTCTCTCCATATTTTTTTCTTAGTCGGTTAACTTCTCGGGAAAGAAGAGTGGGCGAATAGGCATCACCGGTTTTAAGTTCTATATCCCCTCTGTTCGTCAGGCTTTTTAGTTCTTCTGTCGTAATAACTTGATTTCCAACTATAATAATCTCTCCGAAATAAGACCTCTTACCTTCTGTAACTTCAAGTACAATATTTAATGAACTTTTACCTTCAGGTATAATTTTTACCCCACTTTGTTTAATAGCAACATCCAAAAATCCTTCGTCCCTGTACAGTGTTCTTAATTTATCCAAATCGTCCTCTAATATTACAGGTTGATATCGAGACCTTTTAGACCAAAAGCGCCAGAAGCGCCAAGGTGCTGTGTCCATTGCTTTAAGTAATTTTTTTTCAGGGATATTCTTGTTTCCTTCGAAAATAATTTTACTTATTTTTCGTTTTTCATTTTCAATAATATTGAAAACTACTGTAACGCTTCTCTTTCCCTCATCTCTTACGATTTGAGCATCTATTTGTGAATTCCAAAAACCTTTTTCTAAATATAATTCCTGTAGGCTCCCTTGGTCAGCTTTAATTTCAGCTTCGTCGAATAGTTCACCTACGCTTATTTCAATTGATTTCTCAAGTTTTCCATTTGATATTTTTTCATTTCCTTCGAAAATAATTTTTCCTATTCGTGATTTAGTTCTAACTTTAAAAACTAATGCAACTTCGCTATCAGTAGTTAAATCAGGGTCGAGGAAGACTTTTACATCATCAATTGCCCCCGTTTCCATAAGGTTTGTAATTGATTTATCAATTGCATTCGATTTGTAGGGAATTCCAGTCTCTATTTGCAGATTTTGCAAAATAAACGATTTTCCAATCGTATCAGGACCTTCTAACTGAACAGATATTGAAGAAATAGTTTTTCCATCTGGAATTACTTGTGACCACAAAATAATAATTCCTGAAAGAAGAAAAATGAATGGAAAAATTGAGCGAAGAATTCTCATCTAATAATTAGTTAAGTCGAGGGTCATACTGTGCACTCTCAAATCTCGTATATTTTCTGATAAAGGCAAGGTTTACATATCCAGTTGGGCCATTCCTCTGTTTAGCAAGAATTAACTTAATTGGCTCAAAATCCTCCCCCTGTGTTTCTCCGTCTTGCTGTGGAACATCGCTAGCACGAATGTCTTCGCCTTTTCTTTCTTTTCCAAGCAACATCACAATATCAGCATCCTGTTCGATTGAACCAGATTCTCTTAAATCAGATAGTCTGGGATCTCTCTTTTCTTTTTCTGAATCACGATTCAGCTGGCTTAAAACAATGACTGGCACTTCTAATTCTTTAGCCATGGATTTTAGGCCACGAGAGATGACTGAAATTTCATTTTCACGCGAGGAAGAATAGCGGTCACCTGAAATTAATTGTAAATAATCAACAACGATAAGAGATAGCCCATTTCTCGACTTCACCCTCCGAGCTTTAGCTCGGATTTGATTTATGCTCAACCCGCTTGTATCATCAACCCAAATCGGAGCCTGCTGGAATTGCTGGCTTATTCCATTAAGTCTTTCGGCGTAATCTTTAGCAACAAAGCCCTTACGTAAATCATTCATATTAACTTTCGCTTTTCCACAAATGAGACGCATGGCAAGAGATGACGCACTCATTTCAAGGCTAAAAACTAAGATGTTTTTGGGGTTGTCAATGTACTTAGGAGAAAAAACCATATTCTCCACCATATTCATCGCCAAGCTTGTTTTACCAACTGAAGGCCGTGCGGCAATAACAATCATTTCAGCAGCCTTTAAGCCATTGGTTAAATTGTCTAGGTCTTTGTAACCTGTGAGTAATCCATCTACCTCTTCTTTCGAGAGCATTTTCTGAATTTCTCCCATTGCCTTTTGAATAGGTTCTCGAAAGTGAATAGATGAACGAGTATTTTGATCATCGCCTAGCTCACAAACACGCTGCTCCATTCCTGACAGAAAATCATCAACTTCGCCCTGTAGATTATTAGCACCGTCAATAATTTCAAACGCTACATATATACACCGACGGAGAAGTGCTTTTTCCTTAACAATTTCTAGCCAATAAGTAGCATGAGCGGTAGTATCAATTCTTGATGTTAGATCGAACAGGGCACTTTGTCCCCCTATCTGTTCTAACTGAGACCGGGATTCTAACTTCTCAGCCAGAAGAATTTCATCTGCTGCCTTATTTTCACGATTTAAGTCAAGAAGTGCTTCAAAAATTATTTGGTGATTAAGATTGTAAAAATGATCGGAACCAATTGCCTGTTCTGCACATCTACCCATAACCTCACCGGATGTATCCATAATACAAGCAGCAAGCAGACCCTGCTCCGCGTCCAGGTTACTGGGTAAGGGCTTTCCCTCTATCGTTTCATTAACCGTAGATTTTTTCTTTAATCCTGCTGCGTCATACCGACCAACCGATTTTTCTTTCTGAGTAGAAGATTCTATCGTTGGCATTCGGGGAATCCTAATATCTTAATCTTAGATGGAGAATTATTCTCCCTCTTCTATGGGGTTTTCCGAAACAACTTCTACTTCAAGCTCCACATCTACATCTTTGTGAAGCGATAATGTAATGATAGTTTTTCCAAGTTCCTTAATCGGTGAAAACGAACTGACATGTTTTTTATCAAAAATAAAACCGCGCTCATTAAGTTTTTCAAGAATATGATTAACAGTTACGGAACCAAAAAGTTTGCCACCGGATCCAGTTTTAACTGCCACTGCAATCTTGGTTTCCTTAAGTTTTGTTGCAATTTCCTGAGACTTTTGAAGCTCTTCAGTTTCTCTTGCAGCACGAGCAACCTTAAGTGCATCCAGCTTTTTCTTATTAGCCAAATTTAAATGAACGGCTTTTTTTTGAGGCAATAGAAAATTTCGTGCGTATCCGGGACGAACTTTTACAACATCTCCTTCCGCTCCAAGATTGCTAATATGTTCTACGAGTAATACTTCTGTTGTGGCCATAATTTAAAAAATGATAAGTGGGTGGTTAAAAAGGAACATCGTCATCCAAATCAGTGTTTGAAGAAGAGGTGTCATTACTGGGGTTTTCTGAACTCGACGGAGATTTTGTGGAGGGTGCCGGCGAAGAGGAAGATTCAAAAGTTTTAGAAGCACCAGTACCTCCGTCTTGCTTGGTGTCTACAAACTCAAAGCTATCTAACACAACCCGCAATGCACTTCGCTTTTCTCCTTCTTTCGACTCCCATTGGTCGAGCTTTAGTCGACCTTCAATAAAAATAGCACGCCCTTTCGTGAAAAATCTTCCAATTGCTTCAGCTCTCGGGCCAAAGCTCTCGACATCAACAAAAGTTGTTTCTTCCTTTCGATTTCCTTCAGCATCTTTGTAAGATCTGTTTAATGCCAAACCAAAATTACAAACGGGACGACCATTTGACATCATTCTAACATCGGGATCACGGGTTAGGTTACCGATAAGTAGAACTTTATTAAGAGATGCCATTTTGAAAATAAATTTAGGTTAAAAAACAAATCCTATTATTTGCGCTCGATGAGAATACGATCAACCTTTTTCTCCAACTTTAATTTTTCTTTTAAACGAGTTGGCATTTCTGAATCGGATTCAATTTCAAATTGAAGAAAAGTTCCAGATGTTCTGTCTTTGCTTTGCGGATATATAAAGTCATGAGATCCTTGGTTATCAACTTTGGTTACTTCACCTTCGACTTGACGGATAATTTCACTAAGTTTTGGAATCATCTCGTCTGCAGATCCATCTGCACCGTGGGCATCGTATACAATAGTAGCTAAATAATTTCGCTTATTCATGAGGATAGTTGGGAAGGTTTAGTTTGGTTAATTAAGTTCATTGTGGCGTCCACGCCGTTATCGATAAGACCATAAAGTGCATCGATGAGATTTTCTTTTTTACTGTCTAAGGATTTACATTCCTCCAAAGACAATTTGGAAAGGACAAAGTCTGAAAGTTTCATTTGAGGAAAGGGCTTTGAACCGATCCCTAAACGAAATCGCATAAATGAATTACCAATAAAACTGATCACGCTAGCAACACCGTTATGACCACCGGTTCCCTTTTTGTGAGATATTTTCAATTCTCCAAACGGGAGGGTTAATTCATCATGTACAAGTACAACATTTTCTGGCGGACATCGAAAGTAAGAAAGTATTTTCGAAAGATATTTCCCGCTTTCATTCATAAAGGTTTTAGGCTTAACTAATAAAATTCGGTTATTTTTTCGTGACATAACTAAATGATCGGCGTGAAAATCCTTACTTGATTGAAACACTAAATTTTCCCTCTCTGCAATTGCGTCAACCAACCAAAAGCCTAGATTGTGGCGAGTTTTTTGATAAACCTGTCCCGGATTGCCAAGACCAATGATTGCGAAATTTCCCACGGTTCATCAAATAAAATAGAGATAAGATTAAGGTTACTCCTTTGCCCCCTCATCAGATGCAGAGTCCTCGGATTCAGCATCACTTGCTTCCCCTTCAGTTGATTCTTCTTCATCCTCTGCAGATGAACGCCCACCAGCACTTCCAACGCATGAAACCAACATTCCATCTGGCTCTGCAACATATTCCACACCATCTAATTTGGGCAAATCCTTGATTTGAAGATTTTCACCTAGTGCGAGGTTTGATATATCTAACTCAATCTGAGCTGGTAAGTTACTTGGTCGGCAACGAATTTCGACCTCATTTACCAATACCTCCAAAATTCCTCCTTCTGTTTTAACTCCTTCAGCTTCTCCATTGAGAGTAAGAGGGATTTTAGTTTGCAAATCTTCCCCCCGATTGACTTGTACAAAATCGATATGCAGGATACTATTTTTTATTGGATCCATTTGCATATCCTTGATCAATACTAACTCATCTTCCCCTTTTTCTCCAAGTAATCGAAGCAATGAAGATGTCCCAGAAGCCTTTCGAAGCAAAATTCTCATGGATCTATCTTCTAAAGAGACAGATTTATTGAGTTCTTTTCCGTAAAGAACTGCCGGTATTCTACCTGATGCACGAAGTTTGTTGCAAGCTTGGCGCCCAGTTTGATCGCGCGGTGCTACCTTAATAGTTAAATCACTTAATTCAGACATGATAAATGTGGGGGTACAAAAATTTGAGAAAGCGATCAGAAATAACAGCTGACATTAAATCTTGCAAGCACTTTACTAACTAAAAGCAGTCCTCAAATAAAATAACTTAGACTAAACATTCTTACTCCACATTAAATTATTAAAGGGGTTGCCTTCCTTTTTTTTAGTTTAATTCTTTAAGTTTATTTCATGAAATTCTAGGAAAACAATTCCTTTACCACCCGACCATAAACATCAGTCAATCGAAAATCCCTACCTGCGTAACTGTAGGTTAATTTTTCATGATCTAATCCCATAGCATGCAAAATGGTGGCATGCAAGTCATGCATATGAACCCGGTTCTCCACCGCGACCCCTCCAATTTCATCCGTTGAACCATAAGAAATTCCAGGTTTTATTCCGCCGCCGGCAAGAAATACAGTAAAGCCACGCGGATTATGATCCCTTCCATCTTTTCCTTGAGAAAAAGGTGTTCTTCCGAATTCGCCTCCCCACCACACCAATGTATCTTCCAATAAACCCCGGGCTTTCAGATCCTGTAATAATCCAGCGACCGGTTTGTCCGTTGCTCTGGCGTGATCGGCATGTTTCGGCATATTACCGTGTTGATCCCACCTTGGATTAGCCGATTCATCCGAATAATTAACGCTTACAAACCTAACTCCTCGTTCGACCATTCTTCTGGCTAGTAGACATTGCTTACCAAAATCATCTGTATATTTCTCGTCTATACCATAAATGCTTCTGGTAGCCTTCGTCTCTTTGGACAAATCAGTTAATTCGGGGGCCTCCATTTGCATTCGCCAAGCCAACTCGTAATTTTCAATGGTCGCCTCCATCTCATCATCCTGAGAATAGCCACTCGATTGAACAGCGTTTAAATGCTGCAATAGATTGAAACGACTTTTTCTTTGAGAATCGTTAAGCATCGCATTCTCTACATTTCGTATCTTGGCTCCATTGACATTCCCTGCTCTTCCCAGAGCTGTGCCCTGATGAATGGATGGCAAAAAAGCATTACCGTAATTTCGTGGCCCACCTTTGCTTGAAGATGGGGAAATCGTTACGAAAGCGGGTAAATTATGATTCTCCGTCCCAAGGCCATATGAAATCCAACTCCCCATAGATGGACGAACCAAGTTGGTGGCTCCTGTATGCATAAATAGGG